>CAYJIR010000001.1:0-62678 GCA_964370295.1 uncultured Oscillospiraceae bacterium
GCCCCACCGCAAAATGCGGTGGCCATAAAAGTGCTCAGAAAAGCACTTTTATGGGCATACTTTGATGCTTTCCACTGTGTTTTCGCCCCTAAAATGAAAAGGCGAAAACGAAAGTGCAAGGTTTTTGTGCGAAAAACAGAAAAACCTTTGCACTTTTCCAAACAAAAAATCCATTTTATAATATGTATATGTCTTTTTTGTTTGTTCAGTGGGCATTAAATAATCCATATAGCAATAATACTACACAAAATAAAAAAACACAACCGATAAATCAATTGTGTTTTTGGCGGAGAAGGAGGGATTTGAACCCTCGCGACGCTTTCACGCCCTACTCCCTTAGCAGGGGAGCCTCTTCGACCTCTTGAGTACTTCTCCGTGTCAAATAAAATAAGTATTCTATTGTGGCATCAAAGTGGCGGAGAGGGTGGGATTCGAACCCACGGCCCCTTGCGGAGTCACCGGTTTTCAAGACCGGCTCCTTAAACCACTCGGACACCTCTCCTCTCGAAAGCACCATTAGATGCCTAATTATTGTATCATAAACACACTCTTTGTGTCAATTATTTTTAGGGTAAGCTCGGTTTTTTTAAAAAATCATGAAGTAAGTGCCGATGTGTCTTCAAAAACAGCCAATATTTGCTGCAAATCTCGCATAGGTAGTTGCCCTGGGGCAGAGCAGTTTTCGGCATAGCCAAAAGTGACGGCGGAACCTGTGAAATGGCCACTGATGCGGCTTAGTTGTCCAAGTTCCCCCATGGACATGGTGATAAAGGGACAATCGGCCTGCCTGTAAAATTCCTCGCTTACGGCCAAGAGGCTAAGAACATCTGCAAAACGGTGTGGCATAACGGCCAATTTTGGTATGTCAGCACCCAATTGCCGCATGCGTTGCAAACGGTTTAACATGGCTTCTTTAGAAGGTGTGCCGTATAAATCGTGGCTAGACAGCACAACAGCAATCTCTTTGTTTTTGGCCTCTTCTATCAGCAGAGAAAGCAAATCGTTTTTACAAGAGAGCTCGATATCTATGAGGTCGATGCTTTCGCTGGCAATCATCAGGCGTAGTAGCGAGCCGTAGGTGCTCTGTTTAATCTCGCGCTTGCCGCCCTCTGGCACTGTGCGAAAAGTGAGCAAAAGAGGCGTTCCTTTTAAAGCAACTTTCAATTGTTTTACAGTGCGTAAAAGAATAATATCTTCCATGGGGGGAAGGCAATCAAGACGCCACTCCACGATATCTGCGGCGAGGGCTCTTGCTAAAGTGGCGCTGTAAAGTAGAGTGTCGGTGCTAGTGTCTACTAAAGAAACACAGGTTTTTGGCTTCCCATCGCCCAGGATAAGGTTGCGTATACAAAGGGTATTATTCATTATTATCTTCTCCTTTATGCTTTGTGTCTTTGGTGGTTTCATGGGATTGTGCAGTGTTTTTTTTATCAATATGGCGTGTTTGCAACGCCAAAAGTTTCTTTTTCGCATAGTTGCTAAGCTTGTCGTCTAGCAAAAGATTCCATTCGTCTAGCTTGCTGGATTGCAAACTATCTTCGCCAAAACGGTATTCGTAGATGCTGGCATTTAGCAAAGCACCCACTACCACCGCCATAGCGGAATACTCCAGCCAAAACATTAGTATAAAAAATGTGCTGAGTGCCCCATAGCCGGACAAAGAGCGCGTAGCCACCCTTACATATAAGGCAAATAACTGCACCAAAAGCAAAAGTACCATTGTGGCAAACAGAGCCCCGGGGATGGCCTCGCGAAAGCGAACTTTGGCCGAAGGTGCAATGAGATATACCAGCACTAACATGAAAAACACAAACACTAAAACTACAGGCCAACGTAAATTGTCTATCACATCACGCAGGGGTTCTATCCAAGGCATAGCAGGGATTAAGAAAGAAAAAAGCATGTCGCTGAAGCTAAATAAAAACAAAAGTAAACCGATGAGAACTAAAAAAAGCAAAACACTTACAAAACCGATAAAGCGGCGAACGATGTAATTGCGCTCGCTGTGAATGCCATAGGCGGCGGTCATGCTGTTTTGCAGGCAATTGATGGCACGGCTGGAAGCCCAAAGCAAGGTGAGTGTGGAGACAGACAACAAACCTCCACTGCTGCCGCTTAACAGACTTAGAACGATGGGTTTTGCTACGGGCAGCAGGGCCTCGGGAATTAAAATAGACAAATAGTCTACCACCACGTCCGGTGTGATGTGAAACAGCGGAAGCAAGTTGCCTAACAAAATTAAAAACGGAAATATAGACAACAAGGCGTAAAATGCAATGCTTACAGAGGAAGGGACCAAAGAGGCTTGTTTGCTCCGTTTGATGAAAATGAGAATGAAACGCAGGAATTTATTTTTTTTGGTTTGCATTTTGCTTCCTTTCACGCCCTTAGATGTGCAAGAATAATTGTGTTATCAAGGGTGTAGTATACGGCAAAAACTCGCAAAAGCGAGCGTGATTTAGCTTGCAACAAAAGAGGGGCACATGTGTCCATGGCGTGTTTGTGTGCCATACAAAAAATGGCTGTGGTTTTTTTGGGGCACGGCCAATCCATTATGCCATAAAAAGCAATTCCACGATAGTGGCCAACAAAGGCAAGGTGAGCATGGATATTACGGTGGATAAGAAAATAAGTTTGGAGGAATAAACAACATCTCCCTTGTAGGCAGTGGCTAAAGAGTTGGTTGTGACCGCCACGGGCATGCCAAACAGTAAGGTGAGAACACCGGCCACTATAGCCGGGATACCCAAAACCCATGAAATACCCAAAACCAGCAAGGGGATGATAAGCAGACGTAGGCCACAAAGCAAAAAGCCGGTGGTGAACAAAGTGGCGCGCATATCAATGCTTGCCAAAATGCACCCGATGGGAAGCAAAGCCATGGGAACTGAACAATGGGCCAAAAGCTCGGCCGTGTTGAGCAATAAAGAGGGAGGTTGCAAGCCAAGCAACATAAAGGCTAAGCCAATAAATATAGAAATAAGCGTGGGATGCATGATTTGTTTTAAAATGGGAATACGGGCTTTCTCTTTGGGGAGAAATAAACGAAATGAAAATAAAAACATAAAGAAATTAAGAGGGATCATAAAGGCAGCTAGATACAAAATACCTTCGTTTCCGTAATAACCATCAATGATAGGCAAACCAATGAAGGCTACATTGGGGCTGGTGAGCGCATAGCGCAAAATGTTTTTTTGTTTGATAGGAAAATTTCGAAAAAGATATTTGGCCGCCCAAAAGCATAGCCCTTCTACCACAAAGCCGATAAGCACCACAAGAAAAAAATCGTATAATTGTTCTTCATTTGGCTGTGCCGTAACCAATACGGTAAATAAACTACAAGGGATGAGGACATTGATATTTATAAAACTGAGAAAAAGACGCACATTGTGCTCGATATAGCCGGTTCTGGAAAGAAAAAACCCAACAGCAATTAAAAGAACAATCATCACCTGTTGTTCTATCATTCCAAGTAAACTTAGCATGTAAAGAACCTCCCACCATTAAGGGCTATATCTATTAAAACATATTTTGAGAATGATGACAAACGAAAACATGTCGTTATTGGTGTGTTAGAGCTAAAACGTGGAGAGAGTGTTTCTTTGCTTGCAAGAAAAGAAAAGTTTTGATACAATAGGCTACACATTTTATTGGCCGCAAAAGCAACAAAAGAGTGTATTGTATAAAACCGTGCCGGAACCAAAAAAGATAAAACAGTGATGGGGGAAGAAAACATGCGATATGTTGTGATTTGTATATGTTTAGGATGTGCCTTTATGTTTGGGGCCTGCACACAAGAAAATACAAGCTCTTCCGCTTCAATAGTAAGTGAGGCAAACACACAGCCCAGTGTTTCTGTGCAAAGTGAAGAATCTTTTTCAACAGAAACAATGATATATCGGGGAGAAATAACCGAACTGTCCGAGGAAAATATCACAGTGAGCCAGTTGCCCGGCTATGATTATGGGCAAGAAGAGATTGTGTTTACATGGAGACAAGAGCAAAATGAGACACAGCCGGAACTTGGCATGTATGTGCAAGTGGCATATGATGGTGCGCTAACCCGTTCTATTCCGCCACAGGCAACGGCTTTGGAAGTTTCCGTGTTGGCCCCCTTGTCGGAGGGTGCACTTTGGGGTGGTGAAATAATAAGCAGTGAACCAACAGAAGAAGGATATCGCATAGAAATGCAAGCCGAAAGCCCAAGAGAGGAGCTTGTGATCGTGCATGTACCTTTAGAGGCATTGGAACAACTGGACGAAACAGATTTGGTGGAAGGGGCCAAAGTACTTGCTGTAACCAACGGTGCCATGACAGCGAGCTTGCCGCCACAAATATCCGCATGGGCCTTGTTGCCCTGGGAGGCGTAGACATCATAGCTTTTTAGAAAAAGGAGGGTAGCCCCATGAAAATTGCTTTGTTACAATTGGGCATTGGTATGGATAAGGAAAAAAATGTAGCCCATGCTTGCAAGGAAGTAGAAAAAGCGGCCCGGCAAGGGGCCGATTTAGTTGTGCTGCCGGAAATGTTTTTTTGTCCCTATTCCAACAAGTATTTTCGCGCCTATGGAGAGGAAGAGGCGGGCCCTGTACAAGTGATCTTATCCGCCTTGGCAAAACGGCTTGGAATTATCTTGGTGGCAGGGTCGTTGCCGGAAATTTGTGACGATTGTATGTATAATACATCGTATGTATATGATGCACAAGGCAAACAAATTGCACGTCATCGCAAAATGCATCTTTTTGATATACAATTAAAAGATGGCCAGCAGTTTAAAGAATCTAAAACCATGTCGGCGGGCAATGAAGTTACCGTTTTTGAAACACCTTTTGGCAAAATGGGTCTTTGCCTTTGTTTTGACATGCGTTTTGAAGAATTGGCTCGTCTGATGGCTTTGGAAGGTGCCAAGTGCGTATTTGTACCGGCGGCGTTTAATATGACTACGGGGCCTGCTCATTGGGAATTGATGTTTCGCCAGCGTGCGGTAGATAATCAGATGTTCACGTTTGGTATTTCGCCGGCTCGCGATGATACAGCGGCCTATGTGGCCTATGGTAATACCTTGGCGGTGAACCCTTGGGGTGAGGTGTTGGCACGTTGTGATGCAAAAGAGGAAGTGTTGCTTTTGGATATAGATTTGGATGAGGTGGAAGAAATACGGGCCCAGTTGCCCATTTTATCGGCGCGTCGCCTTGATGTGTATGAGTTGGTTCATAAGAAAGATGTGCCATAAGCAGGGGAGAACATTTGTTTCATGGTAAAAAAATCCGTCAAACCAAAGGTTTGGCGGATTTTTATGATGTAAAGTGTTTAATGGCCGCTGTTTCGCCTTTTCAGGTGAACAGCGAAAACACAGTGGAGTGCATTTAGCAGGTATTATTAACGATGTTTATGGGAAAGGTGGTTTTGCATCACCGATATAAGGGAATGCAAGGCTTCGTCTAAATTGGCATCGGGCAGACCGCCGTATCCTAAGACCAGAGCATCATGGCCTCCTTGCCACAAAGAAAAACCGGCGCTGCCTTGCTGTGCATAGTGCGAGAGTGCACGAATTTCAAGGTTTTTTTCAGCGGCTTCGTTGGCAAGTTTGCTTGCATGGCAATTGTGTAATTTTAAAATAAAATAGAGGCCTGTGTGTGTATTAAAGCATTGATAACTGCTCTTGGGAAGACCTTGTTCCAGCAGACTTAAAATACGGGTGAGGCGCTGACGATAACAAAGGCGAACACTATTGAGGCGGCGAGAAAAGTGTCCTTCGCTGATAAAACGCGCCAAGGTGTGTTGTTCGGGCCGCCAAATAGTGCAGGCATAGTCATGGTAATGATTTTGCCATGCCTCTAAGAGTTTTGGTGGCAAAACCAAATACGAGGCACGAATACCAGGGGCCAGAGAACGGGAAAATGTGCCGGCATACACCACGCGATTTTGCCTGTCCATACTTTGAAGGCTTGGTAAAGGACGTCCGGAAAAGCGAAATTCACTGTCGTAGTCGTCTTCTATGATAAGGCCGTTATGTTCGGCTGCCCAGTGCAATAGCTCGGCGCGTCTTGGAGCCGGCATCACAAAACCGCTGGGAAATTGATGGCTTGGGGTGACATAGCAAACCCCCACTTGGTTTTGAACTAAAGCCTGAATGCACATGCCTTTTTCGTCTACGTTTAGAGCGGTGGTGTCTCTGCCAACATTTTGAAAAAGACGGGAGGTTTTGGCGTAGCCGGGGTTTTCCAATGCAATGGCACCTTGAGGCAAAAGGGGGGACAGCCTGGCCAGTAAAACCTCCAAACCGGCACCCATCACCACTTGCTCCGGCGTGCACTGTACACCGCGAAAGCCTCGCAAGTAATCGGCAATGGCCTTGCGTAGAACGAAGTCCCCATAACTTTCACCTTTGGAAAAAAGGTCAAGAGAACTTGAAAGAACCTCTTTTGACAATCGATTCCAAGTTTTGCGTAGAAATAAAGTGGAATCGATGCCACCGGATAAAAAACTATAATGAACATAAGTGCTCGCTGCCTTTTCGGCGAAATCGGCGACAGGGGTGGTAGCCGGGGCAAGCGGTAAAGGCAATAAAGGCCCAAGATCATTTACCCAAAAACCGCTGCGCGGCCGTGCCTGCACATAGCCTTCATCTACAAGCATTTGGTAGGCTCTGTCCACGGTGTTCACACTAAGGCCGAGGTGCAAAGCGGCACTGCGCTTTCCCAGCAAGTGTTCGCCACAAGCAAGATGTCCACTGCGTATTTCAGCCACAAGAAATTCATATAACTGCATGTATAAGGGTTTTGGGTTGTTTTTTTCTAAAAATAAGCCAATAAATTGCAAAGAACACCTCCAACTGATACCATAAAAAATTCAAAAAGTGGGTATTGCGTTAGGCTCAGATGCCTGCTAGAATCAGAATATCGAAACAGCAAGACTTTGTCAAGTGCTGTATAAAAAGAGGAGTGTTTAAAATGAAACAAGAATCAATCAAGAAAATAACATACACAGGGGTATTCGCGGCTTTGATTTTTTTGGCTGTTTATCTTATTCATGTGCCGATTGGCCCAAATGGAAGTTATATACATTTTGGGGACGCTTTTATTTACCTTGCGGCCACGGTGTTGCCGTTGCCGTATGCTATGGTGGCAGCCGCAGTGGGTGCAGGGCTTTCGGATGCATTAGCTCCCGGAGGCATGGTGTGGTTACCGGCCACTTTGTTGATAAAACCATTGCTGTGTCTTGCGTTTGGGAAAGCGGATAAAAATCAAATGAAAAAAATTATTCCGGCCGTGGTGATTGGCAGCGTGATTACCATTTTTGGATATTCTCTTGCGGCGTGGTTGCTGTTTGGGAACATAGGGGCTGTGGTGGCAGAACTTCCTATTTCTTTACTGCAGGCTGTAGGTAGCGGTTTGTTGTTCGTTTTGTTAAGCAAGGCTTTAAGCCGTGCCACAAAGGGAAGACAAATTTTTTCTGAAGGTGAGGCTATGCACAGGTAGCCGTGCAATGGAAAAGAGATAAAAACCAGGCAGATTTTGAAATCTGCCTGGTTTTTTATTAAAATACATTCAACAGAGAGAAATGACATGGCGTAGAGTTCAAGGATGCCATAGCCTTGTGGAAGGTGGCAAACAAGGCGACCGATGTATGCCATCCCGGGACTTGCTTAGTGGGGCATTAAATACAACTGTGCGAAGGGTGTTTGTTGTTAAAAATACAAGGCAGGGTGCATGGGAAAACCAGCGGCGGTTCCAAGTTAAGTTCTATATGGATTCGCTTTCACCATCACTTGATTCTTCCGATGGGGGTAAAAGGCTTACTAAGGCCCAGGCGATATAATGGTCCAATATAGGGTCGGTTTCGATATGGAGCCCATCTATATCTAAGCATAAACGTGTGCCGTCATCCGGCAAGACATCCAGCTGGCTAAAAACCAAACCGCCCAGTGTGTCGTACTCTCGCTCTTCAGCCAAGTTGACTTGTAAAGCTTTTTCTACAACTTCGATGTCTGTGTCCCCTTGAATACGCCACAAATTCTCACTTAACTGCATAATTTCCGGTTCGTCCGGTACATCGAATTCGTCGTAGATATTGCCCACAATCTCTTCCAGCAAGTCTTCTAAGGTGACAAGCCCGGAAAAGCCACCATATTCGTCCATCACCATGGCCATATGGTCTTTATGCTGTTGCATTTCGCGCAAAAGACTATCTGCTTTTAAGGTTTCCGGCACAAATTGTGCAGGGCGTATCAATGCACGCACAGAAGCGTTTTGTCCACTTTGCAGACATAACAAGTAGCTGCGTGCGTTTAACACGCCTAAGATGGTGTCGAAGTTGCTTTCATACACAGGAAAACGTGACATGCCGCTGTTCTGTATGCACTCTAACACAGTGTCCACAGTGGCATCAACCTCGATGGCCACCACATCTGTGCGGTGGGTCATCACGTCACGGGCCAGGGTATCTTGCATATCAAACACATTTTCTATCATCTGTTTTTTTTCTTCTTCAATGGTGCCGTGCTCGCTTCCGGCGTCCATCATTAGGCGAATTTCCTCTTCGGTAATTGTGGCAAAATGATGTTCTTCTCGGATGCCGAACAAGCGGAGAAACAGGCTGGAAAAAAAGGATAGGATGGCCACAAAAGGACGCATTAAAGACGAAAAGATGTGAATGGGCCCCGCAGTGAATTTGGCCACGGCCTCGGGGCGATGCAAGGCAATTTGTTTTGGCACAAGAACCCCAAAAATCAAGGTAAAAAAAGACAATAAAAGCGTGATGATAAATAAACTGGCAATACGTATCACGGAGAATTGATGATTGGCAAGGCTAAAGCCACGCACAATCCAGTTGGCCATGGGGTCGGCAAAGTTATACGAGGCGATGGCACTGGCCAAAAGCGTGCTTGTGGTGAGGCCAATTTGTATGCCGGCTAAAAACCGAGACGGATGCTGCACCAAATGTAAAAGCCGGGCAGCATATTTATCGCCCTGTTTTATCGCTTGGCGCAGCTTTGGGGGCTTAAGTTGCAAAACCGAAACCTCGGCGGCAGAAAAAAAGGCGTTGCACAGGATAAGTAGAAGCTGCAATAGTAGCAAAAGCATAATGGTTGAGCTAGTCAAAATGGTTCCTCCTGTTTAAAGACAAATCAAGCAAAATAAAGCATGGCCTTGTGCAAAATGCACAAACCATGCTTTGTTGGTTTGGTAATACGGCGGGCTGCCTACAACTGCCGTCGTCGTCCATAATGATACATCGTGTCCTTTCTAATGGTCATTTTGCACCGATAAGTATAGAATAAAACATGGATGGGATAATTACAAGAATAATTTTGGTAGAACACAAGGCTTTGAAAACAAAACTATAACCAAGCAAAAAGATTTAGTTTGGCATATTATACCCACAAGAGTAGGAAGCTGTCAAGATGTGATTTGTCCGTTTCTTGGATGTGCCCCCAGTTTTTGCAAAAAAAACTCGTGAAGTAAATCGCTGGAGATGATGGGTTCTCTTTGGCCAAAGGCTTCGCGCACAAAACGCAGGCAAAGGCCGGCGGGCTCGTCTGCATCAAAGGTAAGCAAATATAAGGTGTCGAGCACTTGGCCGCTGGCACGGTGTTCTTTTAAATGAAAATAATAGCCGCCTTGCGCCGTTGTTTCCAGTGTATAGCGAAATAAATCTTGTTCGTTTTCTTGCAACAAAAGCGCACGGCATGCGGCGGCATTTTTGTCGGGTATGGTATAGTAAAGGGTTTGTCTTTTTCCCTTTTTACCTCGATTTTTATTTTTTTTGCCTAGGTGGACAAACAAAAACAAAACGCCAATCAACAGCATAGCTGCCATTAAAAACTGCCAATCGAATAGGGAGGAAATGAGAGAGATGCTCATAAAAAGTTCCCCCTGCTATACTGTCGGTGGTGTGGGCTCGGGCGTGGGTTCGGGCGTGGGTGCGGGCGGGGGCGGGGGCTAGGGCGGCGGGGCGGGCGGCGGCAATATAAGTATTGGTATAGGCTGTATATATGTGTAGGTTCGGGCGTTGGTTCGGGTGTAGGCTCGGGCGTGGGTGCCACCGAGGAAGCAGGTGTGGGCACGGGAGTGGAGGACGGCACAGGTGCCGGCGTAGAGGAGGTGACGGTGGTTACGGTGCTGGTGGCGGAGCTGCTAGACGCAGTGCTTTGAGACCTGCTGGAAGAGGCGGTGACCGGTGCCGGTGTTTGAATGTGCTGCGGTACAGAATCAAGAGGTTTTGGGCGCACATCCTCGGTGATATAGCTATGGGTCCGGAAATAATCTATCATAGCCTCTGCACCGCTGCGCGTGATGTGATAGCCGTCGCTGCTCATGAAATCGCTTTGGGCAAAGCCAGTATCTTCGTCTTTCAGTACTTCGCTCCAGTTTAAAAATTTATAGTCTTCCTCTTCTGCTAGTTCTGCCAGTTGAAAATTGTACACATCCACTTCGCTTTGGCTTAAGCTGGAGCTAGACGGATTGCGTGAAACCGGGGGAACGGCCCCAATGATGATGTCGGCATAGGGGTAGCTTTCTTCAATCTGTTTTAAAAATTCGAGATAGGCTTCCGTGAAATCGTCCACGGGAGTAAAGCCGATGTTATTGGTTCCAAAAGTGATCACCACGCGGCGAGGTTGCACTATGGCAACGCTTTCTGCCATAGTGACATTATACATGCCGGAAAAAATGATATTGCGGTTATACAAGGCCCCCTGTATCGATTGCCCTACCACACCAATACCATTTTGTAAGTCCAGCCCTTGTTCTATGCCAAACTCGGCCAAACGCACCGTGTTGGAATCCCCTAAAAACAAGGTGTCTTCCACATAACTACGTCCGGCATCTTCTGTTTCTGCCAAAATAGTGCCTTGCAAAAGGTCTGTGGGCAAACTGTGGGCTTCTTGGTCATAATCTTCGTTGGCTAAATTTAGTGTTTGCGAAGAGGAAGAGACGGCCGTTGTAGGGGTTTGTTGACATCCCGGCAAAACAAGAGCCACAATCAGCAGCACCAACAATATAGCAATGCAACTTAAGAGCAATAAAAAAACAGCCAAGTTTTTTTTATCTAATTTTCCACTGGGAAGAAAGAGAAAATTGCTAAAGCCACTATTGGTTTTTGTTGCAGGACGTGTATTTTTAGAGGGTGAATTTTTAGAAGACGGAGGGGGATTGGTGGCTTTTTTGCCTGCATTTGTGGTGCCGGATGGTTCGGATGTTTTCGGTTTATCTTTTTTTGGTTTACCCATTTTTTCAAACTGCACGGTTATGCTACCTCTTTAGAACCGGGTCTACCGGTTATTTGTAATATAAAAAGCGAAACGGACGAATTCTATAAAAAACATAGTTTTCATGGAATTATCACACCCAATTTGGTAAGATAAACAAGAAGTGAGATTAGAATCTTTGTCATTATACTTGATTTTGCTATAAAAGTCTACCATGAGCAAAAGTGAAAATAATCCATAGAAAAGGGGAGACATGAAAGAAAGTAAAAAGGATATAATAAGGATACTTATTTTAGGTGGCCTGTTTGTGGCTGCTATGGCGCTGGTGAGTTTTTTGGTTTGGCCTTATATTTCTTTGTTGGAAGATCCGGTTGCTGTGGCACAGTTTGAAGCGTATGTAAAGTCGTTTGGCGTCTTTGGTGTTTTGATTGTGTTTCTTATGCAGGTGCTACAAATCATCATCGCGTTTTTGCCGGGGGAGGCCATAGAGCTTTTAGCAGGGATTTTGTATGGGGGGGTTGGCGGCTTCGCCATATGTTTGTTAGGATGTGTTGCGGCCAGCAGTTTGGTGTTTTGGCTTACCAGACGTTTTGGTGTGCGTCTTGTCAATCGTTTCTTTTCTAAAAAGAAATTGGAGAATTTTCATTTTCTGCAAGAATCAAACAAACTGGATGTTACCGTGTTTTTATTGTTTTTGCTGCCGGGCACCCCCAAAGACTTACTTACTTATGTGGTGGGTTTAAGCAGAATGCATATGTTGCGTTTTTTGGTGCTGTCTACCTTGGCACGGGTGCCTAGCATTGCAAGTTCTACATTTTTGGGATCTGCTGTGATACAAGGGGAATGGGTGCAAGCAGCGGTGTTGTTTGGCCTTACAGCGGCCATTGGACTGGTGGGCATATTAGGACGTGAGAAAATTTTACATTGGGCAAAACAGATGTCAAAACGGCGAAAAAAATAGAAGTATTGAAATATAAATTTGCGTGTGTTTATTTTATGCTATACTAAAAATACAATTGTAAAGCAAGGGGGAGGACTTGTGGTGAAAACGATGTATGTGTCTTTGAAAACCGCTGCAGATGTACAGGCATTTGTGGGGGCAATAACCCAACTGGACGGACAGTTTGATTTTGTGATTGGAGACTATATCTTGGATGCTAAAAGCTTGATGGGCGTGTTGACGCTGGATAGAAGCGAATCCTTGCGCTTAGATATACATGGTGACATAGAGATTGCACAGAAAGTTTTGCAACCATTTTTAATAGAAGAGTAAACAGATAAAGCTGGAGGAAAACCATGGAAAAAGAATATGTAACCTTAACAATAGGAAAACAAAAAAACATCGCCTTGATTGCACATGATGGAAAAAAGAAGGAATTACTATCTTGGTGTGAAGAAAACAAAGAAATTTTACAAAAGCATTTTTTAAGTGGCACCGGCACCACTGCACGCATGATAACAGAAAAAACGGGCTTGCCTGTGCGTGGTTACAATAGTGGCCCGCTTGGTGGGGATCAACAAATAGGGGCGAAAATTGTGGAGGGCCAAATAGATTGTTTGGTGTTTTTTTCGGATCCGCTAACGGCCCAACCACACGACCCGGATGTGAAGGCTTTGCTACGTATCGCGTTGGTGTATGATATTCCCATTGCAACCAATCGTGCTTCGGCCGATTTTATGATAACCTCCTCTCGCATGTTGGAAGAATATCCGCATCAGGTGGAAAATTTCCATAAAACGGTTCAAGATAGGGCAGATAGCTTATAGGTGTGGGCATGGCCATGGAAGTGTGGCTGTGTTTTTTGTTGTGCGGGAATGCACTTTGGCAGTAGGATTGCTTTGGAAAGCGAGGCCGTGCGAATGCAGCTGAATCAAGCACAGGTTTTTGATGAAAAAAAAGGGTTTGTAAAGCGAGATATCTGTATTTTAGGCGAGCGAATTGTGGCCCATAGTCAAGGCGAGGCGATTTCTTTAGAAGGATGCTATATTATACCCACCCTGAGCGATTTGCATGTGCATGGATGTGTGGGTGCCGACGTGGCTGATGCTTCATCCCGGGGGCTTTCTGCCATGGCGAAATACCAATTATCGCGTGGAATAGCACGGTTTTTGCCGGCGGTAACCGCTTTGCAAAAGGAGCAACTTGTGCAAGTGTGCACCACGGTGTCGACCTATCAAAAAGAGGAAAAAGCCGAAGCAGAAGTGTTGGGGCTTTATATAGAAGGGCTCTTTTTGAATGAGGAAAAAGCCGGCGCCCAACAGGCACAATTTTTTTGTGAGCCCAATAGGCAACTGCTGCAAGATTTACAAAATCATGCCAACGGGTGCATTCGCATAGTGGCAGTGGCTCCCGAATTATCGGGGGCACTCGACTTTATTTGCGAAGTGAAAGAAGAAGTGAGGATAACGCTGGCACACAGTGCATGTAATTATGAACAGGCACTGGCGGCCTTTGCAGCCGGAGCCTCACAGGTGACGCACCTTTTTAATGCAATGTCGCCTTTTTTACACAGAGATCCGGGGCTTGTGGGCGCTGCGGCCGACAGTGATTGCTATGTAGAGCTCATTTGCGACGGCGTGCATATCCACCCCGCTGTGGTGAGGGCTGTTTTTCGATTATTTGGGGCACAACGAATCATTTTGGTAAGTGACTCTATGCGGGGCACGGCAATGCCAAGTGGCCGGTATACACTGGGTGGGCAAGTGGTAAACGTGCAAGAGGGACGCGTTGTTCTATCCGACGGGACCTTAGCAGGGTCTAGCTCGGATTTGATGGATTGTCTGCGTGTGGCCGTAACTTTTGGAATTCCTTTGCACGAAGCCGTAATGGCCGCGGCCATAAATCCGGCTAAAGCATTGGGCTTGCACCCGAAACAGGGTTTTTTGCAGATTGGTGAAGTGGCCAATCTGGTTGTGCTGAATAAGGATTTTTCTTTACATAGTGTGTACTTTAGAGGAAGACGAATGGAGGCACTAACAAAAGTGGGTAGATGGGAAAATGCAAAATAGGGTTTTAAAAGGGCGTCTTTTTAAAAATAAAATTGTGGCTATGCATGGGGAAGGATTTGACTTTTTGGAAGAAAAGAGTATAATATAAAAAGGTTTTTCGAAAAAATTTATGAAAATGGGGGCATTGGTTATGGAACAGAGATCTATTTCTACTAGTATTATCTTATCTATTGTAACTTGTGGCATTTATACATTATTTTGGATGTATAAACTGAACGAAGCAGCCGTGCAAAACAATCCAAAGGTGTGGGACAAAAGCGGTGGCATGATGATTTTGCTTTGCTTTGTCACTTGTGGCATTTACGCTTATTATTGGTACTATAATATGGGCAAGGCCTATGAACCACTTTTGGGCGAAGACAAGAGCACAACATTTTTGCTCTTCTGCTTCATTCCCTATGCGGGCGTATACTTCAACTTGGCCACCATCCAAGGCGCTATCAATGCCAGAGTGGGCGGCTAGTTACAGAACTTGCCGGTGTAGCATAAAATGGTTAAAACCACGGGGTTATCCTCGTGGTTTTTTTATGTGGGGAAAGTATAGAGAAACAAATTTTGTAAAAAGTGGAAAAAAACAATAAAAATGACGACGGCGACTTGAAATTTTCTACCTTGTAGTGGTATGATTAAAATTAAGATAGAATCAGGGCGGTATGAAAAATGGAACAGCGCCTAAATGAGCTGAATAAAGAGAGGTAAGAACATGCGTTTGGTAACAAGATCGGATTTTGATGGTTTGGCCTGTGCCGTATTTTTAAAAGAAGCCGGCGTGGTGGACAGCTACCAATTTGTACATCCAAAAGATTTGCAGGATGGGGCGTTTGAAACCAATGAAAACGACTGCTTGGCAAATGTACCTTTTGTGGAAGGGTGCGGCCTTTGGTTCGACCATCATTCCAGCGAAAAAGAGCGCGATTTGCACAAAGGTAAATATAAGGGAGACAGCAGGCCTTGCCCCAGTGCGGCCCATATTGTATACGACTATTATGGCGGCGAAGAGCGTTTCCCAAATTTTGGCGCTCTGCTACAAGCAGTTGACAAGGTGGATTCGGCCAATTTAACGGCCGACGAAATATTAAACCCTAAAGATTGGGTTTTATTGGGGTTCTTGATGGACCCGCGTACAGGCCTTGGGCGTTTCCGTAATTTCCGTATTAGCAACTATCAATTGATGATGGAGCTTATTGATTGGTGCCGAACGATGGATATTGAGGAAATTTTAAATTTGCCGGATGTAAAAGAACGTGTGGAGTTGTATCACGAGCAAAGTGCTCTTTTTAAAGAGATGGTGTGTGCACACACACAGGTGCGTGGCAAGGTGATTATTTCCGATTTGCGTGGCCTGGAAACCATTTATACGGGCAACCGATTTATGATATACAGCCTGTATCAAGAACAAAATATTTCGGCATGGATAGTGTCTGGTCGTGGCGGACAAGGTTGTTCTGTGGCGGTAGGACACAGTGTGCTGAACAGAACGAGCAAAGTGAATGTAGGCGCGTTGATGCTGAAATATGGTGGCGGTGGCCACGATGTGGTGGGAACTTGCCAATTTCCGGACGAAACCATGAGTGAACAAGTGGAAAAACTGTTGGACGAGTTGGTGACGTTAAGCGAAAAAGAATAGGGCATTTTTGAAAACCCCAGAATATAGTGAATAAGTACCCCTCGGCTTAGCCGAGGGGTACTTATTATAGAAGAGCTGTTGTTTTTAGTATAGTGTAAATTGACTTGAAAAGCGCTAGCCTACCACATTTGAACTTGATGATTCCAGCGCGATTGTGTCATTGTGATTGTCTAAAATATCCTGCAAGCTTAAATTGTCCAGATAATCACTCATCACTTGGCCAAGACCCTGCCAAGCACTTTTGGCGGCACATTGCTGTGCATGGCCACAGTCATCCTCTTCACCGTCGGGGCAGATAAGGGGCTCTATGCCCCCCTCAGTTAGCCGCAAAAGCGCACCAAGTGTATAATCTTTTGGCTCTCGTGCCAATTTATATCCCCCTTGCGAACCACGTGCCGTTTCCAGATAGTGGTCTCGATTGAGCAACATCATAATTTGGTCTAGATAGTTTTTCGAGATACCTTGCCGCTCGGCAATTTCTTTCAGTGGTACATAGCCACTGTCACCGTGTTGGGCTAAATCCAACAGGATGCGCAAAGAATAACGGCCTTTTGCTGAAATTTTCATGTGTTTTCGCGCCTCCTTACAGTGATGTTGTTAGTTTATCATAGCAAACTTTTTTGCAAAAAACAAGTGGTTGACAAGCGTATAAAGGCACGTTATACTAGAAATAGGAATACTTACCTATTTAATAAGTATTTCAAAACAGAGAGGTGAAAACATGAACGTATATATGGACAATGCCGCCACGAGTAAGGTATCTGAGCTTGCCCTAGAAGCCATGTTGCCCTGCTTTGGCGAGGTATATGGAAACCCGTCCAGCATCCATGGGATGGGGCAAAAGGCCGAGGCTTTGGTGCAAACAGCCAGAGAGCAAGTGGCCACCTTGTTGGGTGCCAAGGCGAATGAAATCTATTTTACATCCGGTGGAACCGAAGCGGACAATTGGGCTATTTATGCGGCTGCCTCGGCAGGCGCTAAGCAAAACAAAAGACATATTATAACCAGTGTGTTCGAGCATCACGCTGTATTACACACCATTCAAAAGTTGGAAAAACAAGGGTTTGAGGTAAGTTATTTGCCCGTACACAGCGATGGTGTGGTGCGTGTGGAAGACTTGCAAGCTGCTTTGCGCAGCGATACAGCCTTAGTAAGCATTATGTATGCAAACAATGAAATTGGCACGGTGCAGCCCATTGCACAGCTGGGTGCCCTTTGTAAAGAACAGGGGGTTTTGTTTCACAGCGATGCCGTACAGGCTGTGGGACATTTGCCGGTAGATGTGGTGGCCGACCATGTGGATTTTCTGTCTTTATCGGCCCACAAGTTTCATGGGCCAAAAGGTGTGGGTGTTTTGTATTGCCGCAGTGGCGCACCGCTTTCGGTGTTTATACAAGGTGGTGCACAAGAGCGCGGAAAACGCGGGGGCACCGAAAATGTGGCGGGCATTGTAGGGCTTGCAGCGGCCTTGCAAGAAAGTATAGCCAACTTGCAACAGAATAATCGGCAAATTTCTGCCCTGCGCGATCGCTTGGTGCAGGCCTGTTCTAAAATAGAAAAAAGCCACCACAATGGAAAAGATAGCCCAAAACTACCGGGTATAGTAAATTTTTGTTTTGAGGGCATTGAGGGCGAAGCCTTATTATTGCTACTTAACCGAGCGGGCATTGCAGCTTCGTCTGGTTCGGCGTGCACCTCCGGCAGTTTAGACCCAAGCCATGTGTTGTTGGCGCTGGGTTTGCCACATGCTATCGCGCACGGATCGTTGCGTCTTTCGTTAAGCGAATACAACACAGAACAAGAAGTAGACTATGTGATAGAAAAATTGCCTCCTATTATAGAGCGCCTGCGCGACATGTCGCCTGTGTGGGAGCAAATAACAAAAGGAGAGACAAATGGCCTATAGTGAGCAAGTGATGGAGCATTTCGAAAACCCCCGCAATGTGGGAAAGATGGAAAATGCCAGCGGTGTGGGAGAAGTTGGAAATGCCAAGTGTGGAGATATTATGAAAGTGTATCTTCAAATAGAAAATGATACGATTGTGGACGTGAAATTTAATACTTTTGGTTGTGGAGCCGCCATTGCAACAAGCTCTATGGCCACCGAGATGATAAAAGGAAAAAAAGTAGAAGAGGCTTTGCAACTAACCAATAAGGCGGTTATGGATGCTTTGGGTGGTTTGCCACCTGCCAAGGTGCATTGTTCTGTATTGGCGGAAGAAGCCGTGCGTGCAGCTATTGAAGACTATATGAAACGAAATGACGCGCACTAGGTAGTTGTGAAACAATATAATAGATACAAGGCGACAAGGAAATGCCCCATACCATGGGTTTCTTGTCGCCTTATTGTATGTGGGAAAGAAGCAATTTTGCCTTAGGAGTAGAAGCCAAGCAGAACGCGTTGGCGGCCTTTGCGCGATAAACCCTCTACGGCCATAAGACGAAAACGACCGCCCTTGCGCAAGGAAACCAGCTGGCCTTCGTGCAGGGTTTTGGAAAGCTGTAAGCATTCGCAGTGGTCCACTTGCACACGGCCCGACAGAATACAAGTGGCCGCTTTGCTGCGCGAGTAGCCAAAGGCAGCGGCTAAAACGGCATCCAAACGTAACGAGGCTAGGCTCACCTGCATTTCGCGAAGCTGCAAGGGTGCTTGTGGCAAAGAACATAGGGGTATTCGGCATACAGTGATTCCCACACGTGCCACTTTGTTCAGCTCTTGTGCAAGAAACTGTTCCATGGAGGCAAGGCAAACAAGATAGCTTTCGCCCTCGCCCACGAAAATATCACCCAAAACATCACGTTCTAGGCCAAGGCCCAATACGGCACCCAGAATGTCTCTATGCTGTATGCTGTCTTGCTTGCGATAGCGCAGTGCCAAGGCGGCAATAAAATCCTCGACGTCATAACCGCCCCAGGAGGGTTCGATAAAAACGGCAATGGCGCGTTCGGGTTGCTCAAACCCACCCTGCGCACAAAAGCCTATGTCGGCACGAGCGGCATAGGCTTTTTGTACAAGAGCAATTTCGGATGGGCTTAAAAATTTGCTATGGCAAGCGCCAAGCTTTTGGGCTGTGCGAGCCAGGTCTTCCATATGCCCCAAAAGGGCAGATTCTTTTTCCATGGGTATTAGCGTTGTTCCATGTGGCAATAGGGTTTTTCAAGCTCTATGGCTTTGTAGGCAGGGCGAATGATGCGCCCACCGGTTAGGCCTTCTTCGATGCGATGTGCTGCCCAGCCACTGATGCGTGCTGCGGCAAAAAGAGGCGTGAACAGGGCTTGCGGTATCCCCAAAATACCATAAATGAAGCCGGAATAAAAATCGACATTGGCAGAAATAACTTTTTCTTTGCCTGTGCAACGAGCAAACACTTGAGGCGATAGGGCTTCTACACGTTCCATAAGAGCAAATTCACGTTGCAATTCTTCGCTTTTGGTGGCCACAAGATCGCGTGCGTATTGTTTTAGCAGTACGGCGCGGGGGTCGCTTTGGGTATAGATGGCGTGACCCATGCCATAAATTTTGCCGCTTTTGTCGCCGGCTTCTTTTTTAAGGATTTTTTCCAAGTAGGCAGCAATCTCATTTTCGTCTTCATAGCAGGAAACATTGGTTTTGATGTCTTGCATCATGCTGCATACGCGCTCGTTGGCGCCGCCATGCAACGGACCTTTTAAAGAGCTGATAGCTCCTGCCACAGCAGAATAGGTGTCGGTGCCGGAGGAGGACAGCACACGGCAAGTGAAGGTGGAATTGTTGCCGCCGCCATGCTCTGCATGAAGCACCATGCATAAATCCAGTAGGCGAGCTTCCTCGGGCGAAAAAATGTGGTCCTTACGCAAGCGGTAGAGGAAGTTTTCTGCCAAACTGCGATTGTCACTGCCCAAGTTGGCCTCTGTTTCAGAGTAATAGCCGTGCACGCTGGCATAGGAACTGGCCACAAGGGAGGGGAACACGGCAATCAAACGAATGCACTGACGCATTACATTTTCTAAGCTGGTGTCATCGGGATTTTCGTCTATGGCATACAAGCCCAGCACACTGCGCGACAACATATTCATCATATTTTCACTGGGCATTTTTTTGAAAATGTCATCGGCCCAACCGTCGGGTAGGGCGGAAAGACGACTTAGCATTTTAGAGAAATCGTCTAATTTTTCCTTGGTGGGTAAGGCGCCAAACAGCAAAAGGTAGGCTGTTTCTGCCATGCCCTGACGTTTGTCGGCCCAGAAACCGGCGGCAATATCTTGCACGCTGATACCACGGTAATAGAGATTGCCTTCGGCAGGTACGCGGTCGTCGTCAACCATGGCGTATCCTTGCACTGAACCAATGCGGGAAACACCGGCTAAAACACCGGTGCCGTCTGCGTTGCGCAAACCGCGTTTGATGTCGTGTAGTTCATAGATTTCTTTTTCTACAAGGGCATTTTGGCGGGTCATATGGCAAGAATTTTCGATAAATGTTTGCATATCAATATCCACTTTGGGTGTTTTCATGGGGGGTAACCTCTCTTTGCTTTTCTTGTGCTTTGCTATATTTAGTATAACGCTTGCCAATCGATTTTACAAATATAAATAAAGATATAAATTGTATTTATATCTGTTTATAATAAACTTATGCCTTGAAAATATCACACTTTTTTAGTATACTATAGCTCAATAAGCGAAAAAGAGCGTATATGGGGTGCTTTGTATGTTTTCTAACATGGAGTATGTGTATGCCATTTATAAACACCGCAGTTTTTCTAAGGCGGCAGAAAGTTTATACATTTCGCAACCGTCGCTTAGCCTTACCATAAAAAAGGTGGAAAAACGTGTGGGATCGCCCTTGTTCGACCGGAGCTCTAACCCCATTCGCCTTACGGAATGTGGGGAGGAGTACATCCGCTGTGCCGAGCGTATCATGGATGTTCAAAGTTCGTTTGAAACATATCTTGGGGCATTTCAAGCTTTTCAAATCGGCACCTTGGTGCTGGGGGCCAGTAATTTTTTTACATCGTATATTTTGCCACCCCTATTGACACAGTTTAAAACGAGCTACCCGCAGGTGGATGTGGTGCTAAAAGAGGCCAACACACCGGATTTAGAGCGCCAATTGTTTGACGGTAGCTTAGATTTGATAGTGGATAACAACGAATTTGATGATAAATTGTATAAAAAACAATTTTTCTTTGCAGAGGAGCTAATCTTGGCACTGCCTAAAAATCAAATGAGGGCGTCGCTAGAGCCGTATGCACTTAGCACTGAGGACATTGTACAGGGTGTTCATTTACAAAAAGATGCATTGTCGCCTCCTTTTTCTCTTTTTTCAGAGATTCCTTTTATTTTGTTGCGGCGTGGCAATGACACACGCACAAGGGCCGACCATGTTTTTGCAGAGCATCATTTTTCCCCTATGGTAATTTTAGAGCTGGACCAGCTTGCCACAGCATTCCATGTGGCGTATCGGGGCCTGGGGGCTACCTTTGCCAGTGATACGTTGGTGCGCGAAATTTCGCCACAAGATAAACTGGTGTATTTTAAAATTTGTGGTAGCCAAACAAGGCGCCATAATTATTTCCATTATAAGCATAACAAATACCTAAGTCGCCCGATGGAAGCGTTTTTGGCCGAAGCAACAGCATTTGGCACAAGCGAGGAACGTGAAACCGAAAGGGTGAAAAATGAAAGGGGACATACAAAATGAGAGACGAAACAAAATGCCTACATGCCGGATACAACCCGGGGAACACAGAGCCTAGGGTAATGCCCATAGTGCAAAGCACCACCTATGTGTTCGATTCTGCACAAGATATTAGTGAGGTTTTCGACGATCCCACCAAAAATTTAATTTATTCCCGTTTTGCAAATCCCACGGTGATGGCTGTGGAGGCTAAAATTGCCGATTTAGAGGGCGGTTTGGCGGCCATGTGTACATCTTCGGGGCAGGCGGCCACCCTGATGGTAGTGTTAAGCCTGTGCGAGGCCGGAGATAGCTTTATCAGTACCGATAAAATTTACGGTGGTTCTTTTAATCTGTTTTCTTATACCTTGAAGAAATATGGCATAGAATGCATTTTTGTAGATGCAAATGCAAGCGATGAAGAGCTTCAAGCGGCATTTCGACCCAATACAAAATTTGTGTTTGGTGAAACCTTGGCAAATCCGGCACTTACGGTTTTAGATATTCGCCGTTTTGCTGCGGTGGCCCATGCCAACAAAGTGCCATTAATAGTGGATAATACATTTGCCACGCCTGTTTTGTGCAAACCCATTGAGTTTGGAGCCGACATTGTGGTGCACTCCACTTCTAAATATATGGATGGCCATGCCGTGCAAGTGGGCGGTGTTGTGGTGGATAGTGGCAATTTTGACTGGGCGGCTTCGGGCAAATTCTCCGGTTTATGCACGCCGGACGCGTCCTACCATGGCATTACTTATACCGAAGCCTATGGGAAGCTGGCCTTTATACTGAAGGCGCGGATGCAGCTGATGCGGGATTTTGGGGCCTACCCTGCCGCGCACTCGGCCTTTTTGCTGAATCTTGGGCTGGAAACTTTGGCCCTTCGCATGGAGCGCTATTGCCAAAATGCACAGACCGTGGCAGAGTTTTTGCAAGGGCAAGAGCAGGTGGTTTCAGTGTGTTACCCGGGGCTGGAAAATAATGATGAGCATGTGCGGGCCAAGCAGTATTTAAAGGGATGCAGTGGAGTGATTTCGTTTGTTATTCAAGGGGGGCACGAAAAGGCCGTTCAGTTTATGGACGCCTTGCAGCTGGCCTCTAAAGAAGTGCATGTGGCCGATATTCGCACCTGTGTGTTGCATCCGGCAAGCACCACCCACCGTCAGCTGAATGAACAGCAGCTGCAAAGTGCCGGGATAGGTGCGGGGCTTTTGCGATTATCGGTAGGCTTGGAACATGTGCAAGACATTATAGAGGATTTAAAGAACGCATTTGCAACCGTCTAATAAAGTGGAATGAGAGCTTAGCACAATGTGGCTGAGGGTTTTTTTGGACCATTAAGAAATGCTGGTTATGTTAAGTTTTTTACAGCTTGGTCTTTATACAATAAATAATGCCTACTGAATAAACCCCTGCAGGGGTTATTCAACCCCACCGCAGAATGCGGTGGCCATAAAAGTGCCAAAACAGCACTTTTATGGGGCATACCTTGATGTACTCCACTGTGTTTTCGCCCCTTAAATGAAAAGGCGAAAACGAAAGTGCAAGGTTTTTGTGCGAAAGATGGAAAAGCCTTGCACCTTCTCAAACCAAAAGCGACATTTATAAATTTGCATGTATCACTTTTGGTTTGTTCAGTAGGCATTAAATAAATATCCCCCGGCTGTGTGTGCCGGGGGATATTTATTTATAAAAGATAATGTGTCTTGATATAGCAAGGTCTTGATGCCAAAGCTAGCTTCTTCGTTATGCGACAGTATACTCGAACTCTGGTCCTGTGTAGTCGGTGTTGATGGTGATTTCTCCGTTGGCAAGTTGGTCGCGAATCACATCCATTTCATCCACTACTTCTTGTGGCACATAGTCGGCCAATACTACGTCAATGGCTCCTTCTGTTTCAATGCCAATGGGGCGAATCACACCGGGCTCGTAGATACCGTCAACATAATCAGAGGCAGCGGTAAAAGCACCAAGGCTTACATTGCTAACGGCCGAAATGATGAATGTTTCCGGGTCGGTAGCAGTGTGGTTTTTCGAGTCTGCCACTTGATAGATGCCTGCGTCTTGTACGGCTCTTGTTACGCCGGGCATACCTTCGTTAAGCATGGCGAAAATGATGTCTGCGCCTTGTTCGATTTCGGCGTTGGCAATGTCTTCTGCAAGCATGTCGTCATCAAGGTCGCCGGAGAAATTCGTGATAAAGGTGGCTTCAGGATTGGTTATTTGCAAACCATGGGCAAAAGCACCGCGGGCTTTTACACCGGCCGGTACGCGTAGGCCGGACATATGGCCAACAACGTTGCTTTCGGTTAAAAGGCCTGCAGCGGCGCCGGCAAGGAATGTTGCCTGTTCTTGCACCACGCCATAGCTTGAAAGGTTGTCGCCGGTTACGTCACCATGCATAACAACAAACTCGATGTCGGGGTACTCTAAGCTCATTTGTTGCATAGCACTGGAGCACTGGCCGCCATGCGCCATAAGCATGTCGGGTCCATCGGCTGCCAAATCGGCAATAGCTTCCATAAGAATGTCGTCTTCTGCTTCTAAATCGGCAATGTAGTCCACTTCGGCGCCCAATTCGTCTTGAATGAGCATAAGACCTTCATAGCCGCCTTGCATAAAGCCACCGTCTTCGATGTTGCCAGGTATAATCATAGAGACTTTTAAATCGCTGGCAGTAGTGCTGGGTTCTGATGACGCTGGAGCTTCTGCCATCTCTGATACCGGTGCTGATGATGCAGGAGCTTCTTCTGACATTGGGGCCTCACTAGAAGCCGGTTGAGAACAAGCTGCAAATAACAAAAAACTCATACCTAAAGCCAAACTCATAGAAATAATTTTTTTCATGTTCAATCCCTTCCTCTTCCTCTTTTGTTCGATTGGTTAACAGCGTACTTAATAGTATTGTTGAAACCAAACTCCTTTCTTTTTAAATTATTAACAGGATTCTCGGACAATTAAGGTGGGCTCCACCACATCCGTTTGAACCTGTTTTTTATTTTGCATTTGGGAAAGGAGCTGTTGTGCGCCTTTTTCCCCTAAGAGGCTGTTATGCAAGTCTAGCGTTGTCATAGTAGGGGTGGTAATCGTTCCTAAAAACGAGTTGCCATAGCCAAGAATACCAAACTGTTTGGGGATGGAAATACCACGTAGATTTAGCATTTTAATTAGGTAGGCTGCTGTTTTTTCCTCTGTTACAAACAGGGCGTCTAGCTTGCCGTTTTCTATTTCTTTTTGAAGGGTATCAACAAGAGCCGGTGATTCAATTTGTTTGTAGTACTGATGGTTTTCTGTTATGTCGCAGCGGCTGTTTTGTTGGATTGTTTTAATGAAATGGTTTAGATGGTCTTTTGGAGAATCGTAACATCCCACCGCCGTAACAAAACCAAAATGCTGATACCCGTCGGCAAGAAGCCGCTGTGCGGCTAGCTCGCCACATTTTGCATAATTTGGGTGAACCAATGAAAAGTCTAAGGCAGTGCCACCGCGGTTAATCCATACCAGAGGAATATTAGCACGTAGAAAATGATTGATACAAAGCAGTGGTGTGTCTTGTAAATCGTAAGAAATAACAATAATGCCATCGGCACGCTGCGCATATATGTTCTTAAAAAACTGTTCTTGCGATTGCTCCTTTTTTGGTAATTCACATAGAAAGATAGAGTAGTCTTCTTTTGCCAGCACTTCACTGATGCCTGCGGTTATTTCAGTGTAATAGAGGCTACTAATTTGAGGCAAAAGAATGGCGACCGTTTGGGTTTTTGATGTTTTTAAAGAGCGCGCAGCACGGCTGGGAACATAGGAAAGGTCTTTGATTGCATACTGAACGCGTTGTTCTGTTTCATAACTTAAAGTTAATTTGCCGTTTAGATAGCGAGACACGGCGCAAGTGCTTATCCCTGCATGTTGCGCAATTTGCTTAATGGTGCTCATTGTATTTATACTCTTTCTTGTTAATCGGTTTACTTAAAATAATATATAAAGATGAAAGGTCTTTATGGGTATTTGGAGTCATAATGTTTTTAGTCTCTTTGCAAAAGAATCAAAATTTGTAAAGCTATAAATAAACTGTGCATATAGTTAGTTAATTGATTTACCACATATTTTAACAAAATAGTAAAAATCACAATTTCATAACAAGTAATTTAACACAATAGATAAATGCTGTCAAGTAAAATAAATAACTTTATTCATTTTGTACAATTTTTTTCGTGACTTTTTACATCGATACATAGACGGTAAAAATTTAGAAAATAGTCCATAAGGAATTAATGTGTTGAGCTTTCTTAAGGGATTAAGCCACCAGGGCAAAGAGGATATCTGTATGGAGCGCACCACTTGTGTTATAAGAGCTTTTGCTGCCTATATTTGTTTTGTAAACTTTTTATATATCCGCAGATAGCAAACCATGCATCCAGACAACATGCAATGCTGTATCAGCCACATAGCGGTGTAGATTAGTTTATTGCAAAAGAAGCTTATATAGTAGTAAAAATGAACACTTGAAAGGATAGCTTTTTACAAGAACTTTACAAAAACAGGTGCTCTATTTTGATACTGGCTTGATAGAATTTGTCTTGCAACAGAGAAATCAAAACATGAAGTAAAGACAAAAGGAGCTTATCGTATGAAAAAGTTTATCAGCCTATTAAGTGCTTCGGCATTGGCCGTGGCCCTGTTGACCGCCTGTGGTGGTACAGCCGAAGAATCCACCGCAGAGGGTGCTGCCTCCGAGGCCACTGTGTCTGAAGGCGCAGCAGAGAGTGCTGCCGCCGGGGATTTTGATAATGCCGCATTGATTACTGTGGTTTCCCGTGAAGAGGGCAGTGGTACGCGTGGTGCTTTTGTAGAGTTAATTGGTGTGGAAGAAGAACAAGCAGACGGCAGTATGATGGACATGACGACCCTAGATGCGGTGGTAGTGAACGGCACCTCCGTGGTGATGACAACCGTAGCGGGCGACCCCTACGCCATCGGCTATATCTCTTTAGGTTCTTTAGACGACACCGTAAAGGCCCTGCAGGTGGACGGTGTGGATGCAACATCCGAAAACATTGCAAGCGGAGACTACACCATCAGTCGTCCCTTTAACATTGCCACAAATGGCGAAGCAAGCCCTACTGCACAAGATTTTATCGATTTCATCTTAGCAGATGAGGGCCAGGCCATTGTTAGTGAAAATGGCTACATTCCCTTAGAAGGCACAGGTGCTTACGCAGGTGCCGGTGATGCCGAGGGCAAAATCGTGGTAGCGGGTTCCACCTCGGTTTCTCCTGTGATGGAAAAATTGCAAGAGGCCTATATTGCCCTTAACCCAAATGTGGAAATTGAAATTCAGGCCACAGGTTCGTCCTCGGGCATGACGGCTGCTATCGATGGGGTGTGTGACATTGGTATGGCATCGCGTGAATTGAAAGATAGCGAAATAGAAGCTGGGCTTACCCCCACTGTGATTGCTTTGGACGGCATTGCAATGGTGGTAAACAATGAGAACCCACTTTCCAACATCACTCCGGATCAAATTCGCTCCATCTACCTGGGCGAAGCTACCAATTGGGATGCAATAGCATAAAGAAGAGCAAGAATAAAATAGACTCCTGCGTTTTGGAGCTACTGAATGCCTGCTGAATAAATTCCGAAGGACTTTCTTCAACAGGCATGATTTATATCGGGTGGGCAAGGGCCCGCCCGAAATTTTGGTTATTTGTTTAATAAAGGAGTAAAGATGTATGCATAAAACGCGCGAAAAAACGATGCGTCTCGTGTTTTTAATGGCGGCTTGTGCTTGTATTTTGGCCATTGCCCTCATCTGTGTATTTTTGTTTGCGGGTGGCGTTCCGGCCATGGTAGAAATTGGCTTGTTTGATTTTCTTTTGGGAACGCAGTGGCGTCCCGGTAACGACATGTATGGCATTTTTCCAATGATTTTGGGAAGTATTTATGTCACGATTGGCGCTTTAGTAGTGGGGGTGCCGGCCGGGCTTTTTACCGCTGTTTATTTGGCGCGTTTTTGCCCAAAAGGTATCTATCGCTTTTTGCGCCCTATGGTAGAACTTTTGGCGGGCATACCTTCGGTGGTATATGGTTTTTTTGGATTGGTGATGATGGTGCCCCTGGTGCGAGCCATCAGTGACAACCGCAGCAATGGGCTTTCCATTGTAACGGCATCTATTCTGCTGGGTATTATGATTTTGCCCACGGTGATTACCGTGAGCGAAAGTGCCTTACGTGCCGTTCCGGATTTCTATTATGAAGGTGCTTTGGCACTGGGGGCCACCGAAGAACGGAGCATGTTTTTTGTGGTGTTGCCTGCCGCGCGAAGTGGTATAATTGCCGCCGTGGTTTTGGGGATAGGACGGGCTATTGGCGAGGCTATGGCCGTGGTGATGGTGCTGGGCAACCAGCCGCGGATACCCAGCAGCATTTGGCAGGGTGCGCGCACCTTAACGGCCAATATTGTTTTGGAAATGGGTTATGCCGCCGATTTACACAGAGAGGCCCTGATAGCAACGGGTGTGGTGCTGTTTGTTTTTATTCTGATTATTAATTTTACAGTGAGCTTGCTTAGAAAGGGGGATGCTTCTTGAGAAAAACACGGTTTTTAACTTTATCCTTCTCTTCTAAAATTTTGTTTGTGCTAACACGATTGGGCACACTGTTTACCTTGTCTGCCTTTTTAGTTTTGGTGGGATACATTCTAATACAAGGGGTGCCACATATTTCTCCTTCTTTGTTTTCGCTAGAATATACCTCAGAAAATGTGTCGTTGTTGCCTGCGTTAATTAACACTCTTATTATGACAGTATTCGCCTTGGTAATCGCCGTGCCATTGGGTATATTTTCTGCTATATATTTGGTGGAATATGCAGGCAAAGGCAATAAATTTGTGGCGGTTGTGCGTGCGGCGGCAGAAACACTTTCGGGCATACCATCTATTGTATACGGTCTGTTTGGACTTTTGTTCTTTGTTACGGCACTGGGGTTTAGTTTCTCCCTTGTGGCCGGTGCGCTTACCTTGGCTATTATGATACTTCCTTTGATTATGCGCACCACCGAAGAAGCGCTAAAAAGCGTACCCGACTCTTTTAGAGAGGGCAGTTTTGGCCTTGGTGCAGGCAAGCTGCGCACCATTTTTCGTATCGTGCTGCCTGCTGCTGTGCCGGGGATTTTGGCCGGCGTCATTTTGGCGGTGGGGCGCATAGTGGGGGAAACCGCGGCTTTGATTTACACGGCAGGTACGGTAGCAGATGTGCCAAACAGCCTTATGGGATCGGGACGTACCTTAAGTGTGCACATGTATATGCTCTCCAGTGAGGGTTTGCACGTGGATGAGGCCTATGCCACGGCGGTGGTGCTATTGGTTTTGGTGTTGGGCATCAATATGGGTTCGGCTTGGATAGCCAGGAAAATTAGTAAGAGTGCGGGAGGCAGTGATGTCTAAATTTGAAATTCGCGACCTAGATTTGTATTATAAAGACTTTAAGGCTTTACACAAT
This sequence comes from uncultured Oscillospiraceae bacterium, assembly GCA_964370295.1. Lineage (GTDB taxonomy): Bacteria > Bacillota > Clostridia > Oscillospirales > Ruminococcaceae > JAAYCI01. The sequence goes on from CAYJIR010000001.1 coordinate 29,004, forward strand.
GTGAACATCAACATAAAACCCACAGAGATTACGGCGTTGATTGGGCCGTCTGGCTGCGGGAAGTCAACTTTGTTAAAATGTTTAAATCGAATGAATGACTTGGTAGAAGGTTGCCGCATTGAAGGTTCTGTTTTGCTGGATGGAAAGGATATCTACAGTGCACAAACCGATGTGAATGAACTGCGTAAGCAGGTGGGTATGGTGTTTCAAAAACCAAATCCCTTTCCAATGAGCATCTATGATAATATTGCGTTTGGCCCACGTACACACGGTGTGAAGAATCGCTCTAAACTGGATGAAATTGTAGAGCGCTCTTTGAGAAATGCTGCTATTTGGGAAGAAACAAAAGATCGCTTAAAGAAAAGCGCCTTGGGCTTGTCTGGTGGGCAACAACAACGTCTTTGCATTGCGCGTGCTTTGGCCGTGGAGCCGCAAGTGCTTTTAATGGATGAACCCACCAGTGCCTTAGATCCAATTTCCACTTTAAAAATTGAAGATCTTGCGGTAGAATTAAAGAAGAACTATACCATTATCATGGTGACACATAATATGCAACAAGCGGCACGCATCTCAGACAAAACCGCGTTTTTCCTGCTGGGTGAGATGGTGGAGTATGACGAAACAGAAACCATTTTCTCGGTGCCGAAAGACCAAAGGACAGAAGATTATATCACAGGGAGGTTTGGTTAATGAGAAATCGCTTCGATGCAGAAATTACCCATTTGCATACGGCCATCATAGAGATGGGGGCTCTGTGCGAATCGGCTATAGCCAATGCCACCAAGGCGCTGTTGGAGCATAAGACAGAGAATGCAACCAGTGCCGAGTTGGCACAAGAAGACATACGTGCGCGGCAACATCAAATAGAAAATATGTGCTATAATTTATTATTGCGTCAACAGCCGGTGGCAAAAGATTTGCGTAAAGTGTCGTCGTCGCTGAAAATCATCACAGATATGGAGCGCATTGGAGACCAAGCAGCTGATATTGCAGAAATTGCCTCCCTGGGAAATGTGGATAGCAGCTTGGAAAGCGATATCACAAAACAAATGGCCATAGAAACCATTGGCATGGTAACCGAGTGTATCGATGCCTATGTAAGGGCCGATGTAAGTTTGGCACGAAAAGTGATAGAGCATGATGATGTAGTAGACCAATTGTTCGATAGGCAAAAGAAATATTTGGGCGAGCGTTTAAGCGGTTTTCCGCATCAGGCAGAAGGTATTATAGATTTGTTGATGGTTTCTAAACACATGGAGCGCATGGCAGACCATGCCGTGAATATAGCCAAGTGGGTGTTTTTTTCCGTTACGGGTAATTATTATGATTTTCAAGACGAAGCCGGAGTATAAATATGTTGATTTATCTTGTGGAAGACGAAGAAAATATCCGCGAGCTGGTGGTGTATACACTGTGTGCCAGTGGGTTTGAGGCGCGCGGATTTTCTTGTGCCGAAGATTTTTACGAAGCCTTGCAAGGGGAAGTGCCGCATTTGGTTTTGCTGGATATTATGCTGCCGGGGGAAGATGGCCTTTGTATTTTGCGCCACTTACGTGCAGAGCTTAAAACCCAAAACTTGCCGGTGATTTTGCTTACGGCCAAAGATACAGAATATGACAAAGTGGTGGGGCTGGATGCCGGAGCAGACGATTATGTGGCAAAGCCGTTTGGCATGATGGAATTGGTCTCCAGGGTGCGTGCCCTACTGCGCCGCAGCGGGCAAAAGCTGCAAGAAGAGCAGGGCTTGCAGGCGGGGAACATTGTGCTTAACCGCGAAAAACATAAGGTGTTCGTGGGCGAAACCGCACTGAGTTTAACACGCAAAGAATTTGAATTATTACAGCTTTTTTTGGAAAATCCGGGCATAGTGTTTTCTAGAGACCAGCTCTTACAAAAGGTATGGGGCTATGATTACGAGGGCGAAACCAGAACAGTGGACGTACATATACGTTCTTTGCGCCAAAAATTAGGGCTGGAAGCCGATCGCGTGGAAACGGTGCGAGGTGTTGGCTATCGACTGGGGGAAGACGCAAAATGAGAAAAAGAATTTTTGCCAGCATTGTATTGGTGGCTTTGCTTAGCATGTTGCTTTTGTCGGCCGGGGTGGTGGCTGTGGTATACAACCGAGATACCACACAGGGCCAGGCGAACTTACAATCAGATATTCAATATATGAGTGCGGGCTATGAAACAGGTGGTCTTGGCTACTTGCAGGATGTTCGCGGTTATCAAGGGCGCATCACCCTTATTGCACAGGATGGGGAGGTTTTGTCGGATAACCGGTCCGATGCTGCGGCTATGGACAACCATCAAGACCGCCCGGAGGTGGTGCAGGCCAGAGAGACCGGTACGGGGCAGTCTCAGCGACAAAGCGATACCTTGGGCGAGCGAACTTTGTATTATGCCATGCTTTTGGAAGATGGCAATGTGCTTCGTTTGTCTGTGGAATTAAATAGCATTGTGAGCAACAGTTTGGCTTTATTGCCTTGGCTTCTTCCGGTGGTGCTGGTGGTGTTGGTGGTGTCGGCTTTTTTGGCAAAACGTCTTACACAGGGCATATTAAAGCCTTTGCAGGAAATGGATTTGGATTCGCCCTTGGAGAATGGCGTGTATGAAGAAATTTCGCCTATAGTGCGGCGTATTTCCAGCCAAAAAGAACAACTGTTACGCAAAGCGGAAGAACTTGCCAAACAGCAGGAAGAGTTTGGCAGTGTGATACAAAACATGGATGAGGGCCTTATATTGATAGATCATGAGGGCACGGTGCAAACTGTGAACCAAAGTGCTTGTGGCATCTTAAATATTCCTCAAGATGCACGCAATAAGCCCTTGGTGTCCTTAAATCGTGACCTTGCGTTGCAGAAGGCAGCGCGAGAAGCGGGTGAGGGCAAGCGCACCGTTCAGGAATTATTGGTACAAGGACGACGCTATCGCTTGGTGGCAAGCCCTGTGCGGAGCATAGGGGAGGAAACAGGAGCGGTGCTATTGCTTATGGACGATACAGAGCGTCTGGAGGCAGAGCAAACACGCCGCGAATTTTCGGCCAATGTATCACACGAATTAAAAACCCCACTCACATCTATTTCGGGCTATGCCGAAATCATCCGAAATGGCTTGGTTCAGCCGGGGGATGTGTGCGAGTTTGCCGGAAAAATTTATGACGAAGCGGCGAGGCTGATAGCCTTGGTGGAAGATATTTTGCAGCTTTCGCGTTTGGATGAAAAAGAATGGCCACAGGAAGAGGAACCCATAGAGTTATTGGCTTTGGCCAAAGAAGTGGTAAATACTTTGCAAGAAAAAGCAAGCAAAAAGGGGGTTGAGCTGGAAGTTATAGGCGACCCGGTTACCATGCAAGGCATTGGGAGCGTGTTACACGAAGTGATGTATAATTTAACAGACAACGCCATACGATATAACCATGAAAGTGGATTTGTACGAATTTATGTAGAAAAAGATAATAATGAAGCAGTTCTACGTGTGGAAGATAGCGGAATTGGTATAGATGCGACGCATCAAGTGCGTGTGTTTGAGCGTTTTTACCGTGTGGATAAAAGTCATTCCCGCCAAAGCGGTGGCACCGGATTGGGGCTTGCCATTGTAAAGAGAGGTGTTTTGTTCCATAACGGGCAAGTATCTTTGGAAAGCACCTTCGGAAAGGGAAGTGCGTTCACCATCCGTTTGCCCCTAGAGGATGCCGGCATGTAGGGATCCCTTTGCAACATGCAAACCTGCGCCGCCATGCGGCCTGTGCGGTTTTGTGTGTTGTTTTTTTGTGCAAAGCTTTTCCATAAAAGGGTGAAAATGTGCATTCGTCGCCTATCGGTCGCCCTGTTTGCTGTGTGCAAAAAAATAGAGTTTTATTGCAATTAAAAAGTGAGCCCTGTTAGTTAATGCCCGCTGAACAAACCAAAAACGACATATAAAAATTTAAAATTGTCGTTTTTGATTTGGGAAAGTGCAAGGGTTTTTCCCTGTTTTACACAAAAACCTTGCACCGCTGTGGGGTCGAATGAGCCCCACAGGGGTTTATTCAGTAGGTATTAGTTACAAAGCTCACTTTAGTTTATGCTATTGTCCAAACCTTGGGGGTATTTCACATAGGCTGTGTTTTTAATTCGTTTTAGTTTAGGCCTTAAAGGCATCTGTTTTTTGATATTTGGCACGACCAAAAAACTCGCGCACTTCCCCGGCTGTATACAGCGAGCCAAAAGAACACACCAGTCCATCATTGCCTACATTGTGCAATGCTTTTTCTAAGCCTTCGGCAATACTAGTGCAGGCCTCTGCAGGCAGTTGTGGTTGCCAGTTTGCAATACCTTGGGCAAGCTCTTGTGCAGGTAAAGCCCGCGCGCGGTCCGATGCCACGCAGTAAACATGTTCTGCCAAGGGCAAAACTTCTTGTAACATACCGCGCCAATCTTTATCCCGCATAACACCCATAACAAAATGCCATTTGCGTCCCGGATAAAGAGTTTTCAGACTTTTCGCCAGCATTTCCGCGCCTTGTAAATTGTGCCCTCCGTCTAAAAAAAACACCGGTTTTTCACACAGCAACTCTAGCCTTGCTGGCCACACCGCCTGATACAGGCCCTGTTTTATCGCCCCATCCTCTATGGCAAAACCTTGGTTTTTTAAACAATCTATCGCTGTTAACACCACAGCTACATTTTCCAGCTGATGCTCACCTACCAAATGGATGTTTAGTTCCTTGCCGTCCCACAAAAAACGTTGCCCATGTGTATCGGCGCACAACAACGCAAGGCGTGCCATATCAGCCGTGTATAATGGCACCATCAGGGTGTCGCATTGCTTTTGCAAAACGGCAGCTGCCTTTGGTTTTTGCGGAGCACTCACCACCTGTGTGTCGGCTTTAACAATACCCGCCTTTTCGCCGGCTATTTCGGAAAGGTCGTTCCCCAGCTCGGCCGTATGATCGAATCCGATGGTAGTGACAATCGCAAGTTGTGGCGAGGCAATAATATTGGTTGCATCTGTGCGCCCACCTAGCCCCACTTCCAGCACCACCACATCACATTGTTTTTTTAGAAAAAACAATAAACCCAGCGCGGTTACCAGCTCAAACTCTGTGGGGTGTTCTTGCATTCGCTCGGCACAATTGCGCACTTGCTGGGTAAGCTCTGCCAATTCTTCGTCTGTGATGGAAACTCCGTCCACCTGCATTCGCTCGTTAAAACAATTTACAAACGGCGATGTATAAAGTCCTGTTCGGTATCCTGCCTTAGTAAGAACCGAAGCCAGCATACAACATACACTACCTTTCCCGTTTGTGCCCGCCACATGAAGAAAACGCAATTTTTCTTGTGGCGATCCCATCAAGTTTAAAAGTTCCTTGATGCGGTGCAAGCCCCTTGTACTGGTTTGCCAACTTCTGGTTCCCATATATTCGATGGCTTCCTGCTTATCCATAACCGTCTCTCTTTCACAGTGATCCTAGCTTGCTATTGAAACACAGAGGATATTGTTTTTGCAACAAAAGCAACACAAGAAACTTGTGTGTTTTTCCGGCCGATACAACATCCAAAGAGGATATTCGATAAATGGTCATCCTAATTTCCATTGCAACTTTGCATAAAATCTCCCGGCAACCACAAAACGGGCCGGGAGATTTTTCTTTATCTGTAATGGTGGAACCCTTTTATTAAAACAAAGCGGTGTGGGTTGTTTAGGCTTTGTTTTGCTCGTTAGCGGCCTGCACCACATGTTTTACAAGCACAGAGGTGGTGACGGTACCCACCCCACCGGGCACCGGTGTAATTCCGGCCACCATGGGCTCTACAGCATCAAAATCAACGTCACCGCACATTTTTCCGTTCTCGTCCACATAGATTCCCACATCCAGCACATATTGTCCCTGTGCAAAATAATCAGATGTGAAGCCACGTGCCTTGCGTCCGGCACAAACGGCCACCACATCTGCTTCACGGCAGGCGGCGGGCAAATCTTTTGTGCGTGTATGGCACACTGTGACAGTGGCATTTTTTTCTACCAACATCATGGCCAGTGGTTTTCCCACCACAAGGCTGCGGCCTACCACAGCTGCTTTTTTCCCTGTTAGGTCTACGCCATAGAAAGCCAATATCTCCATGCAGGCCTGTGCGGTGCACGGTGGATAACCAAGGGATTTGCTTGCATACACACCGGCCAAAGAGCCGTCTGTGATGCCATCCACATCTTTTTCCGGTGCCAAAGTGTTGCACACTTCGCTGTCGTCCATATGGGCGGGCAAGGGACGAAGCAACAGCACACCGTGTATACCACTGTCGCCATTAATGGCACGAATTTCTTTTTGCAAATCCTCTTGTGTGATATCGCCGGCCAAACTCACATGGCGCACGGCAACCCCCACTTTTTCGCAACGTTTTGTGGCGCCTTGCTCATAAGCGATGTCGTCGGGTTTTTCACCTACACGTACTATGGCCAAGGTAGGGTCAACATTTTTTTCTTTCAGTTTCAGCACTTGTTGTGCCACTTCTTCATTCATGGCCGCCACAACCGGCGCGCCTTTTAATAATTCTGCCATTTTCGTATTCTCCTCTAGTCAAAGCGCTTGCATACACGCGCATAAATTTCGTCTGCTTTGGCACAATAGCTTTGCAGCATTTCATTTGCATTTTTGTTGGCTTCTTGTGCATGTTCACGGTCTTTCATGATTTTTGTGTTAATAAACACATTTAGGCTGGCCCCTTGCAAAGCCGCCTTGCACATCACCACGCCCACACCTACATCGCTAATGGCAATGGCTGTTCCTTTTTTCTCGAAATCTTCATGCAAATCGATGGCTTTGCAGCACGCTTGCATAATTTGCAAAGGAACCGCGCAGGCTTCTTTAAGCGCGGCTTCCATCACACGCTCTTTTTCTTGTTTTTGCTCTTCGGTATCTTTGGGCATGCCATAAGCGCGCGACAAAGGCTCAAACACCTCTGCATCTCGGCACACCAATTGCAAAAGTTCGTCTTGCAATGTGTCGGCCTGTGCTTTTAAAGCCACGATATCCTCTTGTACGTCGGCATATTTTTTCTTGCCCACGGTAAGGCTGCCCACCATATTGCCCAAGGCCGTGCCAATAGCACCCACGAAAGCCGAAGCACCACCGCCACCGGGTACTGGGTCTTTTCCCGCTAGCACGCGCACAAATTCACGTCCACTTTGTTGTGTAAAATCCATTTTAGTCCCCCCGTATTTATACTTTTTCTGCGCAGCATTTCCTTTGAAAAAAATCCGACAGATTGAATCTATTGTATCCCATTTTTGCTGAAAAAACCAGCTTTTTCTTTAAAAATTTCCAAAAAAAATCGCCATAAGCTCAAAAAGAGATTTATGGCGATTTGGTGGGCCCTCGGGGACTTGAACCCGGGACCGTCCGGTTATGAGCCGGATGCTCTAACCAACTGAGCTAAGGGCCCGTATAGATAGCTTAACTATTATATCAAATATTCGGCTGTTTGAAAAGACTTTTTTTATGAAATTGAAATTTCTTTTATTCGCCATAAGAGATCACCTCTATTTTCGGCTTAGAAATTTTCTATTCGGCGGCGTTTGCGCAGCCGGTATCGTTTTTCTCCAGCGTCCCAAAACTGCTTTTCTTCTTCTGTCTGTATGCTTACAGGGGGGATCTCTTTTGGTTGGCCGTTTTCGTCAAGTGATACAAGCACCAAATAGGCTTGATTAATCAGGGAACGCTCCCCGTTTGGGCTCTCCACAAAGGTGTCTACTGACACTTCCATGGAAGTTTTACCAATATAACTAAGGCGACCCGTTAGCACAACAAAATCGTTTAAGAATGCAGGGGCTTTAAAAATTAAACTGTCTACCGATGCCGTGATAATTTCACTTCCCGTGTGGCGCAGTGCTACCAAGCCGGCCACCTCATCTATCCACTGCATCAGCATCCCCCCAAACAGGCGGCGCTGGCCGTTTAAGTGTGGATATCGCACCCAGTGTACCTGTTCTGTGGTGGAGTCTTGAATGGTCTTCATACATAGACACCTCCCCAACGCTATTGGTAAATCATACGAAACGGCAAACAAGGAGCCTTGCCTGCCGTTTTGTGTATTTCTTATTTTGCTTTGCCTTGATTTGCAACGCCGGCCATTTTGGCCTCGATGGCCGCTTGGTCACCAAGATAAAATTTCTTAAGCACATTTAGGTCATCATCGAACTCATACACAAGAGGCACACCCGTGGGGATGTTCACGCCAATAATTTCTTCGTCGGACAACTTATCAAACTTTTTCACGAGCGCACGCAAGGAGTTTCCATGTGCTGCAATCAAAACGCGTTTGCCTTCTTTCATTTTGGGCAAGATGGTACTTTCAAAATAAGGCCACGCGCGCTCTATGGTGATGGCAAGGCTTTCCGTTAAGGGAAGCTGTGCGCTATCAATGCCACGATATTGTTCTTGCGTACGGGGGCTGCGTTCGTCGTTCTCTTCTAGCTCCGGTGGGGGCACGTCAAAACTGCGGCGCCATACCAGCACTTGCTCCTCACCGTATTTTGCGGCGGTTTCTGCTTTGTTAAGGCCTTGCAAGGTGCCATAATGACGTTCATTTAAGCGCCAATTCTTTTCCACGGGCAACCAAGAACGATCCATTTGCTCTAACACCAAATCTAAGGTGTGAATGGCACGACGCAAATAGGAGGTATAGCACAAATCAAAATCATAACCTTCTGCTTTTAAAAGACGTCCACCCTCTGCCGCTTCTGCACGTCCTTTTTCAGAAAGGGGCACGTCTGTCCAGCCCGTAAATAGGTTTAGCCTATTCCACTCACTTTCTCCGTGGCGAACCAAAACTAATTTCATCATTGCAAAAACCTCTTTTCATCTCATCGTTAGTATCAGCGATTTGCCAGAGCATGAACTTGCTATAATCCAAGAAAAACCATCTATAGTATACCATCCTTGCCCTGTACTGGCAATTGTAAAAATAAATTTCTGCCTAATTTTTCATTTCCCATCTTTTTTGGGGGGCAGTCTCTTTTCCAATGAAAGCGAAAAAACCATACAAAATATAGTGCAAAATGTCAATTGACACACAATATGTAGTATGATAAAGTATTTTTTGCAAGGTTTGTGTTTGCTTTATGCAAAGAGCAGTCTTGCTTTATTTCACAAGGGGGTTTTATCACACTATGCAAAGAACCGGTGTGCGCACCATTATAAAAAGAGACGGACGAGTTGTTTTATATGATGAGGCAAAAATTGCCAATGCTATTTTAAAATCTTTGGTAGCTACAGGGGAAGATGATGCTGTGCTGGCTGCACGTTTAGCCAATGAAGTGGGTGAGGCCATGGCACAACATGGCCATGGAGACAGCTACCGCATAGAAGACATCCAAGACGAGGCCGAAAAAGCCCTGATGCGTGCCGGATGTGAAGATGCGGCAAAAAAATACATTTTGTACCGTGCAAGGCGCACACATGTGCGCGAAAGCAACACCGCTTTGATGCGTGCTTGTGACGAAATCACCAATGCGGATGCGCGCCTTTCCAATTTGAAGCGGGATAATGCTAACGTAGACGGCAACACCTCTATGGGCAGTATGCTACAGATTGGTTCTGTGGCAGCCAAGGCTTATAATACTTCGTACCTGCTTAGCAAACAGCAGGCGAAAGCGCATGGTGAAGGCGCTATGCATATTCACGATTTTGATTTTTATTCTCTCACGACCACTTGTTGTCAAATTGACATTGTTAAAATGTTCGAAAATGGGTTTTCCACCGGGCACGGCTTTTTGCGCGAGCCACAAGACATTCAAAGCTATGCCGCTTTGGCGTGCATTGCCATACAGTCCAACCAAAACGACCAACACGGCGGACAAAGCATTCCCAATTTCGATTTTGGCTTGGCAACGGGTGTGCGCAAAACCTATCAGCGCGTTTTTAAAGAAAATCTTAGCAAGGCACTTTTATTGTTGGCCCCGCAGGCAAAACTAGATAAAGAAGCGGTTGTTGCATTGTGCGAAGAGGTAGAGGCACACTGTGGTTGCAAACCACGCCTACAAGGAGGCGAGGTTTTCCTTACCACCTTAATACAATACCTAAACAGAAACGTGGACCCTGAAAAAACAAAAGCTGCTTTGGATTTTACCATCGAACATTCCTTAGCAGAAACCGAGCGTCGTTGTTTTCAGGCCATGGAAGCATTGGTGCATAACCTGAACTCTATGCATTCGCGCGCCGGTGCACAAACGCCGTTTTCCTCCATCAATTATGGCACGGATACCAGTGTTGAAGGCCGCATGGTGATACGCAATGTATTGCGTGCCACCGAAAAAGGCTTGGGCCATGGTGAAACCCCGATTTTCCCCATACAAATTTTCAAATTAAAAGCCGGTGTAAATTATAACCCGGAAGATCCAAACTATGACCTGTTTGAGCTGGCTTGCCGTTGCAGTGCCAAACGCTTGTTTCCCAATTTCACCAATTTAGATGCACCATTCAACGCCCAATACTATGTGGCCGGTCATCCGGAAACCGAAGTGGCCACCATGGGTTGCCGCACGCGCGTGATGGGCAATGTATATAACAAAGACCAGCAAATTGCTTTTGGACGTGGCAATTTAAGCTTCACTTCCATCAATCTGCCACGCCTTGCCATAGAAGCCCAAGGGGATGAGGAAAAGTTTTATAAAACACTCACCGAAATGCTGGATTTAGTGGTCGAGCAATTGCTGGATCGCTTTGAAGTGCAGGCGAAGAAAAAAGTTCGCAATTTCCCCTTTTTAATGGGGCAGGGTGTTTGGTTGGATTCTGAGAAACTTGGCCCGGATGATGAAATTCGCGAAGTGTTAAAACACGGCACTTTGTCCATTGGTTTTATCGGTCTTGCCGAAACTTTGGTGGCGCTTTTTGGCAAGCATCATGGCGAGAGTGCTGAGATGCAAGAAAAAGGCCTTGAGATTGTGGGCTTTATGCACCACTATTGCCAAAAGAAAAGTGAAGAACTTGGCATGAACTTCACCTTGTTGGCCACCCCGGCCGAAGGCTTGTCCGGCCGGTTTATCCGCATGGACAAAAAACGATATGGCAATATCCCCGGCGTAACCGACCATGATTTTTATACCAATTCGTTCCACATCCCGGTGTACTATTCCATGGCCACTTACGATAAAATCCAGCGCGAGGCCCCTTATCATGCCTTAACACCGGCAGGTCATATCACTTACGTGGAGTTAAACGGAGACACCGCCCAAAACTTAGAGGCCTTTATGTCTGTGGTACGTTGCATGCACGATGCCGGCGTGGGCTATGGCTCTATCAATCATCCGGTAGACAGAGACCCTGTTTGTGGATATGTGGGCATCATCCACGACGTTTGCCCACGCTGCGGTCGCCGGGACGGCGAGGAAATCCCCATGGAACGCTTGGAAGAACTTAAAAAACAATATCCCTGCATTTTAGAGTTTTCCGGCATAGAGTAACAAGGGAACAGGCAATCTTCGATGTTTTATTGCAGTAGCAATTATTTTAAATTATACTCAATATTTAAGGAGGATATTATGAATCACACCCAAAACAATCAACCTGGAAAAGATGTAGGTTTTGAGAGAATTCGCCGAATTACCGGCTATCTTGTAGGCACTATGGACAAGTGGAATGACGCAAAAAAAGCCGAAGAACAAGAACGTGTAAAACACGATTTATCGTCTTAACTCCGTATGATCATAAAAGAAAACACGGGGTTTCCCTTTCAGGGGACCCCGTTGATTTTGGCAGAGCAAGGCTTTGTGGGCGATTCCATTGTAGATGGGCCGGGATTGCGCTGTGTTTTATTTTGTCAAGGCTGCCCACATTTGTGCAAAGGATGCCATAACCCAAGTACCCACCCCTTTGGGGACGGTGTGGCTACCGATATAAACGAGATTTACCGGCGTATAAAAAACCACCCGCTGTGCCGCGCTGTCACTTTTTCGGGAGGCGAACCTTTTTCACAAGCGGCGGCGCTGGCCGTGCTGGCGCGGCAATTAAAAAATGAGGGGTACGAAATTGCGGCCTATACAGGATACACGCTTGAATACCTGTTAAAGAGCCCGGATGCAGCGCAAAGAGAACTTCTTTCTCTTTTGGATATTCTTATAGATGGGCCTTTTATAGAGGAACAAAAAAACTTGACACTGCGCTTTCGCGGCAGCGAAAACCAACGAATCTTACAAGTGCCAAACAGCTTGCAAGCGGGGCAAGCTGTTTGGGAAACAGCCGAACGCTGGTGTGGAAAAACACAAGAGTAAAAGGTTTATTCTAGCAAACCCGGCTCTGGATAAAGGCGGAAAATAGCCTTGCCCACTATATTTTCTTTTGGAACATAGGTGTTTTCCCAATAGCGTGAATCCCATGATTCGTTGCGGTTGTCGCCCATCACAAAAAAGTGGTCTTCCGGCACTTCATAAGGCCCAAAATCTCCGATGATAGTAGGGTGGCTTGTGGGCTCCTCCAAAGGGCTTTCGGAACCGTTTATGTAGATATTTCCACCTCGTATCTCCACCGTTTCGCCCGGCAAGCCGATAATGCGTTTAATATAATAAATAGACTCATCGTCCGGATAGCGAAAAATAATGATATCAAAGCGTTCCGGCTCGTCAAGAAGATAGGCCGGGCGCCAGCCTATAATGCGATCGCCTGCCAAAATAGTGGCTTGCATGCTGCCCGTGGGCACTTCTGCATTCACAATGAGCACCTGTGTAATAAACAGTGCCAAAAGCAGGCCAATCACCAAAGCAACCAGCCACTCGCGCATTTCGTACAGCACCAATTTTCTTTTTTTCTGGGGGGGGTGTTCGTTCATAAAATACATCCTCATGTGTAACAATTTATATTTGCGAAGTTGTGTTCTCATTTTTGGGAAACCCAATAATGAGGTTAATCGGAAAGGGGTATTTAATGCAAGACGGTGGAAAAGTGATTGCCTTGTTGATTGATGCGGAAAATGTATCGCCCAAATACATCAAAGTGGTGTTGGACGAGCTAAGTTTGCACGGCACACCCGCGTATAAACGCATTTATGGCGATTGGACCAGCGTGGAAATGTCTAGCTGGAAAAAACAATTGTTGGAAAACAATTTAACGCCCATACAACAGTTTAGTTATACGCAAGGAAAAAACGCCTCGGATTCGGCCATGATTATTGACGCTATGGATATTTTATACAGCCGCAATTGCGACGGTTTTTGCATTGTGTCTTCCGATTCGGATTTCACGCGTCTCGCCTCACGCTTGCGGGAAAGCCGTATGCTTGTGATCGGTATGGGCGAAAGAAAAACCCCGGCCGCCTTTAAAGCCGCCTGCGACATTTTTAAATATCTGGATGTGTTGAAAAAAGCCCAAAACCAACAGGATGAAACATCACACACAGACGATCAAAAACAAAAAACGGTAGCTAAAAAGCCATCAAAAACCATAAAGACTCAAAAAGAAAAGGGAGCTACCGAGGCAATTGAAACCGCAGAGACAATGGCTTTTGCGGATTTTTCGGACGAATTGGGTGGTTTTGTGCCTTTAGAAGAAATTGTGGGGCGTATCCAAAGCATCATCGATTTAGAAAGCGAGGAAGACGGCTGGATGTTCTTGGGACAGGTGGGGAATTTGCTGGGACGTTCGTATCCGGATTTTGATACCCGCAACTATGGATTTTCCAAGCTACACAAACTGATTGATTATACCGATGCTTTCGAAACACGATACCATGAGATTCCCAGTGGTGGCAAAAATTTAATGGTTAAAAACAAAGGTTAGGCGCCCTATAAGGCACCTCGTTGTTGTAAAGCCTAGAAAAGTAGCTCTTTTAAGTTTTTATTGGCCTTGTCTTTTTTATTTTTAGAGGCCTTGGGTTTCTTGTGTTTTTGCCCCACGATAAAAGCGCAACAACAGCAAAAAACGCGCCACGCTTACCAACACCAAACCGCCACCACTCAGCCACATTGCATAGGCTTGCCAGCCACCCCAAAGGGCCAGTGTTTGGCAAGCAGCGTAGCTTAGCTCTGAAAAGACCAAGAATATCCAAAATGGGAAGAATTCTTTTTGTGCGCCATACAGCAAACCCGCAAGAGGCAACACGAACAGCTCTGTCGCTGGGCTTAGTAAGGGCAAATTCGGATAGGCCAATACAAGCAAAAAAAACAATCCCATCAATTTGGCTCTTTTGCCTTTGTGCTCCACACCCTGTTCGGCCAAGGCCAAAAACAGGAGCATCATCCCTATCATCACCAAAGAAGCACTGCGAAAAAACAAGGCTTGGCCAACACCAAAAAACACCAATATACCACACACGGCCCCCACTACAGAGCCCACCAACCCCATCATAAAACAAGTGCTTTTAAACAGGCGTTTTTTCTTCAAAATTACTCCTATTTTCTGTGGCAAACTTTCCACTGCCACACCTACTCTATATATTTGTATAAATTGGCGAATAAAGGCATAGAAATACCAAAACACCTTTTTATTCGAATCGCTTTAATCATCATACCCCTTTGCTTGCCAAGCTGTCAACCAAACGAATGATACAATTTTGCTTGACAGTAGCACGAACAAAGTAGTACACTGCCCATGATAGTATTAAGCATCCAGAAAGGATACAATATGTTTGAACAGAAAAAGATAGCTTTTATCGGTGGCGGAAAAATCAGCGAGTCTATTTTGCATGGCCTAATGCTAAGTGGGAATATTGAGGCAAAGCAATTCTTTGTTACCGATACCGACGAAGCACGTTTGCGCCTACTGGCAGAGCAGTGCGGGGTAAATACTGTGCAAAATGATTCCAGTAACCACGCCGCGTGCAAACTGGCCAGCGAATGTGATTTGCTTATTTTGGCTGTAAAACCTCAGATGGCTGATGTTGTCTTACCTTCTTTGGCCAAAGGGATTAGGAAAAATTGCCTTGTAATTTCCCTGATTGGCGGGGTTACTTTGGCGAACTTAGCGTCTCTTTTTGAACAAAACCCTGTCTTTCGTGTGATGCCTAACACCCCGATGCGTGTACGCAAAGGTGTAGCAGGCATTGTGGCCGGCGCACACACGGATGATGAAAGCTTAAGCATGGTGACAAATTTGTTTTCTCTGGTGGGTGCCAGCTATGTCATCCCAGAAAAATGGATGGACTCGCTTACGGCTATTTCCGGTTGCGGGCCGGCCTTTGCCTATATGTTTACAGAGGCCTTGGCAGATGGCGGTGTTCAACTTGGTTTACCACGAGATTTAGCATTGGCACTTGCCTCGCAAACGCTGGTAGGCGCTGGGGAAATGCAGCGACAAACCGGCCTGCACCCCGGTGTTTTAAAAGACAACGTCACCTCGCCGGGCGGCGGCACCATTGCCGGTGTACATGCCTTAGAAAGCGGTGCCTTCCGTGGCACAGTGATGCAGGCTGTTTTGGCCAGTGGCCACCGCATGGGAAACCTTGCAAAAGACTAGTCTTTTTGACACGGCTACACATTTATATAATAAAGGAGAACTCGCGTGAAAAAACCTACCATTGCTAAATCAGCCTGTGTGATGCAAGGTGCCGTTTTAATGGGTGATGTAATTCTGGGTGAAGAGTGTGGCGTGTGGCCCAACGCCGTGTTACGTGCCGACATTGGCACCATTAAGGTGGGCAACGGCACCAACATTCAAGACGGGTGTATATTTCACACGGATGGCCCCAATACCGGCCTAGATTTGATAGAGCTTGGCGAGGACGTCACGGTTGGACATCTGTGCATTTTACACGGTTGTACCGTGGGAAACAATTGTCTTATCGGCATGGGTAGCATCTTAATGGACGGCGTAAAAGTGGGCAATAATTGTATCATTGGTGCCGGCAGCTTACTTACTTCCCATACCGTTATCCCGGACGGACACATGGCCTTCGGTCGTCCGGCCAAAGTGGTGCGCGCTTTGTCAGAAAAAGAAATAGACGACAACCGTCGCCATGCTGATGAATACAAACAGTGCTTAAAAGAGCACAGGTAGCAAGAATCACGGTGCGTGAAAATACCAATAAAACATATCACGATAGAGCCTACAGAGCAATGCTTTGTAGGCTCCATCGCATTTTAGATCAATGAGCTTATGACGACACTGTCTAGCTGTATTCCGGGTGGCGAACATGGTAGGAGGTGTGCAAAATATGATGACATTTTTCGCCGTTCACCTCGCCCAAAAACTCGTCATATACGGTTTTAACCACAGGGTTTTCGTGGCTTTTGCGCAGTTCTTTTTCAACATCTTCACTATACAATGCTTGTGAGCGTAAGGCTTTAAGGTCGACAAAATTTCGGATAGAGGCGCTTTGGCTGGGCTGGCCACCACCATTGATGCAACCTCCCGGGCAGGCCATAATCTCGATGATATGGTAGGGACTTCTGCCTGCTTCCACATCCTGTAAAATGCGCTCTACATGTGCCATGCCCGACACAGAGCATACACGCAAGTCAATGCCGGCCACCGTATACTCCGCCTCTTTTACGCCCTCGTTGCCGCGCACGGCATGAAATTCCGGGGCCGGTAGGTTTTCGCCCGATAGTTCTTCCACCGCCGTACGCAAAGCGGCCTCCAACACACCACCGGAGGCCCCAAAGATGACAGCAGCGCCAGTGGATTCGCCAAGGGGTGCATCAAAATTATCGTCTGCCAATTCTGTAAAGGCAAGGCCTGCCCGTTTTATCATGCGTGAAAGTTCGCGTGTGGTTAAGCTAACATCATTGTCTCGTATGCCGGCACCCGCCGCACACATGTCATAACGATCCAGTTCAAATTTTTTCGCCGTACAGGGCATAATGGAAACCACATATATTTTTTCGGGCGGTATATGCATCTTTTGCGCAAAATAGGTTTTAATTAAGGCGCCCATCATACCCTGCGGGCTTTTGCACGAAGAGATATGACGAAATAAATTCGGATGCAGGGTTTCGCAATATTTGCTCCACCCCGGACAACAGCTGGTAAGCAGGGGCAATTTCCCCTTGTTTTTTACACGGCTTAAGAATTCGTGCGCTTCTTCTATGATCGTGAAATCTGCAGCGGTGTCGGTATCAAACACATAGTCAAAACCAAGATATTTTAGTGCCGCCACCATTTTCCCTTCCACATTGGTGCCAATGGGCATACCAAAGGCCTCGCCCAAAGTGGCTCGAATCGACGGTGCTGTTTGCGCAATCACCACGGTGTCTGGGTCTGCCAGGGCATGCCATACCAATTCGGTGTCGTCGTGCTCGGTAAGAGCGCCTGTGGGACAGTTTACAATGCATTGCCCACAAGAAATACAGGCGGTTTCGGAAAGGGGGGCTTCAAACGCGCAGGAAATATGGGTATCGAAGCCACGGTGAGAGGGGTTGATAACGCTGACATATTGGTGCTGGCAAGCTGCCACACAGCGGCGACATAAGATACATTTGTTGTTGTCGCGCACAAGATGTAAAGTGGATTTTTCAAGTTCATGATGTTGTCTTTCGCCCACAAAACGCATCCCATTTACGCCATATTCATGACATAGGGTTTGCAGTTCGCAATCTGTGTTGCGCACGCAAGACAGACAATTTTGATCATGCATGGAAAGCAACAATTCTAAATTGGTGCGGCGACTTTCCAAAACGCGGGTGGTGTTGGTGCGCACCTCCATGCCTTCGGTGACGGGATATACACAAGAGGTTACAAGGGATTTTGCCCCTTTCACTTCCACCACACATAGGCGACAAGCGCCAAGTTGATTTTGTTCCTTCATCCAACACAGTGTGGGAATACGAAAGCCAACTTCATGGCAGGCTTCTAAAAGACTGACACCACTGCTCACCTTATAGTCACGTCCGTTGATTTTAATGGTAACTTTATCCATGTGTTCCTGCCCTCCTATGCCTTTAAAATTGCATCAAAACGGCATTTGTCAACACAGGCACCGCATTTGATACACTTATTTTGGTCGATGGAATGAGCTTCTTTTACCGTGCCGCTGATAGCGTTTACAGGGCAAACGCGGCTACAGGCTGTGCAGCCCACGCATTTATCGGCCAAAATTTTAATGTTAAGCAGAGATTTACATACCCCGGCCGGACAGCGACGGTTGTTAATATGCTCCATATACTCATCACGGAAATAATGCAAAGTGGACAGCACAGGATTGGGTGCCGTTTGGCCTAGACCACAGAGGCTGTTTTCCTTAATAAACGTGGCAAGTTCGTGAATTTTGGCGATGTCTTCGGGCACGGCTCGGCCGTCGGTGACGCGTGTGAGGAGCTCGTATAAGCGTTTCGTGCCTACACGGCAAGGTGTGCACTTTCCACAAGACTCCTCCACGGTAAACTCTAGGAAGAAGCGCGCAATGTCTACCATACAGGTGGTGTCGTCCATCACAATAAGACCACCGGAACCCATCATAGAACCAATTTCAAGTAAATTGTCATAGTCGATAGGGATGTCTAGTTTTTCTGCGGGAATACAGCCACCGGAAGGCCCGCCTGTTTGTGCTGCCTTAAAGCTATGTCCACCCGGAATACCGCCGCCAATCTCTTCCACAATTTCACGCAAGGTGGTGCCCATAGGTACTTCCACAAGACCCGTGTTGCTAATTTTTCCGCCCAAAGCAAACACCTTGGTTCCTTTGGATTTTTCCGTTCCAATGGCAGAAAACCATTCGGCTCCATTTAAAATAATGCGTGGCACATTGGCATAGGTTTCTACATTGTTTAAAATGGTAGGTTTTTCAAAAAGCCCCTTTTCGGCAGGAAATGGCGGACGCGGGCGTGGTTCGCCACGGTTGCCCTCTATACTGGTGAGCAAAGCCGTTTCTTCACCACATACAAAGGCACCGGCACCGAGCTTAATGTCTAGGGAAAAATCAAATCCCGAGTCGAAAATGTTTTTTCCAAGCAAGCCGTATTCACGTGCCTGGTCGATGGCAATTTGCAGGCGTTTTACCGCAATGGGGTATTCGGCACGCACATACACATAACCTTGGCTTGCCCCAATGGCATAGCCTGCAATGGTCATCGCTTCAATAAGCACATGGGGGTCGCCCTCTAAAATAGAACGATCCATAAAGGCACCCGGGTCGCCTTCATCGGCGTTACAACATACATATTTTTGCACTTTGCCGCGATTCCCACTGGCAAATTTCCATTTAAGCCCCGTTGGAAAACCTGCACCACCACGCCCGCGCAAACCGGCGCTTAACATGGTTTCAATCACCTCGTCCGGGCTCATTTCCGTTAGAACTTTTCCAAGGGCACGGTATCCGTCGAAAGCAATATATTCATCTATGTTTTCGGGATCGATAACTCCGCAGTTGCGCAAGGCTATGCGCAGCTGTTTTTTGTAAAAGGCAGTTTCTTCAAGGCTGGTGATGATGCCGCTTTCGTCTACGGTTTCTTCGTAAAGCAACCGTGTGACAGGACGTCCTTTTAGTAAGTGTTCGCGCACAATTTCTTTTACATCCTCTTGTTTTACGCTGGAGTAAAAGCAGGCTTCGGGGTACACAACTACAATGGGCCCTAAAGCACATAGGCCAAAACAGCCCGTTTTAATCACCCGAATTTCTTTGTCTAGACCGTTTGAGCTAATTTCGCGCTCAAACGCCTCGTAGATTGGGCCGGAACCAGAGGAAGTACATCCTGTGCCGGCACAAACCATAACATGGCTTCTATACATGGCAAATCCCCCTATTCTCGGTTTTTAGCGCCGATGGTGTATTCTAAAACCGGCGTGCCACCCACCAAATGGTCGGCCACAATGCGTTTTACCTTTTCCGGCGTCACTTTAATGTACATCACTTTCTCTTTATTCGGTTGCAATACTTCCACCACCGGCTCGTATTGACATACTCCAATACATCCCGTTTGGCTTACAATGACATCGCTAAGGTCTCTGCGCTGTACTTCTTCAGCAAAGGCGTTTAACACCACCCTTGCGCCCGCAGCAATGCCACAAGTGGCCATGCCTACCAGCACCCTTGTGTCTTGTGCAGAGGCATCCCTGGTGTTTTTTACCGCTTTCATCTTGTCGCGTATAGCTGCAAGTTCTTCAAGGCTTTTCATAAGGACCTCCCAATTTAAAACAAGCATTATTTTAATCGTTTTTTATAGTATTTCTTTGCGAGTGTTTACACGAGTTGAAACAAGATAATTTTAAGAGATTTTTTGCTAGACAAGGTGAAAAAATGATGCACAGCTTTATGACATGTGAGCTTTGGCAACAGAGTATAGCGAAAAAATCATTAAAACCAGATGAGGGAACACTTGTGTTGACATTACCAAGTTTTATTCGGCTAAAAATTCGGCCAAATTTTCATTAACATAGGCGGTGATAAACGAAACCACGGCCGGCTCTGCAAAAGAAACATCTCCCAAAACAGTTCGCAAGGTCTTGCTGCAGTAAAAATAGCGGCTTGCATCTTCTTTTTCGTAAGAAAAAGCAAAATCCATGTTGGGGCTACCGGCAGAAAGGGCAGACAAGGTGGCACCCATGTTGCCCAGGGGCATTAAATCGATATGGCCACACACAAAAGTGGCCGCCACACAGGTTCCCTGCCCAGGGGTGCTGCTTAAAAAAAATTGGCCGCCTGTTTGCTCTGCCGCCATTTTTAAAAAAGGAAGCCCAAGGCCCACTTTGCGTGTGGTACGTGTGGTATAAAAGGGGTCTACGGCTTTCTTTTGTGTTTCTTCATCCATGCCGTGCCCGTTGTCACAAATGCAAAGGCGCAAAAAACCTTCTCTTTCTCGCAGGGAAATTTCGCAGAAATCGGCCTGCGCTTTTACGGAATTTTGCGCAAGGTCTAAAATATTCATAGACAACTCTTGCATCATAGTTTTTGTTCCCTAATATTTTTTTAGGATACTGTTAAGCTCGTTTTCGTCTCCGCTTAGGCGGCCGTACACATCGTCACCCACCATCAGCACCGGGGCCAAACCACAAGCGCCCACACAACGGCAAGAATCTAAGCTGAACTTGCCGTCCGGCGTCATCTCGCCGTTGCTAATGTTTAAAAGATTTTCCAACCGCTCGAAGATGGTGCCACTTCCCTTTACATAACAAGCGGTTCCAAGACATACGCTGATGCAATGTTCGCCTTTTGGGGTTAAAGAAAATTGCGAATAAAATGTAGCAACGCCATATATTTCTGCCAATGGTTTGTTAAGCTCGTGTGCAACAATGCGCTGCACTTCCAAGGGCAAATAGCCATAAATTTCTTGAGCCTGTTGTAAAGCCTCCATGGCCACACCCGGGGTATCAAGGTGTTCGCGAAGCCAATGGCGCAAGGTTGCCTCCTGCTGTTCCGTGCCTTTAAAAGGCAAAGTGGTAATCGCTTTCATTCGCACCTATCCTTTCTATAGAAAAGTTGTTGAAAACTTTGTTAAAAAAACCGAAAAGTTGTATTTATATTATATACGAAACCAAACGATGGCTACAACTGTTTTTTTTGAAAACAAAACAATTAAAGAAATAATTAGCTACTATTGCCAAAATTTGTGCAATATTTTGTATGTATATCCGTGGCCTCTTTGATTTTTTTCTTTTCATACGTGATGTTTTTATGAAAACAAGCGTGTGTCTCTTGTACTCTTGCGCTCTTTTATGATATAATAAAAAAAACAATGAAGCGGACAAGAGCCGCAAGTTGCCGGCAGAACAGAGAGGAAGACCCTTGGCTGTAAGTCTTCTTGTTGGCCTTGCTTTTGCTTACCACCGCCGAGTGTAGGGGCGAACCCCTGCCGGGTTTGCCCGTTACAGCAACAACGAGAGCCCCCGTATATGGGTGTGCAAATCGGGTGGAACCGTGGGATATTCTCACCCCGAGCCTGCAAAATGCAGTTGCTTGGGGTGTTTTTTTATTTTAAAGGAGGCATTTAATAGATGAATATTCGATTAAAAGACGGCAGTGTGCGCGAAGTGGCCGATGGGGCCAGTGTGTATGACATCGCCAAAGAATTGGGGCCTAAATTGGCCAAGGCAGCCTGTGCAGGGAAAGTAAACGGAGAGGATGCCGATTTGCGCGATAGCGTACCAGAGAATGCCGAGTTGGCAGTATGTACTTTTGAAGATGCCGAGGGTAAACACGCTTTTTGGCACACGGGTAGCCATGTGTTGGCTCAGGCCGTTTTGCGCTTGTTTCCCGATGCAAAATTTGCCATTGGCCCAGCCATAGCAAATGGTTTTTACTATGATTTTGAAGTTTCGCCGGCTTTTACAAGCGAAGATTTGCAGGCCATAGAGGCCGAAATGAACAAAATTGTGAAAGAAGATTTGCTGATAGAACGTGATTACCTAGAAGCAGATGCCGCCATGGAGCTTTTTGCAGACCAGCCTTATAAACAAGAACTAATTCAAAAACATGCCGGTGCAGGGGAAAAGATAAGTGTTTATAGGCAAGGAGAGTTTGTAGACCTTTGTGCCGGGCCGCATATGAATAGCACGGGCGCTTTACGTGCCATTAAACTGACCAACACCACCGGGGCCTATTGGCATGGAGATAGCCGCCTGCCTATGTTAAGCCGTATTTACGGCGTTGCCTACCCCAAAAAAAGCGAGCTAGACGCTCATCTTGTGCGCTTAGAAGAAGCCAAAAAACGCGACCATCGCAAGCTGGGCAAGGACTTGGCTTTGTTTGCCCTTATGGAAGAGGGGCCGGGGTTCCCGTTTTTCTTGCCAAACGGCATGGTGCTAAAAAACGAGCTTCTGAACTATTGGCGCGATTTGCACGAGCGGTGGAACTATAAAGAAATTCAAACCCCTATTATCTTAAATCAACAGCTTTGGCTGCGCAGTGGACACTGGGAACATTATAAAAACAACATGTATACCACAGAGGTAGACGGTGCGGATTATGCCGTGAAACCGATGAACTGCCCGGGCGGCATGCTGGTGTACAAAAATCACCCTCATAGCTATCGTGAACTGCCCTTGCGCATTGCCGAGCTTGGATTGGTGCACCGTCATGAGATGAGTGGCGCCTTGCATGGCCTGATGCGTGTGCGTAGTTTTACGCAAGATGACGCCCATATTTACATGACGCCCGACCAGGCCCAGGAGGAAATTGTGGGTGTTATCCGTGTGATAGACGAAATCTACTCGCTGTTTGGATTTGAATATAACATTGAGCTTTCCACCATGCCGGAAGACCATATGGGCTCTGAGGAAGATTGGGTGCGTGCCACGGGGTATCTTTCGGGTGCCATGGAATCTATTGGTCGCAACTATACCGTCAACGAGGGTGATGGCGCCTTCTATGGCCCTAAATTGGATTTTCATCTTGTGGATGCCATTGGGCGCACTTGGCAATGTGGCACCATCCAGCTAGACATGCAAATGCCGGAACGGTTCGAGCTGGAATATACAGGCGAAGATGGCCAAAAACACCGCCCCGTCATGATACACCGTGCGGCCCTTGGCTCTATTGAACGTTTTATTGGCATATTAATAGAGCATTTTGCGGGCGCCTTTCCCACATGGCTAGCCCCGGTGCAAGTGATGTTGGTGCCCATCAGCGAAAACCACCACGAATATGCCTTGCGCGTGAAACAGGCTTTGGCGGAAAAAGGTGTGCGGGTGGAAGCCGATTTGCGTAACGAAAAAATGAACTATAAAATTCGGGAAGCGCAGCTTAAGAAGATCCCTTATATGCCGGTTTTGGGAGATAAAGAAATGCAAGAGGGCACTTTGGCCGTGCGTGCACGCAAAGAGGGACGAGGTGGCACGATGCCACTGGAAACATTTGTGGCGCAAATATGCGAGGAAATCAATACCCGTAGCCTTTAGCGGCCACTAAAAATCTGTGATAACAAATTACGCCAAAACTCTGCTCTGTTTTGCGGTTATACTACAAGGTAGTGTAGCCGCAAACAGAATGCAAACCAAAGCGTGCTTTTTAATCGGAGGTTTTTCATGGAAAAAAAGATCAAAATCATAGAACACGGTCCCTATGTGGTAAGTGGTGGTGTGCCAATGCAGGAGGCAACCATTCAAACAAACGAACAAAACCATAGCGAATCGTGGCAACAAGGCCATCGCTATGAAACTACAGAAAAGCCCTATTCTCTATGTCGTTGTGGACATTCTCAAAATAAACCTTACTGTGATGGTGCCCACACAAAAAATTCTTTTGACGGGGCAGAAAACAAGGAGTTAAAGCCATATGCGCAGCGATGTAAAGTGTATGAAGGCGCACGCCTAAACTTGCTTGACGATGTTTCCTTGTGCTGTTCGGTGCGCTTTTGCGATAGAGGAATCGGTGCTTGGACAGCGGCCATTGAATCGTACACAGAGGAAAAATTGCAGCTTGCTATTTTAGAGTGTGCCCAATGTGCTTCGGGCCGTCTTACCGTGGTAGACAAACGAACAGGCGAAATCCTTGAGCCAAAGCTAGAAAAAGAGATCAGCCCCATACAAGATAGCCCGGCTGATTGTCTTGGTCCCCTTTGGGTAAAAGGTGGCATTACTTTGGAAGGGGCAGATGGCACCGTATACGAAACGCGAAACCGTATGACATTGTGCCGCTGTGGCGAATCGATTAACATGCCATTTTGTGATATTTCCCATCGACACTGCCGCCACATGCAAGGGATTCAAGAGCAAACCCTTACTAATGAACAAGAATAACAGCGAGGCACAAAACCGAGGTTTGTAAGCGGTTTGTGCCTGTATCAGAGCCGCTAGAGATAGGGATTGGTCTATCGGGGAAAAAGATTCTTAGTGCAATGAGAATTTGTTTTCGGTTATGGATACGTCCGGCCCACTTGAGGCCCAGGTTCTAAATGATTGGATAGGGTGTTTTAAGCAAGGCTACATCGCCGGGGAAGATAGTTTTCCCCGCTCAGATTCCTTGCGGCCCTTGTATTTTTTGTGTTCAGCTTTTTTGGATGAAACGGCACCCCGAAAGTTAGTCAAAACTTTTGGGGTGCCGTTTAGTAGGCAGGTTTTTATTTAGCCCCATCACAAAATGCGGTGGCCATAAAAGTGCCAAAAACAGCATTTTTATAGGGCACATCTTGATGCTTTCCACTGTGTTTTTGCCCCTAAAATGAAAAACCTTGCACTTTCCCAAACAAAAAATTACATATTTATAATATGTATATGTCTTTTCTTGTTTGTTCTGTGGGCATTAACTAGGGGCCGGTAGAGAGGGGTGTGGGCCGATGGTTGAATAGCGATTTTTTTATACAATACAAAAACAAGGCTTTTCTGTTTTCGTGGGTAAAAACTGATATGTGTAAGACAGTGTGTGGTAAAAGAGAGGCGCAAAAGATCCTGTCTTGTGTTTCTATGTTGTACATAGTATGATAGAAAAATAAGAATGGTTGTAGATAAGTGATTGGAAGAACCGAGTTTAAAAGATCGTTATTAAATAACTGTTTTTGATGGAGGTGGTGGCGTGAGATGCAGTGGCGTATTGTTGCCCATTTCTTTTTTGCCCTCGGCGCAGGGCAGGGGTAGTTTGGGGCCTAAGGCATACGAATTTATCGATTTTCTTTCGGATGCTGGGCAAAGCCTGTGGCAAATTAGTGCTATGAGCGCGGAACAGACTCATTACAAACGTAAGGCCTCGGTATTTGCCGGAAGTTTAGATTGGATAGACGTGGGCTTTTTGGGTGAAGAGGGGCTTTTAACCCCAGAGGAAGTAGAAGAGGCCTGCTCGTTATTGCGTCCGTTTTCGAGAAAATATCACCTTAAAACACTTTTAAAAGCTACGGCTAGGCAAAATAAACTGGCGCCGGATTATGTGCGTTTTAAAGAAGATAATAAGGTTTGGCTTTATGATTATGCTCTCTTTATGGCCATACGAGAAGCACAAGGGGGGAAAGTCTTGAGCGAATGGCCCAAGGCTTTACAGGCCCGAAATTCATATGCACTAAAAACGGCACAGGCACGTCTTGGCCCACGTATAGAATTTTGGAGTTGTGCCCAGTTCCTTTTTTATACCCAGTGGCAGGCCCTAAAAAAATATGCAGAAGCAAAGGGTGTTTACCTAGTTGCAGACATGCCTTTCTTTGTGGCGGCGGACTCAGTAGAGGCCTGGACACACCCTGAACTGTTTCGACAAAACATAGAAAATGATGAAGTTTTGCTGTACAACTGGCCCCAGCATAAGCGCACGCGTTTTGATTGGTGGTTAAAACGTTTTGAATTGGCGTCACAACGGGTTTCCATCATTCGAATGCACCATTTCAGTGCCTTTGCCGGCGCCTACATAACAGAGGGGCAAGATACGGAGGCTTTGGTTTGGAAGGCAGGCCCCGGCAGTGATTTGGTGCGTGCCCTGCACCGCTCTTTGCCCGAGTTAAAGTTGATCACGGAAGACGGGATATCTTTACACGAGGACGCCTCGGCGCTCTTGGCCTACAGTGGATATCCCGGTGCAAAATACATGATGCAAGCGTTTTCTTCGCCAAAAGAGAAAGAAAGTTTGCCACACCACTATTGTAGGCATATGGTTTTATACACAAGCTTTTCCGAGGCAGAGTCTTTGGCGCGTTGGAAACAAAGTGCAAAGGATGGAGAAACCCTATTTGCACGGCGGTATTTTGATGTAGCCGAGGATGAGGCATTGCGTTCTGCCGTGTTGCGTGCCGTGCAAGCCAGTGTGGCCGATACGGTTATCGTTTCACTATGGGATTGGTTTTCTGCTGAAAATACGCCGGAGACCGGTTTGGGTTTTACGGTGGATAAAGATAAATTAAACCATTGGCTTTGTGCCGAAATGCGTGAAATGAGCACGCTATACGAGCGTATAGCGCCCAAAGAGAGACCACAGAAAAATAAAAAGCGCAAAAGCATTGTATCTTTTATTCAAAAAGGGAGCGGCAAAGAAGATGGATAAAAAATGCCTACCCATTTTAACACGAGCCGAAACAAAAGAGGCCGAAGCAAAAGCAAACGCCGCCGGCCTGAGCTACGAAATGCAAATGGAAAACGCAGGCCGCGCAGCGGCAGAGACGATAGAAGACATTGCAAAGCCCCATGGCAAGATATTGCTTTTATGTGGCAGTGGCAACAATGCCGGTGATGCCTTTGTATTAGCGAGGATAATGGCCGCAAAAGGGGTAGAGCTTTCGTTTTTGGCATTGGGGCAAGATATGAGAAAGAAGTATTCGCCGCTGGCGGCACTGAATTTGGCAAGGCTACCTCAAAATGTGCGGCAGGTGGATATTGACACAGCCCCTTGGCAGGCCGATGTTATTGTTGATGCTGTGTATGGAACAGGTTTTCATGGTGCTTTGCCCATGCCTGTGCGCAGGGTTTTTCGCAAAGCGGCCGCGATGCGCGGCTTGCGGGTGGCACTGGACGTGCCAAGTGGCCTAGATTGCGACAGTGCACAGTACAGTGAAGATTGTTTTTGCGCTTCGCATACCCTTTGCTTTGGCGCCTACAAGCCGGCTTTGTTGCAAGAGTCTGCGAAACAGTTTGTAGGTCAAGTTCACGGTTTGGATATCGGCTGGTAGGCTAGCACAGTGCCTTCTTGCGGAAGGGATAAAGGGTGTTCGCTTGGCAAATGCACCGGAAAAACAGGGGTGCCGGGCAATGATGGTTTTGGCATGGACGATGCTTTGCGTTGTTGTTTGGCCAATAGGCCTTGAATTCTGGGGCGGTTGTAGCGTTGGGCTATGATGCAAGGGAAATTAACAAGCACGGCATAGGCAAACATAAGCGGCAAAACAATGGGAGGCGCAAATAGGCCAAACACCCAAAAAAAGGGGATGGCCAGCCAGTGTGTTAATTCTGCTTTGCGAGATTCTACTAAAAATTTTTCCAAATTGTTTGTAGAAAAATCAGTCAAGTGCCGTTTTTTATAGCCACCAATCGCGGAGGCACCGTCTGGCAAAAGGTGCTTCCAATGACGTATAAAAAACCACTTTTGGTAGAATTTTCCCTGTTTTTCAAATTTTCGTGTTCGATATAAAAAATGGCGCTCCTGAAAAAAGCGATCGGGCAGATGTGTGCTGATGAAAGCGGCGCCGGTTTGAAAGATACCCCACAGAACAAAGAACAAAAACAGTGTTAACGGGGTGGGCAAATAAAATAGTTGCATATTATATTTCCTTTGTGATGTCTCGACCCTTCCAAAAAACAGGAAGATGAAAGATTTTTTTAAAAGCGGAAAGAAAGAAAATATACATAAATACCATGAGCGCAATGGGGTAGAATAAAATAAGCCAAGGGGAAAAGCGCCCGATTTTTAAAGCAAGAGATTGCAGTTGAAAACATAGAACGAAGTAAGAAAGAAAAACAAAAAGAAAAAAATCGGTTGAAAAAGGGAAAAACAGAAACCCTACAAGGCGTAACGGGGCGCTAAGTAGGGCCGCTATCCAAAAAACAAGAAAAACCCATAGCCAAAAGCGTGAGGCGACTGCGCCGCTGGCGAAATTTTTTGTCCAGCCCTCCAGCATGGTGGCGCATCCGTTTGGATACATGCGATAGCGTAAATCCTGGCCACCTTGGCAACAATAAGGGCGAATGCCCAGCGTCGAAAGGCTTTGGCCCAAGCTGATGTCGTCCAGCACACTGCTTTTGATGGCTTCGTGCCCGCCGCATTGTCGATATAGTTGTGCGGGCATCAGTATTATGGGCCCAAATAATCCGTCTGTGGGCGGGCCCAGCACGGGTGGTGTTGCCAGGGCGGCGGCGGCAATGATGTTGAAAAACAAACAGCACTGCTCGTACAAGCGTACACTGAGGTGCCAAGGCTGCACGGAAACAACGGGGCCATGTGTCTGCCAGGTGTTGTAGAGGCGCAGCAATGCATTTGTGTCTAGGCGGACATCGGCGTCTAAGAATAAAAACAAACTGCCATTAGCGGCCGCCGCGCCCATGTGGCAGGCATAAGATTTTCCCATCCAAGCTTTTGGTTTTTCACGGATACGCAAAACTTTTGTGCCAGCTGTGGTGGCGACGGCAGCGGTTTCGTCTGTCGAGGCATCGTCCACACAAATGATTTCATGGGGGCGTAGGGTTTGCGTTTGTAAACAGCGGAGGAGCCGGGGTAGGTTATGAGCTTCGTTGCGTGCGGGGATGATGACACTGATGCGGGGCTTGTTTGGGGATGGTTTTGCACGTAAAGGCAGAAGAAAGCGCAAGCGACAAAATAAAAGTTGGCCGGCTATTATGCCAAGAAAAAAAATAACAACAGAAAACAGCATAGGCGAGTAGGTCTCCTTTTATATGTAAGTATAGTAAAAAAAACTGCAAAATGAAGATAAAAATGTCGAAAAAGGTGGCACATGATGTAGCCATGGTGAAAACAA
This sequence comes from uncultured Oscillospiraceae bacterium, assembly GCA_964370295.1. Classification (GTDB taxonomy): domain Bacteria; phylum Bacillota; class Clostridia; order Oscillospirales; family Ruminococcaceae; genus JAAYCI01. The sequence goes on from CAYJIR010000001.1 coordinate 58,221, forward strand.
AAAGGGAACCCAAAAAAGAATTGAAAAAACACTTGCGGGAAATGGGGAAAAACAGGTATACTAAAAAAGGATACTTGAACATAAAAGGAGGGAAAAACAGGTGGATATCAGCGCTCGAAGTAGCAACAGGGAATGTGACCCTCCGTTTGCTTGCCTTGCTCTAAAGCCGTTTCGGCCTGTTTTTCGGGCGAAAGGGCCTAAATGGCACAAGTTGCCGATTTTGTGGGGTTCTTAATATGAGAGAAATCTCTATTATCAAATAGGTAGAGGTCGTTTGCCGCAAAAGTGGTGAAGTTCCGGTTTATACGCACGAGCGCGTTGGCAAGAAATTGCCATGCGTTGTTTTGTGCGTTTTTTTTATTGTATAAATGGGAAAGGAGGGTGCCGATGGAAGCTTCGCACGTACAAACTGTAGAGACATTGTTCGAACAGCGAGACTACCGCGCATTGCGGGCCGCTTTTGCAGAGATGAATGAAATTGATATTGCGCGTTTCATTGAAGAAATTCCTATAGAACGAGCGGTTTTGGCTTTTCGCACCCTGCCAAAAGACTTAGAAATGGACGTGTTCGTAGAGCTGGACAGCGATACCCAGCACCATATTTTAGCCAGTATGAGTGATGCAAAAGTGGCTGAAATTATGGACGATCTTTGGGTGGACGATGCGGTGGACATGCTGGAGGAAATGCCTGCTGTTTTGGTGAAAAAAATTCTGCGCTTGGCCTCGTCTGAAACACGTGCACAAATCAACGAATTTTTACGCTATCCGGAAAATTCGGTGGGAAGTATCATGACGGCCGAATTTACCGATTTGCGTTATGACATGCGTGTAGAGGAGGCCATCAAACGCCTTCGACGGGTGGGTGAAGACAAAGAAACCATTTATGTGTGCTATGTGATAGACGATACACGTCATTTAAAAGGTGTGCTAACCGTGCGGGATTTGCTTTTGGCGGCCGATCAGACCCCCCTTAAGGACCTGATGCGCACAGAGGTGATTGCACTTACCACAACCGACGATAAAGAAGAGGCCGTGAGCCTGATTGCCAAATATAGCTTTATATCTTTGCCTGTGGTAGACCAAGAGAACCGCTTGGTGGGGATTGTAACCGTAGACGATGTGGTGGACGTGTTGCAAGAAGAAGACACGGAAGACTTTGAAAAAATGAACGCGATGGCGCCCAGCGAGAAACCATATTTAAAAACGGGCGTATTTACATTGGCCAAAAACCGTTTTGGTTGGCTTTTGATTTTGATGGTAAGCGGCATGATTACGGGGGGGATATTGGGCCATTACGAGCCTATTTACGCCGCGCTTCCTTTGTTGGTGCTGTTTGTGCCGATGCTTACGGGCACGGGCGGCAATGCGGGTAGCCAATCGAGCACCACGGTGATACGTGGTTTGGCCTTGCGAGAAATTGAGCGAAATGATATCTGGAAGGTGTTGGGCAAGGAGCTGCGCATTGGTTTGGTGGTGGGCGGGGCCTTGGCACTTATAAATTTATTGCGTGTTTATATTCAATTTCCGAATAGTGGACTTTTGGCACTAACCGTATCTTTGGCTTTGATGGGCGCGGTGCTTGTGGCCAAAGTTATAGGGGGAATGCTTCCTATCTTGGCAAAGGCCGTTAAGCTAGACCCCGCCTTGTTGGCGGCACCGGTTATCACTACGGTGGTGGATGGCGTAACCTTGGTGCTTTATTTTAATTTGGCAAATCGTCTTTTACAATAAAAAATTTGGTAGGGATTACAAACTGTGCAGAAAGGAGGAGCTTCATGAAAAATAATACCAATGAAGTGCAGCTGGGTATGTTGGTTGGCCAAAAAAATTATCGCACACTGCGCTTGAAATTTGCAGAGATGAACGACGTAGATGTGGCTATGTTTATTGAAGCTCTTCCGGAGGAACATCAGTTACTGGTCTTTCGTACTTTAGAAAAAGATCAGGCCATGGATGTGTTTGCTGAACTGGATAGCGATATCCAACAGCATATAGTGGCGCGCATTACCGATAGGGAAATTGTGGAACTTTTAGAAGAATTGGCCGTGGACGATGCCGTGGACATGTTGGAAGAAATGCCTGCAAAACTGGTAAAGCGTGTGCTGAAAAATGCCACGGGGGAAACGCGTGCACTTATCAACGAGTTCTTGCGGTATCCGGTGAATTCAGCGGGTAGCATCATGACGGCAGAATACACCGATTTGCGGAAAGACATGAGCATAGAGGATGCCATCAAACGCCTGCGTCGAATAGGGGAAGATCGTGAAACAATTTATACTTGCTATGTTATGGATGACGAGCGTCATTTGGAAGGTGTTGTAAGCGTTAAAGATTTACTTTTGGCACACGACCAACAGAAAGTGGAAGAGGTGATGGAAGAAAGTGCCATTTCGGTAAGCACCACGGACGACCAAGAACAGGCCGTGCAGATGATGGCTAAATATGCGTTGATATCCCTGCCTGTGGTAGACCACGAAAGACGTCTTGTGGGGATTGTAACGGTGGATGATGCTGTGGAGGTAATCCAGGAAGAAGCCACGGAGGACTTTGAGAAAATGGCGGCCATTGTGCCCGTGGGGCGTCCTTACCTGAAATCCGGTGTGATGACATTGGCGAAAAATCGCTTTGTATGGCTTTTAATTTTGATGTTGGGAAGTATGATTACCGGGGCGATACTGGGGCATTTCGAAGCAGTTTTTGCCGTGATGCCTCTTTTGGTTACATTTATTCCTATGCTTACGGGCACGGGTGGCAATGCGGGCAGCCAGGCCAGCACCACGGTGATTCGTGGTATCGCTTTGGGCGAAATTCAAAGCCAAGATTTGGTCGTGGTACTTTGGAAAGAGCTGCGTGTAAGTTTTTTGGTAGGTGTGCCGCTGGCTTTGGTAAATTATCTGCGGATATTGTGGTTCTACCCAGACAGCGCCGCGGCCGGCTTGGTGGTGGGTCTTGCCATGATTTGCACCATATGGATGGCCAATACAATGGGTGTGATTTTGCCTATTTTGGCCAAGGCTGTAAAAGTTGACCCAGCCATTATGGCAACGCCGTTAATATCCACGTTGGTAGATGCATGTTCTCTGCTGATTTATTTTGCGATTGCGCTATGTCTTTTGCCATTATAAAAAAGAAATACATATACTTTCGACGTGTTTTGCTTGCAATCAAGGAAGGACTATAGTAAAATGGTATAGAATACACAGGTTGTTTATGTGTGAAATAGATACTAAACCGCGATAATAAAACAAGGTAAAAATAGCGATGTTTTAATGGCAGATTGGTATTGAAAATTAAGGAGGCGTGAAAGCACATGATTTTAGATGTAACAAAAGATACGTTTGAGCAAGAGGTGCTACAAAGTGATAAACCGGTTTTGGTAGAATTTTGGGCTTCTTGGTGCGGGCCGTGTAAAATGATGGCGCCCATTGTAGAGCAATTGGCAGAAGAACATTCTGAGTATAAAGTGGTAAAAGTAAATTCAGACGAGCAACAGGAATTGTCGGAAAAATATGGAATCTTAAGCATTCCCACCATCATTGCATTCGACGGTGGCAAGCAAATCAATCAAAGCGTGGGCGTTGTGCCCAAAGATAAAATCATAAAGTTATTTGCAAAGTAAATATTGTTGATAAAGAACATGGCTTCTTAGGCAAAGAAGCCATGTTCCGTTGTGGGAAACATAGCTTCGATATCGTAAAATTAAGGAGAAAAAACATGAGAGTCGTTTCAATTATTTTGGGTGTTTTGTTGGTGATGGCTGGCATTTTTATGGTGATGACGCCTGGGGTCACCTTTGCCAGCATGGGCTGGGTGATCGGATTTTTGCTCATTTTTTCCGGGGCTACGGGCATTGCGCAGTATTTTACAGCCAAGAAAGGTGAAAAAAAATCCAAATGGGAGCTTTTTGGAGGCATTGCAAGTGCTGTTTTGGGCGGCATTGTGCTGATAAACCCTGTAGTGGGCCTATTTATAGAAGTTGCTTTGGCCTATGCTTTCGCTTTTTGGATGATTTTTTCCGGTGTTATGCGTATAGGCCAGGCCTTTACGATGCGCAAGAGTAAAGAAAAAAATTGGGGTTGGGTGCTTACAATGGCCATCCTTTCCGTTGTGGTGGGCGGCTATGCATTGTTTCATGTGGCCGTTTCGGCTTTGGCCATTGGCATCATGGTGGGTGTTGCTGTGATGATGAGCGGTTTTAACACCATTGCCGGTTCCTCGGCGACGGGCGGCGGCACATCAACGAAATCTTCTTAGGAATATACGTTAACCAATTGAATATGCCCGCTGAGCAAAAAATGATGATATTGAATTTGTGTCTATCTTTTTTTCTGTTCAGTAGACAAAATACAACCCCCGGCTTAAGCCGGGGGTTGTATTTTGCGATTGTTTATTTTGGGGGGATCGACTGTGTGTTTAGGAGTCGCTGAGAAACAAAGAGTTTAGCGATGCTTTTTTGTG
>CAYJIR010000001.1:62778-122850 GCA_964370295.1 uncultured Oscillospiraceae bacterium
ATGCTTTTTTGTGTATTGTCCTTGTGCACGGGTTTGGCTTTATCCGGCGCACACTGCGTTAGGGCTGCAAAGTAGACTCTAATTTAGCATCATGCGGTCGTTCGCAAACTCTCCGCCGCTGACAAGTTCGAACTTCTCAAGCAAATCAGCGGTTTGCAATTTTGCTTTTTCCTCACCTTCCACATCGTACACAACGCGTCCCTCATACATCATCACAAGGCGGTTGCCCATGCGGATGGCGTCTTTCATGTTGTGTGTAATCATCAGTGTGGTTAAGGCATCTTCTTGCACCAAGGCGTTGGTAAGTGTTAAAACCTTGTGGGCTGTTTTGGGGTCTAATGCTGCCGTATGTTCGTCTAAAAGCAAAAGTTTGGGTGTTTGCAAGGTGGCCATAAGCAAGGTGAGAGCTTGGCGCTGGCCGCCACTGAGCAGGCCCACTTTATCTTCCAGACGATCTTCCAGCCCCAATTCAAGATGGGATAATTTTAAACGAAATTGCTCTTTTTCTTCGCGTGTTATTTCCCAGCGCAACCCACGGCTTTTTCCGCGACGGTTTGCCATAGCCAAATTTTCGGCGATGCTCATGCCGGCAGCCGTGCCACGCATGGGGTCTTGAAATACCCGCCCTAAAAAAGAGGCCCGCATATGCTCGGACATACGTGTGATATTGGTGTTATCTAGCTGGATATGCCCACTTTCGTTCAAATAAACACCGGCTACTACGTTAAGCAAGGTGGATTTTCCTGCGCCGTTGCCCCCGATTACAGTGACAAAATCCCCGGGGGCAATGTGCAAATCCACGGCACGTAGGGCCTTTTTTTCGTTTACAGAACCGGGGTTAAAAGTCATGCTTACACCCGTTAACTTAAGCATCATGCACCCCCTTTGTGTATTTTGTGCGCGTTGAGACGCTCGCGTAGCAGTGGAACCGAAAGGGCAAGTGCCACAAGTAGAGCAGAGAATAGTTTTAAATCATTCGTGTTTAAGCCAAGCTGCAATACAATGGCAATGATGAGACGATAAATGACAGAACCAAGCACCACAGCGATTAGTTTAAGCGCGAAGCTGCCTTTTAAAAAGCGGAAAACAACCTGGCCGATGATGATGGAGGCAAGGCCGATCACAATGGTGCCTGTGCCCATGCCCACGTCGGCATAGCCTTGGCTTTGTGCCACAAGCCCACCGGAAAGTGCCACAAAACCATTAGAGAGCAAAAGCCCCAGAACAATCATCTTGTTGGTGTTGATACCAAGCGCACGTGCCATATTGGGGTTGTTGCCTGTGGCGCGCAAGGCGGCGCCTACTTCTGTGCCAAAGAACCAATACATCACGGCGATTAAAGCGGCACAAAAAACAAAACCGATAAGCAGGTTGTAGTAGCTGTTGTCTATGGGAAGCAAATTTTCCAACACTTTTATCATGGTGCTTTCCCCAAGTAAAGGGGTGTTGCTTTTGTCCATGATACGGATGTTTACAGAATAAAGGCCCAACATGGTTAAAATGCCCGCTAAAAGGCTTGGAATGCGCAATGCTGTGTGCATCAAAGCGGTGGCCGTGCCGGCCAATGCACCGGCTAATAAGGAGAAAAACAAAGCTAAGAAGGGGTTCATCCCTGCCACAATTAAGGTGGCAGAAACAGCTCCGCCCAAGGCAAAGGTGCCGTCCACGGAGAGGTCGGCAATATCGAGCACTTTATAACTGATGTAAGTGCCCAGCGCCATCACAGACCATAAAAGGCCTTGCGCAAGGGCATCTTGCATGGCAAGCAACACATTCATTCGCATACCTCTTTTCAAAATGCCCGCCTATTTTGCGCCGAAAACTGCAAATAGACGGGCAAAGCACCGGTAAACGATCCGGTTATATCATTTCTATGCTCTCTGGAATTTCTATGCCCAAAAGTTCGGCGGTTTCCGTGTTGGCCACGGTGCGCACATCTTGCGCGTCTTGGAAAGCAATGGGCATATTGGCCGGGCTTGCGCTGCCGCTTAGAATTTCAGCTGCCTGTTGGCCGGCCACTTTGCCAAGGTCGTAGTAGTTGATGGAAACTGTGGCTAGGGCACCGCCTTCCACAAGGGCTTCCTCGCCGGCGATATAGGGGATCTCGTTGTCGCGTGCAATGGTGGCTACGGTGCTGACGGCATTGGCCACAAGGTTGTCTGTGGGGGAGTAGATGGCATCTACATTGCCCACCATGGAAGTGACCACAGACTGCATGTCATTGGTGCTGGACACCGTGTAGTCTACCATTTCAAGCCCAAGTTCTGCCGCGGCGGCTTTGGCAATATCGGCTTGGATCAGCGAGTTGGCTTCGCTGGAGTTGTACAGAATGCCCACGGTTTCAGCGTCAGGCGCCAATTGTTGCAAGAGTTCCAGCTGCTCTTTAATGGGTGTTAAGTCGGAGGCACCGGTTACATTGCCACCGGGTTCTTCATTGCTTTGCACCAGTTGGCTTTCCACAAAATCGGTGACGGCGGTGGCCACAATGGGGATTTCTGTGGTGGCATTGGCGGCAGCCTGTGCCGCTGGGGTAGCGATGGCAAAAATTAGATCATTGCCGTCGTTAACCAATGTGGAGGCAATGGTAGGGCAGTTGGAGATTTCGCCTTGCGCATTTTGCACATCTAAAATGAGGTTTTCGCCCTCCACATAGCCGTTTTCTGCCAAACCATCTACAAAACCCTCAAGAGCCGAGTCCAAAGCGGGATGCGGTGCCAGCTGAATAACCCCTACTGTGGCCTCTTCGGAAGAACCGCCACTGCAGGCGGCAAAACTTGCCAGCAAAAGCATGGCAGTGCCAAAAGATATAATTTTTTTCATGATTTTCCTCCCTAGTGTATTAAATGTGATCTTGGAAATGGGGATCGAAAGCAAAAAGAGTGCCACAAAATGCTAAAATCACCCAGATACTTTTATACTATAATGTATAAAAGAGACAATCGTCAAGGGTTTTTTGTTATTTTGTAGTGCAATATCAAAAAATATAAGCAATTGTGTTGTTACAATACACTTAAAAGAGAGGCTACTTTTTGTAAAGGTTCCATTTCTTTTTAAAACTGGGCAAGAGAACCTCGCAAGCACACCCAATTATCACGAGCAAAAGGCCCAAGGCCACGGGCCAAGGCGGCATTTCGCCCACGATAAGAAGTACCCAAATAGGCGAAAGCACCATTTCGGCTAAGGTGATAAGCAGGCCGCGTTGAAGGGGTACACTGGCAAGCCCGGCGCTGTACAAAACATAAGAAAAACCCGAGATAAAAACACCGAAAAGAATTAAAGTGATAAGGCTTTGCGGCGTAGTTGGCGCGGGGGAAAAATCCAGCGGCAGCATAAGCGTAAAAAAGAACACCGCAAATAAATTTATGATGGAGATGGTGCCAAAGGGGGAAGTGCTGTCTACCCTTTTTAAAAATATACCATAAAATAAAAAGGATAAGCCCGTTAAGACACCAAGAATGGAGGCCAAAGGAGAAAAGGAATCTCCCGCTCCAAAGGCGCTTAGTAAAAGCCCAAAAAATAAAAATAAAAAGGGAAGCAACCGCGCTGAGAAAAATTGCTTTTCCTTTATCATGGTGTAAAAAAGAAGATAAACCGGTGCTGCATATTGCATGGAAATGGCCATAGTCACAGTGCCCAAACGAGCAGCAGAAGTAAATGTGAGGCATAGCATGGCATAAAAGAAACCGGTTATAAACATGGTTTTATCAGGTTTTAGCTTGGCGCGAACCGCAAAAGGAAGCAGTGCCAAAGCGGCTGCAAGAGAACGCACCAAAGCCAGCCATGTCACACTAACATCCACTGATTTTACCAAAACACCGATTAAACTCCAGCTTAAAGCCGCTAGAAAAATAAGTAACTCTCCGGGGATTTTATTGCGCATGTGCTTTACCTAACCGTTTCATTTAATAGTAGGCCAATAGGCTAAAATGGGGGTATGAGGGTTACAAAAGCCCATGTGAGCAAAAAATGGAGTTCTCGTAGCCAAGGTCATATAATGTTACAATATATGATTTAGGGCTTATTGTCAAAGGTTTTATTTGCAAGAAAAAAAGTGGTGATGGTTGGTGATTTATAAACTTTGCTCTTGATTTTCGCTGTGGTTTACGGCATAATTATAAGAAGGAAAGAAAGAGGCTGGCTTGCCATAGGCAAGGGCATTGCCGTTTGTCTTTTGTGTGATGCACAGCTACGAAAGGGAGGTAATGACACTGAAACATCTCATTTCATCTACTGATTTATCCGTTGCCGAAACCGATTCTATCTTGCACTTAGCGGCTCAGATTGTTGAAAACCCGCTGAAGTTTTCCCAATTGTGCAAAGGGAAGAAACTGGCCACTTTATTTTTTGAACCGAGTACACGAACCCGTTTGAGTTTTGAGGCTGCCATGATGGAGCTGGGGGGTGGGGTACTCGGTTTTTCTTCGGCCGATTCTTCCTCTGCTACAAAAGGGGAAACGGTGGCAGACACCATCCGTGTGGTGGAACATTATGCAGACATTGCGGCCATCCGCCATCCCAAAGAGGGTTCTGCCTTGGTGGCGGCCAAACATGCAAGCATTCCTGTTATCAATGCAGGCGATGGTGGGCACCAACATCCGACGCAAACCCTTACCGACTTGATGACCATTAAAAGTTTACGCAAGGAAGCACAGCCCCTAGACAATCTTACCATTGGTCTGTGTGGTGATCTTAAGTTCGGCCGAACGGTGCACTCTTTGGTGCAGGCGCTTTTACCCAGAAAAAACATTGTATTTAAGCTTATCAGCCCGCAGGAATTACGCTTGCCCACATACTTGGTGGACGATATGAAACGGAATAATGTTTCGGTGCAAGAGGTGGAGCAGCTGGACAAAGCGATGGGAGATTTGGACGTATTATATATGACGCGTGTACAACGGGAACGTTTCTTTAACGAAGAGGATTATGTGCGTTTGCGAGACAGCTATATTTTAGATAGCAAAAAGTTGAAACCGGCAAAACCGGAACTGCTTATTTTGCACCCCCTGCCACGTGTAAACGAAATTGCCACCGAGGTAGACAACGACCCACGTGCGGCGTATTTTAAGCAGGCCCTGTATGGAAAATATGCACGGATGGCTTTGATTTTAACTTTGTTGGGGGTGAAGGCATGAATATAGACAGTATAGAGCGTGGTGTGGTGATTGACCATATCGAGGCCGGAAAGGGCATGGAGATTGTTCGCCTTTTGAAGCTGGACAAACTAAGCTGTACGGTGGCAGTGATACGCAATGCACGGAGCAACAAAACCAAAAGCAAAGATATTATTAAAATTGAAGATGAGATAGATGTAAACTTGGATGTGCTGGGTTTTATTAACCCCAACATCACAGTGAACATCATTGTGGACGGCAAAATTTCTGCCAAAAAACGGCTGACACCGCCGAATCAAGTGGTGAATGTGGTTCAGTGTAAAAATCCACGGTGTATCACCAGTGTAGAGCGTGGCCTAGAACAAGTTTTTTTCCGCGGTGAAGGCGAACAACCCTATCGTTGTATGTATTGCGAGCAAGAGTATCAGCCGGTGGAGCTGTAAATTGGCAGGTTTTTACAAATAGTTGAAGGGGGCTTGTGCAGATGAAGAAAAAGTGTTGTGTTTTGTGCTTGATGTTGGCTTGTATGGTGCTGACAACGGCGTGTACAAGCAATGCCGGAGACGAATTTTCATACTTGCTGCAAGACCGCTGGGGTATGATTCACGATGCACCGGACCCAAATGCGCCGGCACCTGTGCCTGTGGAAATTGTGCCCTACGAAAACGGAGATTTTGCCCCGGACCTCGGTTTTGACCTTGTTTCTTATCCCAGCCATGAAAATTTGATGGTGCAACGATTCTACGCTTTGGATGGATGGTTTGGGCAACTGGAGTATGAGGCGGCCGATGGTTTGGCGCCGGTGCTACGCGTGGCACAGGCAGACGGCGAGGATTTGCACAGCACATATGCAAATCTTTCGCCCACTGCCGGGCTGGAGCGAACTGTGGGCGATATAGAGGTGCGTGTCCATCATATGGATGACACAACGGTGATGGCGTATTGGCTGCGGGGGGATTTCCAATACCTTGTGCATTTAAACCGCTCTCAAGATGAAATAGTAGACCCCGTGATTGAAGAGTTTGTAAACACGGTGGATAGCCGAAGCGTTTAGGTGTTTTCATGAAGAAAATATTGATTTGCAATGCGAAAATTTGGAACACAGAGACTTTTGTATATGGCGACATCATGGTGGAAAATGGAAGCATAACAGCCATAGGAAAGAGTTTGCAAGCGGTGGATGCCGAGGTGTATAATGCCGAGGGCTGTGTGGTGGCACCCGGCTTTACAGACTTGCACGTGCACTTACGTGAGCCTGGCTTTGAGGCAAAGGAAACGGTGGAAAGCGGTACAAAAGCCGCCCTTGCGGGCGGCTTTACCACCGTATGCGCCATGCCAAATCTAAACCCGGTGCCCGATAGTGTAGAACATCTGGCGATACAACAGGCCGCCATTCGCGAACACTCTGCCGTGCGTGTGTTGCCATATGCGTCGATCAGTGTGGGCGAAAAGGGCGAAAAATTGTCTGATATGCAAGCTTTGGCGGCACAGGTGCCGGGCTTTTCAGACGATGGGCGCGGGGTGCAAAGCGAGCACCTGATGCAAAGGGCTATGCAAATGTGCAAAGAGCAAAACCGCTTTATTGCTGCCCATTGCGAGGTGGACGCCCTGTTGCCAAAAGACGGGGTTTGCATCCAAGAGGGCAGCACATTGGCGAAACAGAAAGGGTTTGAGGGTGTAAGCTGCGAGAGTGAGGCAGCCGAGGTAGAGAGAAATATTTGCCTTTGTCGGAAAACGGGTTGCCGCTTGCATATTTGCCACACCTCTGCCGCGCGTAGTTTTGCCTTGGTGCGAGAGGCAAAACAGCAGGGCCTGCCTGTGAGCTGTGAGGTGGCGCCTCACCATTTGCTTTTGCAATGTGAGGACATAAAAACAGACGATGGCATTTATAAAATGAACCCGCCGTTGCGCAGTGAAAAAGACCGTAAAGCGGCACTTGACGCCCTGCAGGATGGCACCGTCGATGCCATTGCTACAGATCATGCCCCCCATACACCTGCCGATAAAAACGGTGGGTTTGCAAAGGCGGCCTGTGGCATAGTGGGTTTAGAGCTTGCTTTTGCACTTTTATACACAAGGCTGGTAAAAACAAATTTTATCACCTTAGAGCAGCTGCTTGCACTTTTCACAGTAGGGCCCCGCACCGTGTTGGGGGAAGCCCAAAACGTTTTAACAGTGGGCGCAGTGGCCGATTTTACCCTGCTAAACCTGGAAGAGAGCCGTACAGTTTCGGCAGATTCTTTTTATGGCAAGGGGCAGAGTATGCCTTTTGCAGGGTGGATGTTACAAGGTTGGCCACAGATGACCGTATACAGACAAAATGTCTTTTTGGCACCGTGGTGTTAAGTACACCACAGCCTAAACAGACAGGATGAAGGCAAAAGGGGGGAAGCCTATGTCGAACACTGCCATTTTTACGTTGGAGTATAACCAAAACATAGCGCAGGATACTTTTTTGATGCGTCTTTCGGGGCCTACACACGATTTTATGGCTCCGGGACAATTTGTGAACGTCAGTATAGATGGCTTTTATTTGCGTCGGCCTATTTCGGTGTGTGAAGTGTTGCCGGATGGCCTAGTGCTTATTTATAAAGTGGTGGGACGAGGTACGGCACGGATGGCTATGTATAGCCCCGGTACGCAACTGGATTTGCTAACAGGGCTTGGCAACGGATTTGACTTGACCCAGTCCAAAGAAAAAAATTGCGTGCTGATAGGTGGGGGTGTGGGTGTGCCTCCCTTGTACGATGTTGCAAAAAGGTTGGCCAAAGAAGGTAGACCCCCTTTGGTTGTGTTGGGTTTTAACAGCGAGGCAGAAGCTTTTTATCAACAGGAATTTGAAGCCTTGGGCTGTGTGGTCCATATGGCCACCATGGACGGTTCTTTGGGGACAAAGGGGACGGTGGTGCCGGTGTTGCAAACGCTAAACTATGATTATTACTACACTTGTGGTCCCGAGCCCATGTTAAAAGCGGTGTATGCTTTGGGCGAAGAGAAGGGGGCAAAAGGCCAGCTTAGCTTCGAAGCACGAATGGCCTGTGGTTTTGGTGCCTGTTATGCCTGTAGCTGTAAAACCCAAACGGGTATAAAGCGGCTATGTAAAGAGGGGCCGGTGCTAGCTAGCGAGGAGGTGCTTTTTTCATGAGTCAGGCTCAAAATACTGCCGTTGATTTATCTACAGAAATTTGCGGTGTTGTTTTAAAAAATCCTCTCATCCCAGCCAGTGGCACCTTTGGTTTCGGCCACGAGATGGCATCGTGGTTTAAGCTGGACGAACTGGGGGCTATTTGCCTTAAAGGAACCACACAGGACGCGCGTTATGGCAATGCACTGCCGCGTGTGGCCGAGTGTGCCGCAGGCATGTTGAATGCCATTGGCCTGCAAAACCCGGGTGTGCAAGCGGTTGTGGAGCAAGAGTTGCCAAAGTTACGAGAAGTGTATCAGGGGCCGGTGTTGGCTAATATTAGCGGGTTTTCCCTGGAAGAGTATGTATATGTGGCGAAATGTTTTGATGCAGACAGCAACACGCAGCTTTTAGAAATCAATGTATCTTGCCCCAATGTGCACGGGGGTGGCATGGCCTTTGGCACGTCGGCAAAGGCGGCGGCCGAGGTGACACAGGCGGTGAAAAAGGCTGTGAAAAAACCGGTGCTGATTAAGCTTTCCCCCAATGTCACCAACATAGTGGAAATTGCCAAGGCCTGCGAAGAGGCGGGGGCAGATGGTTTGGTGCTTATCAATACATTGCTGGGGCTACGGCTGGACCCGCGCAACGGAAAAGCCATTGTTTCCACGGGCAGTTGCGGTTTTTCGGGGCCGGCCATAAAGCCTGTGGCTCTGCGCATGGTGCATGAGGTCAGGCGTGCCACCTCCTTGCCCATCATTGGTGTGGGTGGTATTGCCTGCGCAGAAGATGTATTAGAATTTCTTTGGGCGGGGGCTTGTGCCGTGCAAGTGGGTGCGCAAAACTTGGTGGAGCCACGTGCTTGTTATGATATAATTAAGGCATTGCCTTTGTTGTTGCAAGCCTATGGTATAGAAAGTATACAAACGATAACAAAAAGGAGCCAACATGTCTAAAGCAAAAGATCTTATCATTGCCTGCGATTTTCCTTCTAAAGCACAAACCTTTGCGTTTTTAGAACAATTTACCGACGAAAAGCCTTTTGTGAAAATAGGGATGGAGCTATTTTACAGTGCAGGACCGGACATTGTGTGCGAAGCGGTACAACGTGGTCATAAAGTATTTTTGGATTTGAAATTGCACGATATACCCAATACGGTACAACGCAGCATGAAAACCTTGGCATCGCTGGGTGCTTCGATGGTGAATTTACACGCCGCCGGGGGCAAAGCCATGATGCAGGCAGCGATGGAGGGGCTTTCGCAAGGTGCAAGTGGCGAGCGCCCCATTCTGCTGGCAGTCACGGTTCTTACAAGCCTTTCCGAAGAGGTATTAAGCAAGGAATTGTTGCTTTCGCACACGGTGCCCGAGGTGGTGACACATTGGGCGAGCAACGCCAAAGAGGCGGGGTTGGATGGCGTGGTGTGCAGTCCTTTGGAGGGCGGCCTTGTAAAAAAACAGTGTGGAGATGCCTTTTACACCGTCACACCCGGAATTCGTTATCCCGATGGTGCCCTGGGTGACCAGAGCCGTGTAACCACCCCGGCGCAGGCGGCGAGCCTGGGCAGCGATTATATTGTGGTGGGGAGGCCAATCACTGCCGCCGAAAACCCGGTGGAAGCCTATACCAAAATGAAACACGAATTTATACATGGCGTTTAACCGTTGATAAAAATACAAGTGCCAGCATTACAAAAAGGAGATATTACCATGAATATTACACCGCGTAGCATCGCTGCCGATTTGCTTTCCATTGGTGCTGTTTTTTTGCGCCCGAACGATCCCTTTACTTGGGCCAGTGGTATTCGTAGCCCCATTTATTGCGACAATCGTCTTACCCTGTCTTCGCCTGAGGTGCGAGGTCATGTGGAGCAGGGCCTTGCACAGTTGGTGCAAAAAGAGTTTGCGGGGGCAGAGCTTGTGGCAGGTACAGCCACGGCCGGCATTGCCCATGCAGCCTTGGTGGCAGACATACTGGGCTTGCCCATGTGCTATGTGCGTGGTGCGGCAAAGGGGCACGGGCGCGAAAACCGTATAGAGGGCAAGGCGCTGGCAGGGCAAAAAGTGGTGGTGATAGAAGATTTAATTTCTACGGGCGGTTCGGTATTGGAAGTGGTGGCAACCCTGCAAGAGGCAGGGTGCGAAGTGCTGGGCATTGCTGCCATTTTTAGCTATAACCTTAGTGCGGGGCTGGAGAAGATGGCGGCTGCAAATGTAAAGCTTGCTACCTTGTCGAATTATGAGGCTTTGGTGGAGGAGTCTTTGGCACAAAATACGATTTCGTCAAACGATTTGGCAAAGCTACAGGCTTTCCAAAAAAATCCGCGTGATGAAAGTTGGATGCAGTTATAGTTTTGGGCCCAAATTTACAAAAGGTATAGAGGGGCTCAAAGTAGCTGCAAGTTCATGAATAAAAAAAGAATTTAAAGAATAATTATGCATAAAATACTTGCATTTTTAAAATAATATTGTATAATCATTCTTATAGTAGCTTGTAAATGTATCTAGAAGGGAAGGAAAGGATCTGTTATGGCAAAGAAAAACAAACAAGATATTAAAAAAGTGGTGTTGGCGTACTCTGGTGGGCTGGACACTTCCATCATCATTACGTGGTTAAAAGAAAACTACAATTGCGAAGTAATTTGTGTGGCGGCCGATGTAGGGCAAAAAGAGGAATTGCATGGCTTGGAAGAGCGTGCGAAGAGCACGGGTGCCTCTAAATTATATATAGCCGATATTCGCAAAGAGTTGGTGGAAGATTTTATTTGGCCAACACTGAAAGCAGGCGCAAAATATGAAGGCTATCTGCTGGGCACCAGTTTTGCTCGCCCGCCCATTGCCAAAGCATTGGTAGAGATTGCAAAAAAAGAGGGTGCAGATGCAGTTTGCCATGGTGCCACCGGCAAGGGGAATGACCAGGTGCGTTTTGAGCTTACGGTGAAAGCGTTCGACCCACATTTGGCCATTATTGCCCCGTGGCGCGAATGGGATATTGCAAGCCGTGAGGATGCGATTGATTATGCTGAAAAACACAATATACCGCTAAAAGTAAATCGTGCTACCAGCTATTCAAAAGATAAAAATCTATGGCATCTTTCGCACGAGGGGCTGGATTTGGAAGACCCTGCAAACGAGCCTCAGTACGATAAAATTTTGGAAATGGGTGTAAACCCCATGAAAGCACCGGACAAAGCCTGCGAGATTAGCTTGCAATTTGAAAAAGGTATTCCTGTGGCATTGAACGGCGAGCGGATGGATGGTGTGGAGCTGATAGAAAAGCTGAATACCTTGGGCGGAGAAAATGGTATTGGTCTTTTAGACATAGTGGAAAACCGCTTGGTGGGTATTAAAAGCAGGGGTGTGTATGAAACGCCGGGTGGCACCATACTATACCATGCACACGAGGTGCTGGAAACCATTTGTCTAGACAAGGAAACCTCACATTTTAAACAAGTGGTGGCTCAAAAATTGGCCGACTTGATTTATAATGGCCAGTGGTATACCCCCTTGCGTGAGGCAATGGATGCTTTTGTGGATAAAACGCAAGAAACCGTGAGCGGTGAAGTGAAGCTGAAACTGTACAAAGGCAACTTGATTAACGCCGGTGTTACCAGCCCCTATAGTTTACACAACGAAGAAATAGCCAGCTTTGCCACAGGTAATTTCTTTGACCATTCCGACGCAGAGGGCTTTATCAATTTGTTTGGTTTGCCCATCAGCGTGCAGGCCATGCTCAATGAAAAACTAGGCAAATAGAGTTTTTCTGCAACATGCAAAGCTAGGCCATCTTGTGTGTTGTGAGATTGCACGAATTTTTCCGTAAAGCGCAAGAACCCTGAAACATTTATAAAAAACACCATGCAACACGTGAAATTGTGTTTGCATGGTGTTTTTTTGCCAACATAGACGGCAGAAACAAAAGTGTGAAAAAAATTTGATTGAAAGGTGCCGCTTATGGCTTGTTCGATGGGCATTCGCATGTGTCTTCCAAGGTGGGATAAGATTCATCCATGGGCCAGCTGGCATATCCGTTTAATGTGAAATCGGCGCGGACGCCGGCTTGATATTCGTAATACCCTTGGGCGGCTATCATGGCTGCATTGTCGCCACATAGGGAAAAATCAGGCAAAAAACAGGCACATCCCAGCTCTTTGGCCAATGATTGCACCTTGCTGCGAAGTTGTGTGTTGGCGGCCACACCACCGGCTAAGGCTAAGTGGGTGGCTTTGAGGTCTTCTGCGGCAAAACGCAGGCGGCCACATAAAATTTCAGTGGCCGTGTGCTGGAACGAAGCGGCAAGACCGGGAACATCTAGGGTTTCCTCGCGCATGTTAGCGCGGTTTACCACATTGAGCACAGCCGTTTTAAGACCTGAAAAACTCATGTTATAGCGTCCTTCTGCTTTGGGGATGGGCAAAGCATAGGCTTGCGTGTTCCCTTGCAGGGCCGCCTTGGCAATGGCGGGGCCACCGGGATAGCCAAGATGCAAGGTGCGTGCCACCTTGTCGAAGGCTTCGCCGGCGGCATCGTCTACCGTGCGACCTAAAACAGAAAATTCCGTATAATTGTGCACTTGCACTAGGTGGCAGTGCCCGCCTGATGCAATGAGGCAGAGAAAAGGGGGTGACAAGGTGGGATGCGTTAGATAAAGAGAGGCAACATGCCCGCGCAAGTGATGCACGGGGACCAATGGTTTATCTGCCGCAAAGGCAAGCCCCTTGGCAAAGTTTACCCCCACAAGCACAGCGCCGATGAGCCCCGGTGCAAAAGTGACGGCAACGGCGTCTATATCTTGTGTGGTAACGCCCGCCTGCGAAAGCGCTGCTGCGCAAGTGGCGCTGATGCTTTCGATGTGACGGCGGCTTGCGATTTCGGGGACCACTCCCCCATAGAGTGCCTGTTCATCCACGCTGGATGCCACCACCGAAGACAGGATATGCCGACCGTTTTCCACAACAGCTACGGCGGTTTCGTCACATGTGCTTTCTATACCCAGTAGTTTCAAAGCGATGCTATCCTCCCAATTGTATTATACAATACGAACACATTATAAAGTTTTGGCCATTAAAAACCCATCTTCTGTGGGATTGCGATACATATTTTTGCGCACAGCTAAGGTTTGAAACCCCAATTTTTGGTATAGGGCTAGGGCAGGCGCATTGCCGCAACGCAACTCTAAAAGAACTTTTTGTACACCGGTCTTGCCCAGGGCCTGCAAGGCTGTTTGCAGAAGAAATTCGGCGTGGCCTTGGCCGCGAAACGACGGTGTGATGGCAATAAATTGCAAATCGGCGATATCGGCCACGCTTAAAAAACAGGCAAAGCCCACCGGTTCATTTTGCAACAGTAACACCCAGCAAGGGTTGTGGCTTTTGTTATGAAGGGTTTCGAAGTCTGAAAGTTGCCATGGGTCCGGTGCGGTTTTGGCAATTTCGGCACAGGCCGAGGCCATCCATGGTTGCCATGTTTGTATTTCTTTTTGCATGGTTTAGCCCTTGGCATCCAGCCAATTTTGGCCACTGTGTACTTCGGCTACCATGGGTACGGCAAGGTCTACGGCGCATTGCATTTCCTCTTGTAGCAAAGCAGCCACTTGCTGTTCCTCCCCTTGCACGGTTTCCACGATGAGTTCGTCGTGCACCTGCAAAATGAGTTTGGATTGTAGGCCTTCTTTTCGCAGGCGTTTGAAAACACGAACCATAGCGATTTTGATGATATCCGCTGCCGTGCCTTGGATGGGTGTATTCATGGCGATGCGCTCGCCCAAGGCGCGTATGTTATGGTTAGAGGCCGAGAGCTCCGGCAAGGGACGTCTGCGGCCAAACAATGTTTGCACATATCCATGTTCTTTTCCGAAAGAAACGCTTTCTTCCATATAGCGGTGTACCCCGGGGAAGGTGTTTAGATAATTTTGTATGAAGGCGTCGGCCTCTTTAACACTGACACCGATATCTTTAGAAAGACTAAAGGCCCCAATGCCATAAACAATGCCAAAATTAACGGCTTTTGCCGCGCTGCGCAAGGCGGGTGTTACCATTTCTATGGGCAGACCATTCACACGGGCCGCTGTGGTTTTGTGTATGTCTTCCCCCTTGCGAAAGGCTTCTTGCATGGCTTCGTCGCCTGAGATGGCAGCCAAAATACGCAGCTCAATTTGGCTGTAGTCTGCATCGGACAAACTGCAATTTTCCCCCGCCACAAAGTACGCGCGCAAGCGGCTGCCCAGCGTGGTGCGCACAGGGATATTTTGCAGGTTTGGCTCGTTAGAGGAAAGCCGCCCCGTGCGTGTTTCTGTCTGTTTAAAGGTAGAGCGCACGCGGCCGTCTTCCCCCACCACTTTTAAAAGACCCTCCACATAGGTGGAGTTAAGCTTGGCATAGAGGCGATAGGTTAATATATGCTCGATAACCGGGCTATGTGCACGCAAGCCCTCGAGGGTTTCGGCATCGGTGGAATAGCCGCTTTTGGTTTTTTTGCCATGGGGCAAGCCCAGTTTTTCGTAGAGTGCTTCGGCCAGTTGTTTGGGGCTGTTGAGGTTAAACTCGTAGCCCACAGCCTCAAAAACAGCATGAAGCTGTGTTTGCAGCTCCTTTTGCAGTTCTTCTCCAAATTGGCGTACGCCTTGGGTATTTAATGCGATGCCATAATATTCCATGGAGGCAAGTACCTCGGCTAAGGGTTGTTCAATGTCTACCAGCAGTTTTTTCATACCGGCGTTTTCGCACTCGGCCGACAGCTTACGGTATAGTGGCTCTAGCAAAGGAGCCACAGGATATTCAGAACAGGCCCAAAGGGGTGAAGCGCCATATTCATTGGCCAGATGTTCTATGGTGTAATCGCCTGCGGCAGGGTTGAGCAAATAGGCCGCCAGTTTTGCATCAAACTGCAAGCGGGAAATTTGTGTTTTCTGGGGCGATGCAAGAGCCAATTTGTATAGGGCCTTGCTGTTAAAAACACGTTTATATGCTTTTTCATTTACCAAAAGTGCCTGTAGTGCAGGGGCGTTTTCCGGGGCAAAATAAGCATCTTGCGTGTCGGCCTTTGTTATCACCCAGCCATTTTCAACAGGGGCCATAAAAACCAAACCCGAAAGTTCTGTGGGTAACTCCTGCACTTCTTTTTGTGGCAAATCCGGCGCCTGCGTTTCTGTTGCAGAACACAAGCTTTGCAGTTGCAGACGCTCTAAAACAGAATACATTTCGAGCTTGCTTAAGAGCATGGCAGCCGCCTGTGCTTGACAGGGTTGTTTTTTATAGGAGCCAAGAGCGGTTTCTATGGGCACCTCGCAGTGAATAACTGCCAATTGGTGGCTCATATAGGCACGTTCTTTGTCGGCCTCTAGTTTTTTTCGCACGCCGGGTTTTATAAATTCGTCGCCGAGGTGTGCATACACACCGTCTAAACTGCCAAAGCGCTCTATGAGGGCAAAAGCGGTTTTTTCGCCCACACCCGCAACGCCGGGGATATTGTCGGAAGCGTCGCCCATTAGGGATTTTATCTCAATCAATTGAAGGGGCGAAACACCATATTTCTCCAAAACGGCAGCTTCGTCCATGCGTTTGGTTTCGCTGCGCCCCATGCGACTGGTGGTAAGCAAAACGGCTACTCCTTTTTGTACCAGTTGTAGGCTGTCTTTATCGCCTGTGGCCAACACGCAGCTGTCACCACGTTTTGCCGTCACATTGGCTAAGGTACCTAAGATATCGTCGGCCTCGTAGCCGGCAAGGCTAACTTGCCGGTAGCCCAGGGTGCTTAATAGCTCTTGTAAAACGGGCAATTGAACAGCCAGTTCTTCGGGCATACCTTTGCGCTGTGCTTTATAACCATCATACATCTTGTGACGAAAGGTGGGTTCACGCAAGTCAAAGGCTACGGCAATTTCGTCGGGTTTTTCCTCTTGCTCTAGCTTTAGCAGGATGTTCATAAAACCGTAAATGGCATTTGTGAATAGCCCTTCTTTGGTGGTGAGCAATTTGATGCCATAAAAAGCGCGATTTAAAATGCTGTTTCCGTCCAGCACAAGTAGTTTCATAGTAGTACCTCCTATTGGGGGCGATTTCCCCTATTTCTTACTATACCACAACTCGCTTTTATGGTATACTAAATGTGGTTATACCATGCCTAAAAGCGTATGGTGTCTTGTTTTTTTGCTTTCTTTTTATAAAGGGGCTATAAAGTGGATGCCGGATAAATGTATCAAAAGAGAGGATTTTTTGTTTGCAAATAGGAACTTTGCAATGTAAACTGGGCGCGGCTTTAGCGCCCTTGGCCGGGGTGAGTGATGCGCCCATGCGCGCCTTGTGCGTGCGCGAGGGAGCTATTTATACGGTGAGCGAAATGGTAAGCGCCAAAGCCTTGTGCATGGGAGATGCAAAAAGCTTGCGGCTTTTGCGCGGAGCCACCAAAGGGGCACCGTATGCCGTGCAATTGTTTGGCAATGATGCGGAAACCTTGGCGCAGGCGGTGCAGCGCATAGAGGGCGAGCAGTTCGATTTTTTAGATTTGAACCTAGGTTGTCCCGCACAAAAAATTGTAGGTGGTGGGGCGGGAAGTGCTTTGTTAAAAGACACTAAAAAAGCAGCCGCGTTTGTAAGGGCCGGCGTTAGAGCCAGTGTTCGTCCGGTTAGTGTGAAAATGCGAATAGGATGGGACGAAACCTGCATGACAGGATTAGAAGTGGCAAAGGCCTGCGAGGCAGAGGGTGCGTCGTTTTTAACCGTGCACGCGCGCACACGCAAGGAACAATACACACCCGGGGTACACAGGGAGGCCGTGGCCGAGATAAAGGCAGCGGTTTCCATTCCTGTTTTGTATAATGGTGATGTGGTGGATGCCGAAAGCGCCTTGGAGGCCTTAGCCGAAACAGCCTGTGACGGGGTGGTTATCGGACGTGGCGCGATGGGCAATCCATTTGTGTTTCGCGAGGTAGCGGCCGCTTTGGGCGGGGAATCTTTTTCGCCGCCCAGTTTGGCACAGCGTATGGCCGCTTTGGAATTTCAAGTGCGTGCAATGTGCGAAGAAAAAGGGGAGGCCGTGGCCATGCGTGCGGCACGTGGGGTGGCCGGCGCCTACATGCACGGTTTGCGTGGGGCCGCCTCTTTGCGCAAACGTGCTTTTGAGCTTAGCTATTTTAGCGATTTGGCGCCACTGGTGGATGAGGTGTTTCGCCAGCAGGAAACCATTTAAAAACGTACCAGTTCGTCTAGATCTTGCTCGTATCCGGGCAAAAAATGACAAATAAAATAGAGGGCGGCCGGGCAGTGCATCTCTTCCAATAGGCGCAATTGTTGCCGCTTGGCCGAGCTAAATTCGTGGTTGCCGGCGCGCTCTTCCTCTATACATTTCACAAGGGCAGACAAACGATCGGCCGCTTTTAGCAGGGTTTTTTCGGCATCATTTAAATGATCCCCGGTTAAATAGGGCGCGAGAGTTGGCTGCAAATTTTCCGGCAACAAGCCGGCCAAGGTTGCAGCGCTTTCTCGTTCCACGGCTTTATACGCGCGTTTTAGTTCTTCGTTTTTATACTTAACCGGTGTGGGCAAATCTCCGGTTAAAATTTCCCCGGCATCGTGGTATAATGCGGCCACGGCAACCACTTCCGGTCGTATGTCTTGTGCGTGTAAATCCTCTTTGGCTATCAGGGCCAGGATATGCGCAAAAATGGCCGTTTCCACCGTGTGCTCGCTCACGGTTTCGCTGCGGCTTTGGCGCATTAGCCCCCAGCGGCCAATATATTTCATGCGCGAAAGCAGGGCACAAAACGCATATTGCTTTTCTTCCATGGGTGTCACCCTTTCTTTTAACTGTTTTGTATTAAGTATACCACAAAATAAGCAGGAGGGTCCTATGCACAAACGTTTGCAAAAAGTAGAGGAAAAAAGGGCTGTTTTAACCAGCTTTATTTTTGCCGCTGCCGTGGCGCTGTTTATTTTTCTGCCATTTTTGATTGTAGACAAAGGTTTCTTTTTGTATTGTGGCGATTATAACTCTCAACAAATCCCTTTTTATATGCATGTGCAACAGTTTATAAAGAGTGGCGGCGGCACCTGGGACTGGAGCACGGACCTTGGCACTTCCATTGTTAACGGGTATTCCTTTTATAATCTTGGTTCGCCCTTTTTATGGCTTACCTTGCCTTTTCCCAGCGCGTGGATGCCCTTTTTAATGGTGCCTCTTTTCTTGCTTAAATTTGGCTGCATAGCAGCCGGCGCCTGCCTGTATTTGTTGCGCTATGCCAAAAAGGCCTACATGGCCGTGGTGGTAAGTGTGGTGTATGCATTTTGTGGCTTTAATGTGTACAATATATTTTTTAACCACATGCTAGACCCTGTGGTGTTCTTTCCTTTGATGCTTTGGGCCATGGATAGGCTGATGCTGGAAAAAAAGACAGGATGGTTTGCCTTGTTTGTGGGGCTTGCCTTGCTGAATAACTATTTCTTTTTTATTGGCAATGTGGTGTTTTTGCTTATATATTTTATTGTGCAATGCCTGTTTGGAAGCTATCGATTCACAGTGCCTGCCTTTTTGCGCCTAGGTCTTGAGGCTTTGTTGGGTGTGGGCATTGGCATGGCCCTGGCTTTGCCTTCGGTACTTAGTTTGGCAGAAAATCCCCGCACAGATAATTTTTTAAACGGCATGAATGTGCTTTTATACTGGGATGTGCAGCAAATTCCGGCCATTTTATCTTCGCTGATTGTGCCGCCAGACCCCCCGTATTTGCCAAATGTATTTACAGAAGGTGCCATAAAATGGACAAGCATGAGTGCGTTTTTGCCCGTTTTTTCCATTGCCGGGGTAGTGGCCTATTTACGCAGTAAACGTGGGGGTTGGCTAAAAATTATATTGCTGACCAGCTTGGTGATGGCTTTGATTCCCATTTTAAACTCGGCCTTTTTTGCCTTTAATGCAAGCTATTATGCGCGCTGGTTTTACATGCCGATTTTAATGATGTGTCTTGCCAGCTTGTATGCCCTGGAAGATGAAGAGATTGACCTTGCCTTTGGGCTTAAATTCGCGCTGGCCGTTACGGTGGCTTGGGGCCTTTTGGGCCTGATACCCACCGAGGTGGACGGCACGGAAAGAATTGGTCTTGGGCAGTATCCCGAAAAATTCTGGCTTACTTGGGGCACGGCGATGCTGGGGTTGTTGGCCTTTGCGTTTGTGTGGCACTATTTTAAAAATAAAAAACAGTTTGCCTGTGTTTTGCTGGGGGCGGTGATGTCATTTTCGGTGATTTATTCGGTTATCCACATATCACTGGGCAAATTTCCGCAGTGGGAGGGTGACCAATATTATGTAGAGCAGCAATATGAGGGAAGCCGCGAGCTGCAGCTGCCAAATGATGTGGGTTTCTACCGAATAGATACTTACAGTGCCTATGATAATCTTGGTATTTGGCTGGATAAAAGCACCCTGCAAACTTTTCATTCGGTGGTGACACCGTCTATTTTAGAGTTTTATCCGAACCTGGGCGTAAAGAGGGATGTGTCTAGCAAGCCGGAGCCTTGGCAATATCCCTTGCGCGCTTTGCTGAGCACACGCTATACCGTGTTGCCCTTGGCAGACAGAGAGCAGTTTGAAGCAGAAGATCCGGGTTCTTTTGGGTGGACATATCTGGGTGCACAGGGGAGCTTGGCTGTGTACGAAAACGATAATTTCCTGCCACTTGGCTTTACCTATGACAGTTTCATCCCAATGACCACGTTGGAAAGTGTGGCAGAGGAAGACAGGGCTGCCTTGTTGCTGCGTGGCATTGGCCTGACGCCCGAGCAGATCGTGCAGTACAGTCATCTGTTTGAGAGCGAAGTAGGCTTTAGTTACGAAGAAGTGAATTACGATGCTTATGTAAGAGATGTGGCCGCGCGTTTGGAAAGTGCCTCATACGAGACCAGGGCCGATGCCTCGGGTTTTGCCGTGGAGATTGACTTAGAAAAAGAAAATCTTGTGTTCTTTTCGGTTCCCTATGATGCCGGTTTTACGGCCACGGTAAACGGGCAAAATAGCGAAGTGTTGAAAGTATCCGGCGGGATGATGGCTGTGTATGCACCGGCAGGCACTTGTGAAATAGTGTTTACCTATAAAACCCCGGGCTTTGCCCTAGGGAGTATCATTAGTGTGCTTTGCGTGTTGTTGTTGGCACTGTACTGGGTGTTAAGTCGCCGCTATTTTTCCTTGAAGCGCAAAGCGCAAGAAACCATGTGCCTATGTGATGAAATATGCGAAGGACAAGCGTGTGAAAGGGAGTTTGTTTCCGCGGCCAAACGGCCGTTGAATGAGACGGAAGAGAATACACAAGAAAAAACAGCGATACAGCCTCTTGCGAAAAAAGGCGATGGACAAGACGAAAATAAAGAATAAGCGAGGAAGAACATGGACATCATACAAACACTTTCCGGGGAACTGGGGCTTGGTCAAGGCGTGGTACAGGCCACTGTGGATTTAATAGATGAGGGCAATACCATCCCATTTATTGCGCGCTACCGCAAGGAAGTCACCGGCTCTATGGACGACCAAATCTTGCGCCAACTGGATGAAAGGCTAGCCTATTTGCGCAATTTGATTTCGCGCAAAGACGATGTGAAAGCAAGCATAGAAGAACAGGGTAAATGGAGTGAGGCCATAGCAGAGGCTTTGCAAAAAGCAAACACTTTGGCCGAGGTGGAGGACATTTATCGCCCCTATAAACCCAAACGAAAAACACGTGCCAGCGTGGCCAGAGCCCGTGGTCTACAGCCTTTGGCCGAGCGTATTTTAGAACAGCACACGGGCGACAATCCGCAGGACTTGGCGCTTGACTATGTAGACGAAGAAAATGAAGTTCCGGACGTTGAAAGTGCCTTGGCCGGCGCGCGCGATATTTTGGCGGAAGATTTCTCGGATGATGCGGCCTTACGGGGTATTTTGCGTAGATTTTACACACAAAATGCCCAGCTGGAAAGTGTGGCAAGTACAGAGGAAGACAGCGTATACAGCGCGTATTATAGCTATACAGAACCCGTAAAAAAAGTGGCCGGCCATCGCGTTTTGGCCTTGAATCGCGGGGAAAAAGAGGGCTTTTTAAAGGTAGTGGTTGCCGTGAACGAAGAAGAGGCGGCCGCCTTGGTGGTGCGTGCTTTTATGAAGAAAAATCAGTGCCTTGCGGCCAAAGAGGTGGCACTGGCTGCAAACGATAGCTACACGCGGCTTATACATCCTTCGTTGGAACGCGAGGTGCGTAGCGAGTTGACACAGGCGGCCGCAGAAGGGGCTATTAAAGTGTTTGGGCAAAACCTGCGTCAGTTGCTATTGCAACCGCCCATACGTGGCAAGGTGGCCATGGGGTTAGACCCCGGCTATCGCATGGGCTGCAAGGTGGCGGTGGTAAACGCCACAGGCCTTGTGCTGGACACAGCCGTTATCTATCCCTTGGAGCAGTTTGGCAAGGTGGCCGTGGCCGAACGCAGTGTTAAAGAGCTTATCAAGCGACACGGAGTGCAAATTTTGGCTGTGGGAAATGGCACGGCCGGGCGTGAAACCGAGTTGTTTGTGGCCGAGGTGTTGCAGCAGTTGGCAAAGGAAAAAATACACCCGGAATATATGGTGGTGAACGAGGCAGGGGCCAGCGTGTATTCGGCGTCAAAACTTGCGGCAGAGGAATTTCCTCAATATGATGTTAATTTGCGCAGTGCTGTGTCTATAGCGCGCCGCCTGCAAGATCCTTTGGCCGAGCTTGTGAAGATTGACCCGAAGGCAGTGGGCGTGGGCCAATACCAACACGATATGCCCCCGCAGCGTTTAAATGCGGAGCTAGATGGCGTGGTGGAAGACTGTGTGAACACTGTGGGGGTAGAACTGAATACGGCTTCGGCCCCGCTTTTAGAGCGCGTGGCGGGCCTTGGCGCTACCACGGCCAAAAATATAGTGAAATATCGCGAGGAAGTGGGCCCTTTTTCTACACGCAAACAATTGTTAAAAGTGTCGAAACTGGGGCCAAAGGCCTTTTTGCAGTGCGCGGGCTTTTTGCGTTTGGCAGATAGCACAAACCCCTTAGATAAAACGGCGGTGCACCCCGAAAGCTATGCCGCTGCCGAGGGTTTGCTTTCTTTGTGTGGCTACAAAAAAGAAGACATTGGCAGCGAGGCCGTTGCCGGTTTGGCAGCAAAGGCGCGTGATATGGGTCTTGAAACAGTGGCCGAGCGTTTGGGTGTGGGCAAGCCCACGCTAGTGGATATATTAGAAGAATTATTGCGTCCCGGGCGCGATATACGCGATAGCCTACCTCCACCGTTATTGCGTAGCGACGTGTTGGACATGAAAGATTTACTGCCGGGCATGGAACTGCAAGGGACAGTGCGCAATGTGGTGGATTTTGGCGCCTTTGTGGATATAGGGGTGCATCAAGATGGACTGGTACATATTAGCCAAATAAGCCAAAAGTTTATCAAACATCCGGCCGAAGCGGTGGCGGTTGGGGATGTGGTGGCCGTGTGGGTGCAAAGCGTAGATGTGGCAAAAGCACGCATATCCCTTACGATGAAGCCACCGCAAAAAAATGAGGCCACGAAGGCAGGACGTAGCTTGTCGTAGAAGGCGAACACTCGGCTTGTTGCAAACAGGCCGAGCTGGCTATCGGTTAAGAGAATAATGATAAAGCAAAAGCAGAGCACGGTGTTTGATGGATAGCAGTTTAAGGGGGTGCCATTTTGCTACAATTGGTTTTGGGTATTGCCGCAACCGGTAAAACCACTTGGATGCTACAGAAAATGCAAGAGCTTGCAGCACAAGGGAAATATTGTGTGTTTCTTGTGCCCGAGCAGTTTTCCTCCTCTGCAGAGACCTTGGTTTTGGAAACTTTGGGCGATGTGGGCAGTGCCTTTGTAGATGTGGTTAGTTTTCGCACCTTGGCCGAGCGGTTGCTGCAAGGTGCCGACGAAAATATGCATCTCTTAAGCGATGCAGGGCGCGCAGTGCTTGTGAAACGTGCATTAAAAAACACAAGAGAAAAACTGAAAAATTTGGGGCGCAGCAGGCATGACACAGCCTTTTGCAATCTGTGTGCCCAAACCTTGGTGGAATTGAAAACCGCAGGCGCCACGCCGTGCCAATTGCAAGGGATAGGCAAAAAAACGAAGGACACAAAATTCTTGGATTTAGCCGTGCTCATGGAGGCCTATGAGGCCTTGCTTGCAGGCACCGCGATGGACCCGCAAGATCGCCTTCAGTTGGCTTGCCAACGAGCCAAACCAAGTTGGTTTTCTGGGAAATCATGTTTTATCGATAATTTTGATGGTTTTACAGCGCCTGAATACGAATTGCTGGATATGCTAGTGCAACATTGTGAAGCAATGTATGTGGCGCTGTGTTGTGATGGACTGCATGAAAAGCAAGGTGGGCTTGGTTTGTTTTCGCCCTCGCGTAAAACGGCACAACGCCTGTTGCAACGGGCACGTCGTTTTGGTATTTCAACAAAAAATCCGATATTTTTACAGCACAGTGATGTGGCAGAAGTGGATGAATTGCTGGCTGTAAATCGTGTGCTTTCCGGCAGTGAGCTGCCTTTGTGTATGCCGCAAGGGCGTCTTACCATAACGGCGGCAAGGAACCGCCACGAAGAGGTTAAATTGGCGTGCGCAACGATGCGTCATCTGGCAACACAGGGGGTGTCTTATAGCCAAATGGCCCTTGTTTGCCGCGAGGTAGATCTATACGAAAGCATAGTGCGCAGGGAAATGTCTCTATTTGAAATACCATGGCATAGCGATACGCCTGAAACCGTCGAGTTTTCTGCTCCGGTGGCCTTTGTGCGCGCAGCGCTGAAATTATTGCAACAAGGCATGACCTCCGAAGCGATTTTAGACCTGCTAAAAACCGACCTGTGCGGTTTTACAGCAGAGGAAATGATAGCACTGGAGAACTATGTGTTTACTTGGCAACCCAATGCGGCACTTTGGCGGCAACCTTTTACGCAAAATCCCTTAGGGCTCTTGCGTGATATGGATGAGGCGGCCGTACATAGCTTGCAGTTGGCAGAAACTGTACGTGGTAAATTGTTGCCGCCACTAGAGGCATATGTGCAAGCGGCCAAGGGTAAAAACGCACACAATCTATCTTTACAACTTTACCTTTTGATGGAGCATTTTCATGCCCCTTTGAATCAGGAGGAAAAGGCCGAGAAAATGGAACAAAACGGCGATTTTGCCTGGGCAGAGCGTAGCCGCCGTGCCTGGGATTTGTGTATGGATTTTTTAGACCAAATGGCCTTGCTTTTGGCGGGGGAAACTTTGGATGCGGCAGAGTACGAAGAGCTGTTTTTGCTGCTTGTGCGTTCTGTGGATTTCGGGCAAGTGCCCAAAACCTTGGAAAGTGTACCGTTTGCTTCGGCAGATCGTGCGCGTTTGGCAGGGCCGGAGTATTGTTTCGTTTTGGGCCTGCAAGAGGGAGAATTTCCGGCTAAAGTGGGGTATAGTGGCTTGCTTACCCACAGCGACCGAGATCTTTTGGTGGAAAACGACATTGAAATGCCGGGTTCTTTTCAAAACCGTTTGCTACTAGAGCAAATGTTTTTATATCGAACGCTGACGGCTGCACGCCATTGCCTGCATTTATCGTATCCTTTGCAAAACGAAGATACGATAGGCACGCCATGCCATGCAGTGCTTCTTTTGCAAAAACGCTTAAACCCCCCGGTTTTGCACGTGGAGACAGAGAATCTTGCCGCCACACAAGCGGCTGCGTTCGATAGGCTTGCGCTTGTCTACCGTGACGGCAGTGAAGAGAGCGCCAATTTGTTGGCCGCACTTTCGCAATCGGACGAGCCATATGCACGCAGTCACTTGCCCTTGCTGCATGCGGTGCAGGTGCCGCAACAGTTTTTGATAAAAGACAACCAAACCTTACACCGCCTAACAGGGGATGTATTGCGTCTTTCACCCACTAGGGCCGAGCGATACTATACCTGTCGCTTTGCCTACTTAATGGAGCATGTTCTGCAAATTAGGCCGCGCAAGCGCGCAGAACTTTCTGTGCAGGAGAGCGGTAGCTTGGTGCATTATGTTTTGGAACAGGTGCTGAAAGAACTGGGAAAAGAATTTTCGGAAGTTGACGATAAGCGCTTGCGCAAGCTAAGCGAAAAATATGTGAATGCCTTTGCACAAGAAAACTTTCCGCAAATGAATTTGCGCTTGTATGCCATTTTGGCGCGAATACGGGAAACGGTGTTTGCCCTTTTACAATATCTGCATAACTGGGCAAAGCACAGCGAGTTTGAAACCGAGGCCTTGGAATTGAGCCTGGGCGAGGAGCAGGCAAAGCCATTGTGTTTACAAAGTGAAAGCGGTGTTGCCATGCAAGTGGTGGGCAAGGTGGACAGGGTGGATGTCCTGAAAAAAAATGGGAAAACCTATCTGTGTATTTTGGACTATAAAACCGGCAGTCGTGAGTTTTCTTTACACGAGGTGTTATATGGGCTTAACATGCAAATGCTGGTGTATATGGATGCCTTGTGCCGGCAAAAAGAGGGACCTTACAGTGGTGCCTTGCCCGCTGGGGTGCTTTATCTCAGTGCAGACCCAAGCCCAAAGAGCGGAACACGTCACGATGCCGCTAAGAGTTTATTTCGTATGGATGGTCTACTTTTGGATGACGCCTCTGTGCTGGAAGCTTTAGACAACGACAAAACCGGTTTGTTTTTGCCGGTTACATATGCCAAGAATGGAGAACCGAAAAGAGAGCGTTTGGCTTCTTTACAGTATATGGGAGGCTTGTTTCTTTATGTGGAATCTCTATTGCAAGATATGGCAGATGGATTGGCAAGTGGTGATTTTTCGGCACGGCCGCTGGTGCGAAACGGTGGCAAACGTTACTGTGAGTATTGCCCCTATTTGGCATCTTGCAGGCACGAGGCCGGCCGCAACGAAGTGGTGATGCAAAAGCAAGAAGAACGGCTGGTGGATATAGAGAAACATGGGGGAGAGGAGGGTTTTTTCCATGGGCGAGCGTCAATGGACAGCGGCACAAAAGGCGGCGATTGAAGAGGAGTGTGGCAGCCTTTTGGTGGACGCCGCCGCCGGCAGTGGAAAAACGGCCGTTTTGGTGGAGCGGGCCGTGCGATTGATGACAAGGCAAGAAAACGCGATTGCGGCCGATAGAATTCTTATCCTCACCTTTACAAATGCTGCGGCCGAAGAACTGCGTATACGTTTGGCCACCCGCTTGGACAGCGCCTTAGAAGAACAAGGCGACAGTTTATTTCTGCAAAAACAAAAACAATTGCTGCAACGTGCATTTATTGGCACTTTGGATGCTTTTTGCCAGCAGTTTGCGCGCGAGTGGTTTGCACAGTTGGGCATTGCACCGGATGTGACTGTGGGACAAGAGGCGGCCTTGGACGAATTGTCGAATACAGCCTTGGAAAATGCCTTGGAAGCGGCCTATGAAAATGAGGCGTTTAAACAATTTGCCGCGCTGTACGGGCGCTCTCGTAGTGATGAGCAGGCCTCTGAGGCCATCGTGAATCTTTACAAATACGTGAACACACTGCCTTGGCCTATGCAACAGCTAGAGCGTTTTGCGGCCATGTATGAAAACGATGCACCATTTAGCAAGACTCTGTGGGGGAAAGAGCTTTTTTCCTATGCGGAAAAGGCGGTAAGTGCTGCGCAAGCTTTGGCGCAAGCCGCTGTGCAGGTGGCGAAGGAAGACGGAGGGCTAGATGCATACTTGCCCATGTTGTGCGAAGAACAAGAGAGTTTGACGCGACTACAAGCGCTGATACGTGTGCAGGATTGGAATGGGTGCGAGTGTTTTTTGCGCATGGAAAAATATGGTAGACTGGCACAAGTGCGAAATTACGTGGGCAATGGAAAAGAAAAAATAAAATTTTTGCGTACCAAGGCAAAAGATATTATAGGCGAGCTTAAAAATGCCTGTTTTGTTTGCAGTGAAGAAGAATATCGGGAAGATATGTTGAAAATAGCGCCTATGGTGGATGCGCTGTGCAAGGCTACAGCCCATTATGCACAGCTGTATCGAGAGAAAAAAGATGAAAATAAAATTTTAGATTTTTCCGATTTCGAGCATCTTACATTAAGCCTATTGATGAATTCTGAGGGTGTGCGTCTGCCTGCTGCGAAGGAAATGAGCTCCCGATATGATTTTGTGATGGTGGATGAATATCAGGACACGAACGAGTTACAAAGTGCTTTATACAGTTGCCTTGGCAACGAAGAGGCGAGCAATCTTTTCTATGTGGGCGATGTAAAACAAAGTATATACCGTTTTCGCAGGGCCAATCCCGGTATATTTTTAGAGAAGAAAAATAGCTGGGCCGATTATGATAGTGGCCAAAGGCCGGCAGTTTTGCGGTTGGGGAATAATTTCCGCAGTGGGCCCGGTGTGGTGCAGGCCGTGAACTTTATGTTTCAAGAGCTTATGAGTGAAAGTTTGGGTGAAGTGGACTACGGCCAGGCAGAACGGCTGATACAAAGCGGCAATAGCAGCATCCGAGATGGTTTTTCCATGGTGATGTTGCAAAAAGAAGAAAATAGCAGTGAAGCGGCTTATGTGGCCGATACAATTGCCCGTATGATCAAAGAGCAGGTGCTTGTGCACGATGGTGAGTTTCAGCGTCCGTGCCAATATGGAGATTTTTGCATTCTTTTGCGTACACGCAGTGCCATGGAGGCGTTTGATAGGGCTTTGCAGGCGGCCAAAATCCCTGTGAACAGTGACAAAAGCCGCGAGCTGTTAAGCACGCCCGAGGTGTTGCCTTTGCAAGCGGTACTTGCTGCCATAGACAACCCGGGGGATGATGTAGCGTTGGCGGCCACCATGCTAGGGCCTTTGTTTCGCTTTACACCGGACGACTTGGCTGTATTGCGCGCAGAGCGAAAACAGGGTAGTTTATACGGTGCCTTACTGGCCGACGAAAAAGAGAAAAGCAAGCTTTTTGTCGAGACTTTGGCAGGATTTCGTGCCCTTGCCACCGAAATGGATTTGGGACGCTTGTGTGAAGAAGTGGCCTTGCGCACGGGGTATCTGTCGGTGGTGGCCGCTATGGAGGACGGCGAGACACGCCGCGGAAATGTACAGTGCTTTTTAAACTGGGCGGCTGCCATGGGGCGCACGCGCAATGGGGGACTGCATAGTTTTGTGCGCTTGTTGCAACACGGGCGCGGCCCACAAAATGCAGGCTATCAAAACCGCGGTGATAAGGTGAGTTTATTAACGGCGCATAAAAGCAAAGGGCTAGAGTTTCCGATTGTAATTTTTGCCGATACGGCACATAGATTTAATTTAAGCGAACGCACAGAACGCATTTTATTTCACACGGAATTGGGCATAGGGTTTCATTTGCGTGTGCATCAAACCTTGTACCCAACCCTGCCGTTTTTGGCTATTAAGCGACGTAGCATTCAAGAAAATTTAAGCGAAGAGATGCGTGTGCTTTATGTGGTGTTGACAAGGGCGAGAGATCGGTTGCTGTGTGTGTATTCGCATGACGATCCATCCAAAAAAATTGCGGCGCTTGCGCCTCTGGCGTTTTTGGAGACAGGGCGCTCCTATTTGTTGGGCCGCCAAACCTGTTTTGGGGATTGGATGATAAGTGCCCTGCTGCGCCATGCCCAGGCGGCACCGTTATGGCAGTGTGCCCAGTTGCCTTGTTGTAAATCAAGGCCGGAGCAAGAACAAAACCCCTGCCCCTTGCATCTTAGCGTGGAAAGTGCAAAAGAGCCTACGGCAGACAACGAGACGCCCATAGAACCAAAGATGGCCGATGCCAACGAAGTGGCCAAGCTACAAGCCGGGTTTGCTGCGGTGTTGCCCCGCAGCAGTTTGCAAGATATTCCACGGAAAATTGCAGTTTCGGCCTTGAGCAAAGAAAAAAACCTCTCGCAGCGCAAGCGCCCGGCCTTGTTGTATGAGAACGGGCTAACGGCCGCAGAGCGTGGCACGGCCATGCATCGTTTTATGCAATTGGCGAATTGGAATAGGGCCGAGCAAGATGTGGAGGCTGAAATCCAAAAGTTGGTGCAGGCAAATTCTCTTTCAACCATACAGGCGGCCGCATTAAAGCGAAAAGATTTGCTTGTTTTCTTTGCGTCTCCGCTATTTAAGCGGATACAGGCAGCCGAAAAAGTTTTGCGCGAGTACGATTTTATAACGGCATTGCCTGCAAAAACATTGAATCCACGGCTTCCGATAGCCATGGAAAAGGAAGTGGTGTATTTGCAAGGAATTGCCGATGTGGTGCTAATATTTGAAAAAAGCATTGAGATTATAGATTATAAAACCGATAAAGGCAAGGGTGCCATGCAGCTTTGTAAACAATATCAAAGTCAATTGAATTTATATGCAAAAGCCATACAAAAACGGTTTGCGTTGCCGGTACAGCGTTTGACAATTTGGTCTTTTTCTTTGGGGGAGGAGGTATCCGTTCCGTTTATGGAAAAGAGCGATGCCGCATTTTAAATGAAATAAGGAATAAAAATAAGGGAGTGTAACAGTATGCAGAGTGTTTTTGAAAAATTGGTGGAAAATGCAAAAACGGGCACGGCCTCGGTGTTGATTTCAATTATAAAACATAAGGGTTCAACCCCACGGGGAGCCGGAGCGAAAATGGTATTGTCGGAAGATGGAAGCCTGGTGGGAACCATAGGGGGCGGTGCGCTGGAGTTTGTGTCTCAGCGAGAGGGAAAGACCGTGCTAGAAACGAAAAAAAACCACACAAAGCAGTTCAGTTTGGCGCCGGAAGATGTGGCAGAATTGGGCATGGTATGCGGTGGCTGGGCGATTGTGCATTTCCAGTGGATAGACCCTGCCAATTTGGCGGTGCAAGCGACGTATCAAAAGGCATTGCAACATCTAAAGGCACGTGAAGATTTTGTGCTTCTCACCCAAATGGAAAGTGGAGAAACCTATGTGCTTTTGCCGGGCGAAGCCAAAAAGGCACCGTTTTCGTACGAGGATATTACGGGGTATAAAACACAAATTTTAGAGGATGAGCGTTTCGTGGCCGATCCTTTCCGCAGTGCCGGACGTGCCCTTGTTTTTGGTATGGGACATGTGGGGGCGCAGCTGGTGCCTGTGTTGCATCCCCTTGGTTTTCATACCGTGGCGCTAGATGACAGGGCAGACTTTTTGGAAAAAGAGCGCCTTCCATTGGCAGACGAGATAAGGAGTGTGGATTTCACAAATGCTTTGGCGGATTTTACCGTGGATGAAAACGATTATATTGTGATTTTAACACGGGGACACTTGCATGACTACAGCGTTTTGCGTTTGGCGGTGCAAACCAAAGCAGGCTATATCGGGCTTATCGGCAGCCGAAATAAAGTGGCCATGTCGCTACAAAAATTGCGAGAAGAGGGCATAGCAGAGTGTGACATTGCACGGGTTCATGCACCCATTGGCCTACCGCTGGGCGGTAACACACCCGAGGAAATTGCGATTAGCATTGCGGCCGAGATGATACGCGTGCGCTCGGGTTATGTGCAAAAGGGGCAAGGTAGCTGTGATGAAAAAAGGTAAACGCATAGAGCTGGAAGTGGCCCAGGATCTTCTTTTAAAAAATGTCGCATTAAAAAAACGGGTAGAACAGGTTTCTTTAGAGGAGGCTTTGGGACGCGTTTTGGCAAAAGATCAATATGCGAAAAGAGATACACCTCCATTTAATCGTTCTCCTTTAGACGGTTATGCCTTGCGCAGTGTGGACAGCCAAGCGGCAAGCGAGGGCGATCCCTTGGTGCTAAAAGTGGTGGAAACTTTATACGCGGGCGACATACCTCACCATGCTTTACAGCGGGGGGAGGCCAGCTATATCATGACCGGTGCCATGTTGCCACAAGGGGCCGATTGTGTGATAAAGTATGAAGAAACCACAAGAGAAGAGAATGTGGTCTATTTGCGAAGATCCCTTGGTGCATGGGAAAATGTGGTGTTTTGTGGAGAAGACGTAAAAGAGGGGGCGCCACTTTTAGAAAAGGGTATACGCTTAGGGCCTGCGGCCATCAGTTTGCTGGCGGGGCAAGGGCTGTTTCAAACCGAGGTGTTTGCACGTCCTACTGTGGCTGTAATGGCCACGGGAAGCGAGCTGATTGCGCCCGAATATCCATGGCAAGAAGGTAAAATTTTCGACAGCAACAGCCATTTGTTATCGGCACGGTGCAGACAATTGCACGCAAAAGTGTGCGCGCGGCATATTTTGCAAGATGAACCAAGCCTGCTATTGGAAAAATTAGATGCCCTGTTAAATGAAGCAGAACTGGTGGTGACAACGGGCGGTGTATCTGTGGGGGAAAAAGATTATTTACCGCAAGTCGCCGCGCAGTTGGGGGGCGAGGTATTGTTCCATGGCATATATCTTCGTCCGGGCAGCCCTGTTTTGGCTCTTTCACGTGAGGGGCGTACACTTTTGTGCTTGTCGGGTAATCCTTTTGCGGCCCTTGCCACTTTTGAGGTTTTGGCAGTACCTGTGCTTAAAAAATTGTCCGGCGAGGAACAATATAATCTACAAAAGACGAAAGCGGTAGCCAGGACTCCGTTTGCAAAAGCAAGTCCTTCGCGTCGCTTGGTGCGTGCGCGTGTGGAGGGGCAAAACGTATATATTCCACAGGCTGGGCATGCCTCCGGCCAGTTGCATACCCTGATGCGGTGCAACTGCCTGGTAGATATCTCCGCGGGCAGTGGCCCGGTGGTTGAGGGTGATTGTGTTGACATTTTTATGCTGGAATAAATTTTGAAAAATTCCAAAATTTGCTATACAGACAGGGGACATTTCCTGTATAATATAATGTATGTTGCTTGGCGTTTAAGTATTATAAGGAGGTGGTTTGCGTGGGTTCATTGTTTGAGTTTTTAAAAAAATATTCTTTAATACGGTCTATTATTGCCCTGCTGATGGGTGTGGCATTGATCATATGGCCGGAAGTTTTTATTCGTATCATTGTGTATCTGATAGGGTCTTATGTGGTGATTTTAGGCATTGTCAGCCTTCTTTCGGTGCGTAAGGGTGGTGGCACGGCCAGCGTTTTAGGCGGTATTTTAACAATTGTGCTGGGCGTTTGTATGTTTTTATTCTACATGCAAATTGCAAGCATATTTCCTATTTTTATGGGTGTTTTGTTTATTTTGCTGGGTGTCATCCAATTTTTTCAAGGTGTTCAGGCGCGCAAATACACGGGGAAAATCAACATTTTCCAGATGGTAATGGGTGCCTTGGTGTTGGCCGGTGGCGTAGTAGGTGTTTTGGCACCTGCCGCGGTGGCTAGTTTCTTGTTCCAAATTTTTGGTGCAATTATGATAATTGCCGGCATCAACGAATTTAGTTTCTATCTTAGCATGCGTAAAATAAATAAAGATGTGCGAGACATGAAAAAAACAGAAAAAGAATAGTGGCGTGTTTGCAAAAGCGATCCTCCTTCGGTTTTTGCCGAGGGGGTTTTCCTTTGGTAGGATATTGTGCGGGATACAAATTTTCTATAAATAATGCCTGCTGAATAAACCACACAGGGTTTATTCAGCCCCACCGCAAAATGCGGTGGCTATAAAAGTGCTTAAAACAGCACTTTTATGAGGCATATCTTGATGCATTCCACTGTGTTTTCGCCTCTTATAACAAAAAGGCGAAAACGAAAGTGCAAGGTTTTTCCGTTTTTTTCATAATAGCCTTGTACTTTCTCAAACCAAATACGACATTTTTAAATTTATATATGTCACTTTTGGTTTGTTCCGTGGGCATTAAACACAGAGAACTTTTGTTTGAGGGTTTGCCGTAGAGGGATTCCTTTTCAACAAGAAAAGCTGCGCCGCTACAAGGCCTGTGTTGCCTTGCAGATTGTGTTTTGCGAGCCCTTATAAGAAAGGGCTGCAAAGCAACCGGAATATAGAGAAAAGGGATATAGCTATGTTGTTAAGTGTACAAGCGGCGAGCAAGGGATATTTAGACAAAAGTGTTCTACGGGAGGTTTCTTTGGAAATACGCCCAAAAGATCGGATTGGTCTTTTGGGTGTGAATGCTGCGGGAAAAACAACTTTGTTGGATTTATTGTGTGGGGAGCATGAGCCGGATTCGGGGCGTGTGGTGCGGGCAAAACATCTTGAAATTGGGTACTTGCGCCAAAACGAAGCCCTTGTGGGCGAGCGCAGCTTGCAAGAGGAGGCAAGAGATGCCTTTGCTGCGGTGGAAGCTTTGCAGGCCCAGCTGGATGGCTGTGCCGAGGCACTGGCCGAAGCTCCACACGATGAGGACTTGTTGTGGGAGTACGACCTTTTGCAAAGCCGTTTGCAGGCACAGGATGGATATGACATAGATGCTAAAATCAACCGTGTGCTTATGGGGCTTGGTTTTGGTAGCTTTAGCCGTAATACACGGGTGAATACGCTATCGGGTGGCGAGAAAATGCGTTTTGGTATAGCCAAAATGTTGCTGCATAGTCCGCAGCTATTGGTGCTGGATGAACCCACCAATCATCTGGATTTTTCTATGCTCACTTGGTTGGAAAATTATTTAATAAGCTATCCCGGGGCCGTGCTGATTGTAAGCCATGATCGCTATTTTTTAGACAGGGTGGCCACCTCGATATGCGAAATTGAAAACGGAAGATTGGCGCGATATACAGGCAGCTATAGCCACTTTGTGGTGCAAAAAGAGGAACGCAAAAAAACGCAAGTGCGCGCGTTTGAAAAACAGCAAGAAGAAATTGCAAATATGGAAGAATATGTGCGCCGCAATCAGGCCAGAGCCTCTACTGCAGGCATGGCCTCTTCGCGCGTGCGGGCCTTGGAAAAAATGGAAAGATTAGAGCAACCCTTTGAGGATAAACGCCGCATTCATGTGCGTTTTGTATACGACCAAGAACCGTTTTCCACGGTGTTAAACTGCGAAAAATTTGGGGTGTCTGTGGGCGAGGGAGAGAAACGGCGGTGTTTGTATAAAGACTTGTCTTTAAGCGTGAAACGGGGCGAAAAAATAGCCGTGGTGGGATTAAACGGCGTGGGAAAATCCACCTTTCTTAAGGCGATACAAAATCTTTTGCCTTACGAGGGGTTGGTGCGGTGGGGTGGTAATGTGCGCCTTGGGTACTTTGAGCAAGAATTGGCCGGGTTGCCGCTGCATAAAAGTGCTTTGGAGGCCGTGCATAGCATGTATCCCACAAAAACAGAATTTGAAATTCGCAGTGTGTTGGCGCAGATGTTGCTAACGGGCGAAGAGGTGTATAAACGTGTGTGCGAGCTGTCAGGTGCGGGACGGGCTAAAGTGGCTTTTTCTGTTTTGCTGTTGCGGCGCGCCAATGTTTTGCTCTTAGACGAACCCACCAACCATTTGGATTATAAGGCCAAAGAGGAGTTAGAACAAGCCCTGCGGCAGTTCGAGGGCACGGTGATTGCCATCAGCCATGATCGTTATTTTCTGCGCCGTGTGCCCCAATGTATTTTGGAGTTGACACCGCAGGGGTTTTTGCGATACGACGGAAATTATGACGAATATTTGCAAAGAAAAGAGAATGAGGCAAAAGAAAAACAAGATAGTGAGCCCAAAAATGTTGCACAGAATAAGCCGCTTTCGCCCAAGGAAAGGCGGGCGGCCGAGGCAGAAAAAAGAAATCAAATGCGTGCCCTAGAACGAGAAATTGAAACATTGGAACAGGCCATAGAACAGGCAAAAGCAGCCATGCAGGCACCCGAAAATAGCAGTGATTATGAAAAATTAGCAAGCTTGAGCACACAGCTAGAGGCAGACATGGCGCGCTTGGACGAAGCGAGCGAAATTTGGTTACTAAACCAAGAATAAGTGAAGGCCTGTCGAATAAAACTTGTGGGGTTCATGCGGCTTCGTCGCAATATGCGGCAAAAAAAGAGTAAAATCGTGTTTTTGTTGAATGCCCATTGAATAAACAAAAAAGACATATTAAAATTCCTGCTTGGCAAAAGCCGAGCAGGAATTTTTTCTTGCAATGAATTATTCTGGTTTACCCACAGCTTTGTGGGTTTCGTTTACCACACGCTCTACGGCATTTAAAATGTTCTGATAGCCGGTACAGCGGCATAGATGGCCGGAGATAAGCTTGCGCAACTCTTCGCGCGTATACTGTTTACCGGTTCCAACAATCTCTACGGCGGTCATAATAAGGCCGGGTGTGCAAAAACCACATTGCACAGCAGCTTCATCTACAAAGGCCTGTTGTACCGGTGAGAGCTCGCCGTTGGGGCCTGTGATGCCTTCCACGGTTAAAATGTTGTGACCATCTGCCCAAACCGAAAGGTAGATACAACTGTCTACACTTTTTCCGTCTAATAGCACGGTGCACGCGCCACATTCGCCCACTTCACAACCTTTTTTCACACTGGTTAATTGTAGGCGATTGCGCAAGGTATCGGCCAACAATTCGCGTTCGTCTATGGCAATTTCTGTGGCTTTTCCGTTGACGGTTAAATGGATGATTTTCACAAAATCGCCTCCCCTCTTGCTTTTTCTATTGCGACTTTCAAGGCGCGTTGTGCCAATTCGTCAATTAGTTGCCTACGAAAGGCTTCGCTGGCGCGCCAGCTGCTGCGAGGTTTCACCTCTGTGAGGGCTATTTCGCCGAACAGACGGAAGGTTTCGTCCTCGATGGATTTGCCTCGAACAGCATCTTCGGCGGCATGGCAACGGATGGGCGTGGGTGCGGCCACGCCGTAGGCAAGGCGTACATCGGCCAACTTGGTTTTGCTTTCATCTAGCTTCACGTGCACGGCACAGCCTAAGGTAGCAATATCCATGGCACTGCGCTGGGCAAATTTGATGTAGTGCCCAAAATAACCATCATAGTTGGCTTTGGCGATGCGAATGGCCGTAAGCAGTTCGTCTTTTTCTAATTTCACACGTCCGGGGCCTGCAAAAAAATCTTCCAAAGCTTGGTGACGCACACCGCCGGGGCCGGTGATTTCAAGCTCTGCATTCAGCGTGAGTAAACTGGGCGGAGAATCGGCGCTGGTAGCGCCGTTGCAAAGGTTGCCGCCCACGGTGCCCACATTGCGTAGTTGTGGGCCACCGGCTTGGTCTACCGCTTCGCCCAAAGTAGGCACATATTTTTGCACAAGCGCGTTTTCTGTCACTTGAGAAAACGCAGCAGCCGGCCCGATAACAAGTGTGCCATCTTCTTGCAGGGAGATGTCTGCCAAGCCGGGAATATTGCGCACAGACACAAGCGCGCAGCCGGAAAGTTTTCCCTCCCGCAGGCGTATAAGCACATCGCTGCCACCACAAATGACAACGGGATTTTCGGCCGCCTGTAAGGCTTTAAGTGCGTCTGGCACATCGCTAGCTATATGAACACTTGCAAAATCCAACATGTTATGCACCTCCCTTTGTTTTGGCGGAAATCAGGCCTGCCTCTGTGAAATGCTCCACCAAACATTGCGGATTCATGGGTAGGCGGTTCACCTGTACGCCGGTGGCATGCAGCACGGCGTTGCGCAGTGCCGGTGCCACAGGGATGCAAGGTGGCTCGCCCAAACTTTTGTTGCCATAAGGGCCGGTTGGGTCGTTTGTTTCTACAAAGTCTACTTGCAATTCGGGCGTGTCCATAGAGGTGGGGAGTTTGTAATCTAAAAGGTTCCCGTTGAGGGGGCGTGCATCGTCTGCAAAAAGGAGCTGTTCAGACAAACCATAGCCAAGCCCCATGCTCATACCACCATGTACTTGTGCTTGGGCCAATTGTGGGTTTATCAAAATGCCGCAATCGTGCACATTAATGATGTTTAGCACATGTATTTTCCCCACGGGTATGTCCACTTCAATTTCGGCAAAACAAACGCCAAACGAATAGGTGTTGTCTTTACAGTGGTGGGTGGATTCGGCGGCAAGATGCACAGAATCTTCTAAGCTATAAAAAGCTTCCAGTGCCAAATCGGCCATGCTTACCACACAAGCCCCGGTATGATCCACGATGGTATTATTCACAATATTTAGCTCGCTTGCGGTTTTATCTTTAGCTTTGGCCGCGTAAGCCAGCACTTTTTCGCGGAATATTTCAGCCGTTTGTTTAAGGGCCATGCCCGAAACATAGGTTTGGCGCGAAGCATAGGCTCCGGTGTCGAAGGGGGTGGTGTCTGTGTCTTGGGTGGTTTGAATATGCACTTTGTCCTCTGAAATGCCAATGGTTTCGGCTGCCATTTGGGTAAACACAGTGTCGGCCCCTTGGCCGATTTCTGTGGCCCCCATGTGCACACATACAGAACCGTCTTGGTTTAAAATGATGCGTGCAGCTGCCGTTTCCAGACCTACGGGATGCGTGCCTGTTTTATAGCTGAATATCGCGGCACCAATACCACGGCGAATCGGGCCTGTTTGCCCCGCATAGGCCCTGCGCTTCGCGTCCCAATCGAGGGCTTTACGGCCCTTTTCTATACATTCTAAAAGCCCGGTGGAGTGACAGGTGATACCGGTGGGTCCGTCTACATGGCCTTCTTTCATGCAGTTGAGTTTGCGCACTTCCAAGGGATCCATGCCCAGTTGCAGGGCGATGTCGTCCGTATGGCATTCTAGGGCGTATACCATTTGTGGTATGCCATAGCCACGCATGGCGCCGGAGGTGGAAATGTTAGTGAGCACGGCATGCGATTTAAAGTCGTGGCCCATTTCCTCCGGATACATCATGCGGAAAGCGCTGGAGGCGTTGCCGGTGATAGAAAAACCATGTGAGGCATAGCCGCCTTTGTTGCTGTATAAATCGCCCGTACGTGCCAACATACGCCCGTCTTTGCGCACAGCGGTTTGCAAGCTTATGTTCATGGCATGACGCGTGCGTGTGCAAGAGAAGGTTTCTTCGCGAGTCAGCTCAATTTTTACAACACGTCCACCCAGCTTGTAGGTAAGCCAAGCACATAAAGGTTCGTATAAGACCTCTTGTTTGTTGCCAAAACCACCACCGATGTAGGGTTTTATCACACGTATCATGCCAAAGGGCATATCCAGTGCTTGACCAATAACACGCCGCACAATGTGTGGAATCTGCGTAGAAGATACCACCACAATGCGCCCTGCTTCCATGTAGGCATAGGAGACAGGAACCTCGATATGGCTGTGTTGTACCACTTGCGTGTCGTATTCGGCTTGCACCAAGGTGACATCAGCACGTTGACTGAGTTCCTCTAAAGAAAATTCGCCCTGTGTGCTGTGAATTTCTTTTAAAATGTTATTGGGGAATGCTTCATGCAAAGGTTCCTGTGGGTTTAAGGCAGTGTCTTTTGCCCCTGTAAAAGCAGGCTTTTCCTCGTACTCTACTTGAACCAATCTTGCGGCTTTTTCGGCGGCAAGGGCATTTTCTGCCACTACCACGGCAATGTCATCACCGTAAATGCGCACCCTATCTGTTAAAAGCCGACGGTCTGCGATGTCTTGATGCGAAGCCTCCACACTCCATGGATGCCCTGCCGTGGGGTAGCCGTGTTGTGGTGCATCAAAACAGGTGAAAATATTTACAACACCGGGTACTGCAAGCGCTTGCTCTACATCGAAAGACAACACGCGTCCATTGGCAATGCTACTGCGCACCACTTTGGCTATAAGCGCATTTTGTGGCGCCAAATCGTCGGTATACTTGGCGCGCCCGGTAACCTTGTCATAGGCATCCACTCTTGTAATTGATTGTCCGATTCCCAAAACGAAAGCCCTCCTTCCAAATGATGAAATTATAAAGTTGAACATACAAATTATAATGATCCTTACCAAGACGAGCATATGCCTAAATTATAACATGCATTGTATGCATGCACAAGCCAAAATGTACAAAAATATTTTGTACAAAATAATATTATTTGGACAAAAAGGGTTTTGTTTGTGGTTTTATAATAAGTTTGATATGATAAAGATACAAAAGAGCTTTGCTCGAGGGCAAAGGTTTAAAAAACGGCCCGGATGACAGGCTGTATCATAGAGAGGAGCGATTGGAAATGGCTACACCTCATAATGCGGCAAACAAAGGAGATATTGCTAAAACGGTGTTGATGCCTGGCGACCCTTTGCGCGCGAAATACATTGCGGAAAGGTATTTGGAAAGCCCGGTGCTTTTTAACGACGTGCGTGGAATGTTGGGCTATACAGGCCAATACAAGGGAAAAGAAATCTCGGTGATGGGGCATGGCATGGGCATGCCGTCGGTA
The DNA here is from genome assembly GCA_964370295.1 of uncultured Oscillospiraceae bacterium. Lineage (GTDB taxonomy): Bacteria > Bacillota > Clostridia > Oscillospirales > Ruminococcaceae > JAAYCI01. Next base: position 102,133 of record CAYJIR010000001.1, read on the forward strand.
GGGATTTATAGCTACGAACTTTTCACACATTATGATGTGGATGAAATTGTGCGTATAGGTTCTTGTGGCAGTTATGATGCTTCTTTAAAAGTGTTTGATTTGTTGTTGGTTACAAAAGCCTATTCGGAATCTAGTTTTGCAAAAACGCAAAATGGTTATGAGGGCAATACCTTAGCGCCGCAAGAGCAGTTGACACAGCGCTTGCGCCAAAGCGCAAAAGAACTGGCGAGGCCGCTTGCCGAGGGCACGGTGCACTGTACAGATGTGTTTTATAATGGAACGTCTGCCCCGGGGCAGGAACCATATTGGGAAAGGGTGCATAAAGAGCATGGGTGCCTGGCCGTAGAAATGGAAAGTTTTGCGCTGTTCCATAATGCACGTGTAACGGGCAAGGAGGCGGCCTGTGTTCTTACTGTGGCAGATTCTTTTGTGGATAAAACCGTAACCACAGCAAAAGAGCGTGAACAAACGTTTACAAATATGATGGAAGTGGCCTTAGAGGCCGCTATAGCAAAGCCGTAAACAGAAGACATAATAAATATCCCCCGGCTTAGTGTACCGACCTCCCATTTGTTAGTTTTAGGTCTAACTTTTGGGGGGCGATACAAAGTCGAGGGGTATTTATACAATAAAAAACCACCATGATTTGGCTTATCACAAGCCAGACAATGATGGTTTTTTGGTGATCCGTCCGCGGCTCGAACGCGGGACCCTCTGCTTAAAAGGCAGATGCTCTGCCGACTGAGCTAACGGATCGAGTATACAAGGGCGAGGCAAAGTGTCTCTATCGAAACTTGCAAAAGTTATTATAACAAACATAAATTATCTTTGTCAAGATAAAATTTCAAACGCGCAAAAAATACAGAATTTTGCAGAAGAAATTGCCTGCATATCTTGCAAAATATGGTGGGATGTTATATGATAGAACACAATATGTAGTAGTTGTGGCAAATTAAAGAACAAAAGAGAAAAAGTGTGTGGGGGGCATGTATAATGGATTATATTTTGGGCGTTGCAAGCTCTGAAAATAATACAAGCGTTAATGTTGCCACCCTGCAAGGCAAAGTGGTGTTTCATTTCACGGTGGGTGCCATCAGCCTTTTTTTTGCGCAAGAAGAACAGGTGTGCCAAAATTTAGCAGAGATATTTGTGACAACGCAGCTTGCAGGCTATCCCATCCAAAATTGCCGCCAGGTGTGTATGGGTGTTGCCGGGCTACAGCCCACGCGTGCAGTGCCACACTTAGAACCGGCTTTACGCAGTGTGATGCGCCGTTGTGGATACCGCGGAGATGCCTATCTTGCCTCTGACGAGCAGATTGCGCTGATGGGTGCGCTTGGACGCAGTGAGGGCATGATTTTGCTGGCGGAAGATACCGCTGTTTGTTTTGGGAAAAACCGTTTTCAAATGCAGCACCGCGCCGGTGGCTTTGGCCAACTGGCAGACGATGATGGTGCAAGTTATGCCATTGGAAGAAATATTTTGCGTGCGGCGGTAAGAGGGGTAGATGGGCGCGCGGCGCCTACGCGGCTTACCGCCCAGCTATACTTAAAATTTGGTCTTGGTGGCAAAGAAGATTTACTTAGTTTTTTGCGCAGAGACACCTTGCAAGCATCGCAAATATGTGAGCTGGCCTCGCTGCTACCGCAAGCGTGCCTTGCCAATGACCGTGTGGCGCTAGAAATTGTAGACGACAGTGCCGAACAACTTTTGGGGCTTGTAAGGCCTGTGGCAGAACGGCTGAAACTGGAGAAAAATGTGCTGGCTGTGGCCGGAAAATTGCTATTAGATGATGTGATGCTGGGCACGGCATTTAAGAAGAAAGTGGCAAAGGCTTATCCGGATATGCAGTGTGTGCCGCCAGAGCAAGACAGTGTGATGGGAGCAGTGCTTTTGGCAAAAGAGCGTTTGGCCCTGCGTGGGTATCGTGGCGTTTAGCAAGGGGAGGAACATGGAGGCGGGGTTTGATGCAAAAATTTATCGGCTGGCAGCCCTAGTTCCGCCGGGGTTTGTAACCACCTATGGCCAATTGGCTGCGTTGGCAGGACGGCCAAATTGTTCGCGTCGTGTAGGGCTATCGCTAAGCCGTGCAAACGAAAGTGCACCGTGCCATCGTGTGGTTAACAGCCAAGGCAGAACAGTGCCCGGTTGGACCTGGCAAAAGGAGCAGTTGCTGCAAGAGGGTGTAACCTTTAAAGCAAATGGCTATGTAAACATGCGACGCCACCGTTTGAGTGCTGAGCTGTGGTTGAAAATTTTGCGGCGGGAAGAAACCGAGCCTATGTGGGATGCAAAACATAGGGGCGTATAGCCGGCAAAAGATTTGGAAACTTTTGTGTAAGAACGGGGTTAAAAACTTGACACAGCATGGTGTTGTATGCTATGTTAGATAAGAAATCAAGTAGCAATGGCAAGGGCCAAGCTCACCTTGTGTGCCGAAGGGTGCCGGGTTTATATCGGGAATATGCCATTTTTTGGCTTTTTTAACCGGTGGAGTGTGGCTGTTTGAGGCCATGCTCTTATTTTATGCCCACGGGCAGAAATTTAATAATGGGGAGGGTTTACTCATCGCAAGCGGCAAAAAAAATGAGATGGAAATAAACGGCATGATACGCGACAAAGAGGTGCGTGTTATTGCTTCAGATGGTAGTCAACGTGGCATTATGGCCACAAAAGATGCACTACGTCTGGCAGAAGAGGAAGACCTCGATTTGGTGAAAATTGCCCCACAGGCGAACCCGCCAGTGGTAAAAGTGTTAGACTATGGCAAGTACCGTTTCGAGCAACAAAAAAAGGAAAAAGAAGCTCGCAAACACCAAAAAGTGGTAGAGATTAAAGAGATTCGCCTGTCATTAAAAATTGATGTGGGCGACTTTAACACGAAACTACACCATGCCGAAAAGTTCCTAAAAAGTGGCGACAAGGTGAAGGTTTCTATCCGCTTTCGGGGACGCGAGATGGCCCATGCCAACCAAGGTCTTACCGTGCATCGCCGCTTTGCCGAGGAACTGTCTGACATTGCCAGTGTGGAGCGTCCGCCGAAATTGGAAGGACGCAGTATGATTATGTTTTTAGCGCCCGTGCTACAAAAAGAAGCGGCGCCTAAGAACAAAAAACCAAGTGCCGACAAAAGCGGCGAGGAACAAAAGGCCGAATCATAGCGGCCGCAGGGGGTGCTTTTCCCCTGGCCCAATAAAACAAAACAGGAGGGTTTAAAACCATGCCAAAGCTCAAAAGTCATTCGGGCGCAAAAAAGCGCTTCAAACTAACAAAGTCCGGCCGTGTTAAACGCGGCAGTGCGTTTACAAGTCACATCCTAAACAAAAAATCCAGCAAGGTAAAACGCAACAACCGCCATTCTCAATATGTGGATAAAAAAGACACAGCCTCTGTAAAAGAGATGTTGCCATATTCCTAGGCGTTTATCATTCGGTTAAAATTTTCGTCCTGTCCTATTAAAATATGGCAGGCTACAAGTAAAGGAGAGCGAACAACATGGCACGTATCAAAGGCGCCACTATGACGCGCAAAAGAAGGAAAAAAACCCTAAAGCTGGCCAAGGGATATTATGGCAGCAAATCGAAACATTTTAAAATGGCAAAACAGCAGGTGATGAAAAGCGGCAACTACGCTTTCATCGGCCGTAAACAAAAGAAACGCGACTTCCGCCGCCTATGGATTACGCGCATCAGCGCGGCCTGCCGCGCCGAGGGGATGAGCTATTCTGTTTTCATGAACGGCCTAAAAAAATCCGGCATAGAGCTTAACCGCAAAATGCTGAGTGAGATGGCCATACACGATGCAGAGAGTTTTCGCGCTTTGGTGCAAACAGCCAAAAATGCAAAATGATTTGCGGGCATAGCCCGTGCACCCGCGCATTAGTGTGGGTGCTTCGTGTTTTGTGCCTTATGCAAGCACCGTACGGATCGCAACAATCATGGGGTATATGATGCGTGGAGCGGTGTTTAATGGGTTGTATTTTGCTTAAAAACGCACGATAGAAACATATTGTGAAAGGGAGACAAAGGCATGCAACATCTTACAAGCCGTGAAAACGACAGAGTGAAATATGCTTGCCACCTGGCCGCATCGGTTTCGTTTCGTGAAAAGGAAGGTATGTTTTTTGCCGAAGGCATGCGCCTTTGTTTGGATTTGGCCGAGAAAATTCGCCCAAAACTGGTTTTCTGCACCGAAAGGCGATTAGAAGAACAGCCACAGCTTGCTACTTTGGGCGAGGAATGTGTCACCATCAACGAAAGTGTAGCGCAAAAATTGGCCGAAACCCGCACGCCACAAGGTGTGTTTTGTCTGTTTCCTCAGCTGAAAATCAGCGAAGATATGTTGCTGCCCAAGCAAGGTTTGGTGCTGTGTGAACAGATACAAGACCCAAGCAATGTGGGCGCAATGCTACGCAGTGCGGCGGCGTTCGGCTATGGTGGTGTGTTGTTGGTGGGCACAGCCGACCCATTTTCTCCAAAGGCTTTGCGTGCGGGAATGGGGGCTGTTTTGCGTGTGCCGGTATTGTGCTATGCCACCCTTGAGGCGGCTTTGCAAGCGGTGCAACAGCATAACCCCAGTCTCTTGGCCACCGCAGTAGATGGCATGAGCTTAGCCAAGACAAAACCAAAGGAAAACGACGCTTTTGTGCTGATGATAGGAAACGAAGGGGCCGGCCTATCACGGCAGGCGTTGCAACTGGCCAACAAAACCGTGTGTTTGCCCATGCATGCGGGTGTGGAAAGCTTAAATGCTGCCGTGGCGGCTTCTGTGTTGATGTTCGCCTGTAAAAACGCCGAATAGAAAAAGCATTTTTGAACTTTTAGAAATTTTTGCAAGGGAGGGCGTAAGATGTCGAAAGAAAGTTGGCTGTGGCTTGCGGCCGGCCTTGGTTATGGGGCTATGAACACGAAAGAAGTGTTGATAGCTTGTCCCGGTGGCCCCAAAGAGGTGGCGAAAGAGCTGGGAGGCATCCGGCTAGAGGAAATTTTAACACAAAAGCAGGCGGAAAAGCTTGCTTCCAGTGATATACAAGATTATGCGTTGATGCTAAAACATGCCGAAGCGCAGGGCATCCATGTTGTGCCTTTAGACGATGCCCGCTATCCAAAGCAATTATACAGTGTGGCAAATCCACCACCGGTATTGTTTGTAAAAGGGGATGTGTCCCTGCTAAACGGCCAACTTAGTGTGGGTATGGTGGGCGCAAGAAAACCATCGGGTTACGGTGTAGAGGTGATGCGCAACATTGGGCGTGGTGTTGCATTGGGCGGTGCCATTATCGTAAGTGGTTTGGCCTCTGGGCTGGACAGCGAAGCGCATAAGGCGGCTTTGGCTGTAAATGGACCCACCATTGCCTGCGTTGCTTTTGGGCACAATTCTTGCTACCCGGCACAAAACAAAAAGCTGATGGAAGTGATAGAGCAATATGGTGCGGTGATAAGCGAATATCCGCCCAATCAAAAACCGGAGAAGGCGTTTTTTCTGCATCGAAACCGCTTGATTGCCGGGCTTTCTCATGCTTTGGTAGTGGTGGAAGCACGCAGGCATTCCGGCACGATGAGTACGGTTAATTTTGCCACAGATTATGGCCGAGACGTGTTTGCTGTTCCCGGCAGTGTGTTTTCGGAGCTTTCCGGCGGCACGAATGCCATGATACGCGAGGGTGCGTATGTAGCGGCCTGTGCTGCTGATATCATGTCGTTGTATGGAATAGAATTGCCCGAGGAAGATTTAAGCAAGCTGGCGGCCAAACAGGCCAAAGAGGGACGACCCGAAGGGGCCTATACCGAAGGGGTTACCCGCGTTGCGGGGGGTGGTGTTGGCGAGCAAACCTTGTTAGAGGCCATACAAGGCCGCCTTCCAAGTGAACAGCAGGCAGGGCAGGAACGTGTGAGCAGAGAGGCAGCCATCGAGGCATTTCGTCGCCTGCAACAAGATGCGCCTCCTTCATCGCCGTCTGCAATAAGCAGCCAGAACCGTGCCTTAGAAGAAATGGCGGCGGCGGTAAGTGATGATATCATGATTCAAAACAAGCCCAGTGAACAGAGAAGTGCCCAGCGTAGAGCCTGGGAAAAACAGCTGGAGGATACAGCCGAAAAAGAGACCGACAAAGTACGCCCGTTTAGCTGGGATAGGGTGGAGCGTCTAACCAAGGAAGACTTGCAGAAAAGTGACAGGCAGCTGCAAGAGAGGGCAAGGCAAAACCAGATGCCCTCAGCCCGTCCTTATTATCATCGCCCCAAGGTGCCGAGCATGGTGCCGGTAGCCGGTGTGTCGCCTGTTGCACCGCCACAGCCAACCCCGCCGGTAGCACCTCAAACGGGTATACAAGGTCAAGCGGGAACAGCCGGGCCGGCACAAGGAACAACAATGGCACCCCACCGAGAACAGAAGACGGAAACAAAAAGCCAGGGCGACAAAAAAACAAAGAAAAACCAAACTATGCAGAGCACCCCTTTGGATGCTCGCAAGCCAAAAGAGGAAGCATCTTCACCGAGCGGGAATTTTCTGGCAAGCCTGCTGTCGTCCGGGAAAGAAGAGGGAACACTGGCCGGTAATTTACGCACGATGCAAAGGCCGGCCGAGGAAAAAGCAAAAGCGAAAAATATCACACAAGATGGTTTTGCACAGGCCCCCACACGTACTTCCACAGGGGCAAAATCGAAAGTGGAAGATGTGTATTCGGCACAGATAGCCGAGCAACTGCAGGCGGATAATCAAGACCCACGCAGTGAAGACAAAGCCCTTGAAAGTGTAAGCGATGAGGCAAAAATAGCGTTTGCACAGCTTGGTATCAACCCAAGCACCTTGGCCCAAATTGTGGAAAAGAGCGGCCTGAGTTCAGGCGAGGCCATGGCGGCCCTCACAGAGCTGGAGCTTGCCGGCCTAACACGGCAATTGCCGGGTCGAAAGTTTTCTTTGATACATTAAAAGACAAATCATTTAGGCGAAAACAAGCGTGTTGCGCTTGCAAAAAATATAAAATGAGGTAGTGTATGTCAACACTAGTGATTGTGGAATCGCCCGCCAAGGCAAAAACCATTCGTAAATATTTGGGCGAGGGATACGAAGTTACGGCCTCGAATGGGCACATAAGAGATTTGCCTACAAACCAGTTGGGCATTGACGTAGAGCACGATTTTAAACCGCGCTATTTCAATATAAAAGGCAAGGATAAGCTGGTGAAAGAACTTAAAAGCCTTGCCAAAGACAGTGAAAATGTGTTGCTTGCCACTGACCCGGACCGTGAGGGAGAGGCAATCAGCTGGCATCTTGCGAAAATTTTAGGCGTGGACGTCCATGCAAGCAATCGTGTTACTTTTGGCGAAATCACAAAAAAGGGCATTGAAGAGGGGATGAATAATCCCCGGTCTATCGATGTGAATCTATTTGATGCTCAGCAAGCTCGCCGTGTGTTGGATCGCTTGGTGGGTTATAAGCTTTCGCCGTTTTTATGGAAGAAAGTGCGTAGAGGTCTTAGCGCCGGGCGTGTGCAAAGTGTAGCCGTGCGCTTGATAGTGGACAGGGAGCGCGAGATAGAAGCTTTTGAGCCGGTTGAATATTGGAATATAGATGCATACTTAAGCAGTGAAGGGAAAAAGTTTACCGCGCGACTTAGCACCGACGAGAACGGCAAGAAACTGGAAGTGCACAATGAAGCCGAGGCAAATGTCATCACCGAGGCATTAAATGGTTGCGATTATGTGGTGGAAAAAATCAAAAAAGGGAAGCGCAAACGTAGCCCTTCTCCGCCGTTTATCACTTCCACTTTGCAACAAGAGGCCAGCCGTCGTTTTGGGTTTACGGGAACGCGCACGATGCGCGCCGCACAAACTCTATACGAGGGTGTGGAGGTGGTTAATATGGGAACATTGGGTCTTATCACCTACATGAGAACCGATTCTTTGCGTGTGTCTGACGAGGCAGTGGCCATGGCAAAAAGTTTTATCGAAAGCACCTATGGTGCCCAATATAATAACGAGAAAAAACGTGTATACAAAAGAAAAGGTGCTACAGCCGCTCAAGACGCACACGAAGCAGTTCGCCCCACAAATCCGGCCATTACCCCAGAAATGGCAGAAAAAACCCTAAGTGGAGACTTGGCGAAACTATACCGCCTCATCTGGAGCCGTTTTATTGCCAGCCAGATGAGCGATTGCCTTATGGACACCGTGGCGGCCGACATTGCGGCAGGCGCCTATCGTTTCCATGCAAGCGGCTACACCGTCACTTTTGATGGGTTTACAGTGTTATACGAAGAAGCCACCGACGAAAAAGAAAAAAAGAGTAGTGCTTTGCCGAATTTGCAAGAGGGCACGAAAACAAAATTGCGCGAGCTAAAAGCAGAACAGAAATTTACCCAGCCGCCGCCGCGCTATAATGAGGCCACTTTAATTCGTGCCTTGGAAGAAAATGGAATTGGACGTCCGTCTACCTATGCACCCATCATCACCACGGTGGTGGACAGAGGCTATGTGGAACGGCAGGAAAAACGCCTTTGCCCCACGGCCTTGGGGCTTGTGGTAAACGATCTTTTAATGGAACATTTTCCCGATATTGTGGATGTGAAATTCTCGGCCGGTATGGAAACAAGGTTGGATAAAGTGGAAGACGGGTCGGCCGATTGGGTAAATGTGGTAGACGGTTTCTACCAAGGATTTGCGAAGAGTTTATCGCAGGCAGAAACCGAAATGGAGGGCGTAAAAGTGGAGGTGCCGGTGGAAGAAACCGACATACCTTGCGATAAATGCGGCCGAAATATGGTTATTAAAGTGGGACGCTACGGAAAGTTTTTGGCTTGCCCCGGTTTTCCGGAATGCCGCAATACAAAGCAGATTGTGCAAGAAATGCCCGGAAAGTGCCCGAAAGATGGTGGAAAACTGTTGCTGCGAACCTCTAATAAAAAACGTATTTTTTACGGTTGCGGCAATTATCCTGGCTGTGATTTTATGACATGGGACGAGCCCACGGCAGAAAATTGTCCTCAGTGTGAGGGAACGCTGTTTCGCAAGGGTGGGAAAAAAGGAAGCCTGCGTTGCTTGAAAGAGGGCTGTGGTTACAGCCGCAGTGCAGAAGGGAAAACAGAGGAAGAGTCGAGCTAAAACCGGAACAGAAAGGATGCCATGGAAGAAAAAAGGCAAAATGTTGTGCATATTGTGGGTGGAGGCCTAGCCGGCTGCGAGGCGGCGCTTTGGCTTTCGAAACATGAAATAGCAGTGGTGTTATACGACCAAAAACCGCATAAAAAAAGCCCTGCACACAAAAGCGAGCATTTTGCAGAGCTGGTATGCTCGAATTCGTTAAAAGCCGAGCGTTTGGCCTCGGCTGCGGGGCTTTTAAAAGAAGAAATGCGACGTTTGGGCAGTTGTGTTTTGCCTTTGGCCGAGGCCTGCCGTGTGCCGGCCGGCGGTGCCTTGGCTGTGGACAGGCAGCAGTTTGCGAAAAGTGTGAGCGAGTGTGTGCAGGCGCAAAGCAATATACGCGTGGTACATAAAGAGATAACAAATTTACAAGAACTTTTAGAGCAAGGCGAGGTATTGGTGTGTACGGGGCCTTTAACGCAAGATGCCCTGGCGAAAGACATTGCAAAGCGCTGCGGGCAAGAGGCTTTATATTTTTATGATGCGGCGGCGCCTATCGTGGCCGCAGATTCCATTGATTTTACCAAGGTGTTTGCAGCGGCCCGTTATGGCCGCGGGGAGGCGGACTACCTCAACTGCCCCTTTGATAAGGCAAGCTATGAAACCTTTTATGAGGCCTTGGTTGCGGCAGAGCGCGTGCCCTTGCAAGCGTTTGAAAACGAGGCACTCCTTGTGTATGAAGGATGTATGCCGGTGGAGGTGATGGCTCGTCGGGGGGTGGATACTTTGCGCTACGGGCCTTTACGTCCCGTGGGCTTGCAAGATCCCGCCACCGGGCACAGGCCCTATGCCAATGTGCAGCTTCGTCAGGAAAACAGAAAAAAAACACTGTATAATTTGGTGGGTTTTCAAACGAACTTGAAGTTTAAAGAGCAAAAGCGTGTGTTTGGCTTGATACCGGGGCTGGAAAAAGCAGAATTTGTACGCTATGGTGTGATGCACCGCAATAGTTTTATAAATGCACCTTTGGTGTTGGCAGAAAATATGGCGATTAAAGGCCAGGAAAACCTGTTTTTCGCAGGCCAAATCACCGGTGTGGAGGGCTATATGGAAAGTGCGGCCTGCGGTCTTTTGGCAGCATTTCATATCGCGGCAAAACACAGGGGAGACTCACTATCGCCTTTGCCGCCGGAAAGTATGTGTGGCGCGCTGCAAAGGCATTTGCAAACAGCAAATGTGAATTATCAGCCCATGGGGGTCAATATGGGGCTTTTGCCATCGTTGCCACAGCCCGTTAAAGGAAAACCACAGCGCTATGAGGCCTTGGCACAGCGTGCACTTTTGGCTTTAGATGCATGGATAGAAAGGACGGAAATATGAAAATAATTTTAGATGCAATGGGCGGAGATTTGGCGCCATTGGCACCGCTACAAGGGGCTGCACAGGCGGTTTCGGAATGGGGGGTGCAAGTGCTGGCTGTGGGAGATACTGAGAAGATGCAGGCTGTGATGCAAAAAGAAGGTATTTCCGAACAGGGTATCGAACTGGTACACGCATCAGAAATTATCGGAATGGATGAAGAGGCCACAGATGTATTAAAGAAAAAACCGGACTCCTCTTTGGCAGTGGCGTGCAAGCTACTTAAAGAAGGGCGCGGCGAGGCCCTGGTTTCGGCGGGCAGCACGGGGGCCTTGTTGGTGGGGGGCACTTTGATCGTGGGGCGTATTAAGGGAATTAAGCGGCCGGCCATTGCCACCGTTTTACCGGGGCTGGAAAAACCGTGGCTTTTGGTGGATTGTGGTGCCAATGCAGAATGCCGCGCCGAAATGCTTTTGCAGTTTGCCGCCATGGGTGCGGCCTATCAGGAACGTGTAATGGGTGTTCAAAACCCAAGCGTGGCATTGGCAAACAATGGCACCGAGGAGACGAAGGGAACGGCCTTACAGCTAGAGACATATAAGTTGCTACAAAAAAGCCATTTAAACTTTACAGGCAATATCGAAGGGCGAGACATACCGCAGGGAGCGGCCGATGTGGTGGTGTGTGATGGTTTTACCGGAAACATGATATTAAAAGTAGAAGAAGGTTTGGCCAAAATGTTCTCTGCTATGATAAAGGACATGTTTTATAAAAATATAAAAACAAAAATTGCCGGGGCAAGCTTAAAGCCGGAACTGGCCGATTTTAAAAAGAAATTTGACTATAAAGAGTATGGCGGGGCACCGCTGTTGGGTATACGTCATCCGGTGGTGAAGGCACATGGCTCTTCGGATGCAAAAGCAATAAAAAATGCAATTCGGCAAGCGAAGTCCTGCGTGGAAAATCAAGTGTGTGAAGCGATTGAAACGCACCTTGCCGCACAAAAGGGGCATGACGCATGAGCACGGGGCAAAATGCACAGCCGGACTATCGCCGCTTAGAAGAGGCCATCGGTTATGATTTTTTGCAAAAGAGTCTTTTGCAAACGGCCATGACACATACTTCGTTTGCCAATGAACACAAACGGAAAACAGAGCACAATGAGCGCCTTGAATTTTTGGGAGACTCGGTGTTGTCTATCGTGGTGGCGGAATATTTATATCGACAAAATCCACCCCTGCCCGAGGGCGATTTGACACGCAAACGTGCGGCTTTGGTGTGCGAGCAGGCCTTAAGTGGTTTTGCGCAAAAGGTGGAGTTGGGCGAATATTTGCGTTTGGGCAAGGGAGAGCAGGGAAGTGGGGGGCGCAGCAGAGCCTCTATTTTGTCGGACGCATTTGAGGCGTTGATAGCGGCCTTGTACTTAGACGGGGGCTTAGAGGCTGCGCGTGCATTTGTATTGCCTTTTGTAGAGTGTCGCCGTGCCACACAAAATGACTATAAAACCCGTTTGCAAGAGGTTGTACAGCAAAACCAAGAGGAGCGCGTAAACTATTGCGTGACAGACGAAAGCGGGCCGGACCACGAAAAGCATTTTCAAGTAGAGGTGCATTTGAACTCTAATTGTATTGGCAAAGGCAGTGGGCACAGCAAAAAACTGGCAGAACAGCAAGCCGCTAAAGAAGCCCTTATTCTGATGGGCTTAGAGCCGGAGCAAGGCTAAACACTTAGGCTGATGTAAAATGTGGAATTAGAACGAGCCCACTTTTGGGAAAGGGACATGCATGTATTTAAAGGCACTGGAAATTCATGGGTTTAAAAGTTTTCCGGACAAAACCCGCATTACGTTCGAGCGTGGCATCACGGCAGTGGTGGGGCCAAATGGTAGCGGGAAAAGCAATATTTCAGATGCGGTGCGCTGGGTTTTAGGTGAAATCAGCGCAAAACAACTTCGCGGCGGCAAAATGGAAAGCGTGATTTTTGGCGGCACGCAGCTTCGCAATGCCATGGGTTATGCCTCGGTACAATTGGTTTTGGATAACAGTGACCATCGCTTGAATGTAGAGGCGCAAGAGGTGACGATCGGCCGAAAGTTTTACCGCAGTGGAGCCAGTGAATACAACATAAATGGCCAAAGTGTGCGTTTGCGTGATGTGTATGAATTGCTTTTGGACACGGGCCTTGGTCGTGATGGATACTCCATTATTGGGCAAGGGCGCATAGCCGAAATTGTGGGCTCTAAAAGTGCGGAAAGACGCGAAATATTTGAAGAAGCCAGTGGGATTGCGCGTTTTCGCTATCGAAAAAATGAGGCAGAGCGACGCCTTTTGGCCACGGAAGATAACCTGGTGCGACTGCGAGATATTTATGCCGAGCTGGAGGGACGTGTGGGCCCTTTGCAAAAAGAGAGTGAAAAAGCAAAACGGTTTTTGGCACTATCCAGCGAAAAAAAGAGCATGGAAGTGACACTTTGGGTGGAAGTGCTGCGTACCACACGGGCAGAACTTCGCGGTTGGCAAAGGAAAATTGAAATTGCCGAGGCAGACTATGCGCAAAAAGGCAAGGAAATAGACAAAATAGATGGCGAAACGGCGGAAATCCGTGCAGAAATAGAGCGTATTATCATTGAAATAGAGCGTTCTAATTTAAGAATTAGAGAGATGCAAGAGCAGTTGAGTAGCTGCGAGGCTAAAATTGCTGTTTTGGAGAATAACATTGAGCACAGTCGCCAAAATCGAGAAAATTTGTGCCGTGAATTAGAGCAAGGGGATGCCGGCGACGAGCAACTGGAGAAAGAATGGAAAAGTCACGAAGAGATATTGCAGCAAGATATAGAAAAGTTGGATGTTGCACAGCGTGAGATTGAACAATTGGAAGTGCGCCTGGAAGAGATGTTGCAGAAAAGCCGCACAGATGGGGAACAGCGTGGTGCATTGCAATCTAAACTGGCAGAATTGACAAAAAATATAACAGATAACCGCGTGCAAATTGCGGAAAACACTGCATTATTTGAAGCGGCAGAGGAAAATCTAACGCAGCTACAGCGTGCTTTATGCGGGATACAGGACGAGTTAGAAAAACATAAAGTAGAGGTTGCAGAGAACGAAGTTTTCTTAGGTGAGGTCCAAGAACAACTGGCAAAATTGGAAAATATAAAAGCAGGGCTTGGCTTAAAATTGCAAGCGCGGCAATCTGTGTTGCAGCAAGCACAAGAGACAATGCAAAAAAACCAAAGTGAGGCCGAAAACTGCCGTCAAAGGCTGCAGATGCTAAAAGAGTTAGAGCATAATTTGGACGGTTTTCAAGGAAGTGTGCGCCAGGTGTTGCAGGCAGCCAGAAGTGGTAAACTGAGGGGTATCATTGGGCCGGTATCCGGCATTTTGGGTGTAAAAAAAGGTTTTGAGGTGGCGTTGGAAACGGCACTTGGCTACAGCATGCAAAATATAGTGGTAGAAAATGAGGGAGCCGCCAAGGAGGCCATGGCCTATTTGAAACAAACAAAAGGGGGCCGGGCAACCTTTTTGCCCTTAGATACCGTGAAACCCCAGAACTTCACCGGCCACTTGCCCAAAGGGGCACAGCTGGCACAGGCCCTTGTGCAGTATGAAGCAAAATATGAGAACATCGTCTCCAGTTTGCTCGCGCGCATTGTGGTGGTGGAGGATATCACAGAGGCTTCCTCTGTTGCACGTGCGCTTGGCTATCGAAATCGTGTGGTGACACGAGACGGGCAGGTTATCAATGCCGGAGGTTCCTTTACGGGGGGGTCTGTATCTCGTTCTGCGGGGCTGTTTAGTCGCCAACAAGAGATGGAGGCTTTGCAGAGCAAGGCGGAAATATTACAACAAGCCTTGAGCACGGCCAAAGTAGCCGAACAAAAGGCACAGGGTGATGTGCAGGCATTGCAGGCCCAGCTTACAGCCACAGATAGTGAAATAATCACATATGGTGGCGATAAAATTCGCATTGAGGCCGAGGTGGCCCGCATACAGGCAGAAGGGCAAAAGGTGCAAGAGCGCCGGCAGAGCCTGGTGCAAGAGCAGCAGGTTTTGAAAGAGAGAAGGGAAAATCTTAAAGACCAAATGGCACATGCCACGGCTTTGCAGGAAGATTTACAAAAAGAAGAGGCGAGGTTGGCCACGCAACTTAGCAATTTGTCCCAGGCGGACAACGGCTTTTTGCAAGAAAGAGAGTGGTTGTCCGAAAAGCTTTCTGCCTTGCGACTTTCGGCTTTGGGGCACGAGCGTGACGCACAACTGCGTCGCCAAAGCATGGAAACACTACGTTCTCGCAGGGGGGAACGCGCGGCGCATAAACGCATGACAGAGGAAAACATTTTGCGTTTACAAGCAGAAGAGACCGCCTACGAGGCGCAAATTTTGCAGGTGAAGCAGAGCACAGAAAGCGCAAGAGAGGAAAGGCAGAGGCTGGAGCAGGGCATACAGGAAAAAACGAGTTTGCGCCTTTCCAAAGAGGGTTCTATCACAGGGCAGTTGAACCGCGAGCGCGAAGCCGTGGCGGAACGTGAGGATTTGGGGCGAGAAATAGCGCGATTGGGCGAGCAAAAAAACACATTGGAAGTGCGCTACGATAGCACAGTGGGGCAGCTTTGGGAAGAGTACGAGCTTGGCCCCACCGAGGCGGAAGGCATTTGCGTCGCATTTGAATCTGTTGCGCAGTTGCGTCAATCGGTGGCTGAGGTGCGCGGGAAAATAAAAGCACTGGGCAATGTCAATGTGGGTGCTATTGAAGAGTATGAAGAGGTGAATGCGCGCTATGTCTTCCTCAAAGGCCAGATGGAGGATGTGCAGGCAAGTAAACGCGAGCTGGAAAAGATGATTGCCGCATTGTGCGAAGAAATGACAGAGTTGTTTCGCATAAATTTTGGGCAGATCAATCGGAATTTCCGCCACATTTTTGCAGAACTTTTTGGCGGAGGCAGCGCCAATTTAAATCTTTCAAACCCGGACGACTTGCTGGAAAGCGGCATCGATATTGAGGTGAGCCCCCCGGGGAAAATCATCAAGGACTTGTCGGCTCTTTCGGGAGGAGAACAGGCTTTGGTGGCCATTTGTATTTATTTTGCTATTTTGGGGGTCAATCCGTCTCCATTTTGTGTTTTGGACGAGATAGAAGCGGCACTGGATGACGTGAATGTGTTGCGGTATTCACAGTATTTGCGCCGCATCACCAAAGAAACGCAGTTCATAGTTATTACACATCGCCGTGGTACCATGGAAGAGGCCGATGTTCTGTATGGGGTTACAATGCAGGAAAAAGGGGTTTCTAGATTGTTGCGCTTACAGGTTTCCGAAGTGGAGGCCAGTTTGTTGCGTTAGTTTTAAGCCGTGGAAAGCATGGTGAAAAAAAGTGGAGTATGCTATAATATAATGTGACATTGCTACATAATTGAAAAAAGGGGAGCCGCGGACATGGGTTTTTTTGACAAGCTGGGGGAGGGCCTTCGAAAAACACGCGATACAATTTTTGGCAGCATTAGCCAAATGGTAAATGCCGGAGAAGTGACACAGGAGTTGTACGACGACCTAGAAGAGCAACTAATATTGGCGGACACAGGGGTGGATGTGGCAGATGAGTTGCTCGAAAAATTAAAAGCCAAAGTACGTGACGAGCGCATTAAAACCGGGGCAGATGCCTTGGAGGCGCTGAAAAGCATCATAGAGGAAATGCTGACAACAGAGGAGAGCATCCAAATAGAGGGGAAGCCCACGGTGGTCTTGGTGATTGGGGTAAATGGTGTGGGAAAAACAACCTCTCTTGCGAAGTTGGCACATTTATATAAGCAAGACGGGAAGCGTGTGATGCTGGCAGCGGCCGATACGTTTCGGGCGGCGGCAATTGAACAGCTGGCGGTGTGGGCCGAGCGTGCAAATGTGCCCTTGGTGCGCCATGCCGATGGGGCAGACCCCGCGGCCGTGGTGTTTGATGCCGTACAAAGCGCAACCGCAAAAGGCTATGATATTGTATTATGCGATACAGCGGGCCGTTTGCATACCAAAAAGAATCTAATGGAAGAACTTTCCAAAATTAGCAGGGTGGTAAAGAAGGCAAACGAAAATGCCACTGTGGAAACCTTGTTGGTGTTGGATTCTGTCACAGGGCAAAATGCCATACAGCAAGCACAGCAATTTATCGATGCAGCCGAGGCCACGGGCATCATTTTAACAAAGTTGGATGGCACGGCCAAGGGCGGCGCAGTGATTAGCATCAAAGCAAAGCTTGGCTTGCCTGTGCGTTATGTGGGTGTGGGCGAGGGTATAGATGATTTGATGGAGTTTAATGCAAAAGAATTTGTGGAGGCCTTATTTTTGCTGGAAGAATAAGTGGCTGCATAAAGCGAGGATAAAAAAGAGAGGTTAGCGATGGAATTTTTACTGGCCACAAACAATGGGCATAAGCTACAGGAGTTAAGCCGCTTGTTTGCAAACAGCGGCCACACGGTGGTGGGCTTAAAAGAGGCCGGCGTTTTGTCTATGCCGGAGGAAACAGGCGAAACTTTGGCAGAAAATGCACATATTAAAGCGAAATCGGCGTGTCGGTTGTCTTCTTTGCCTACCTTGGCAGACGATTCGGGGCTTTTGGTAGATGCCCTAGACGGGGCGCCCGGAGTGGAATCGGCACGGTTTTCGGGCACACATGGTGACGATGAGGCCAACAATGAAAAGTTGCTTAAAATGCTTGCGCGTGTTCCTTTTGCCAAACGTACAGCCCATTTTAGTTGCGTTTTGGTGTTGCAAATGCCCAGTGGGCGCACATTAGAAGTAGAGGGAAAGTGTGAGGGGATTATCGCCTTTGCCAAAAATGGAGAGGGCGGTTTTGGCTATGACCCCTTATTTTTGGTGGATGGCAAAACCATGGCAGAGCGCAGTGCCGACGAAAAGGATTCCATAAGCCACAGGGGCCAGGCGCTACAGGCTCTGCTGGAACAGCTACCCGGTTTTTTAAAAGGGGAACCTGCGCAACAAGTGCAAGTAGCACCGGAGCCCCAAGGCGATACGAGTCAAAACACGGAGGAAAAGTAGTGACAGGAAAACAACGAGCAGCGCTGAGAAAAGCGTCTATGGAACAAAGTGCGGTTTTTCAAGTGGGCAAAGGTGGTATCGAGCCCACTGTGATTAAGGCCACGGCCGATTGTTTGGCTGCACGGGAATTGATAAAATTGAAAGTGCTGGAAACCAGCCCCCAAGATGTGCGCGAAGTGGCGCAGGAATTGGCGGAACACACGGGTGCCGAGGTGGTGTTGGTGCGTGGCAGAACCTTTGTGCTTTTTTTACAAAAGAAAAAAGAATCTGCCTATAAAGCATTGTTAAAACGATGAAACTGCTTTTATATGGAGGTAGTTTTGATCCGCCACACCTTGGTCATATGCAACTTTTGCAAAATGCAACACAGTTGTTAAGGCCGCAAAAAGTAGTGGTGATGCCGGCGGGCTATCCACCCCATAAGGCCACTGCCCAAGCACCACCCAAATGGCGCCTTGCCATGTGCGCTTGTTTTTACGAGGTGTTCGACAAGGTAGAAATTAGCGATTGGGAGTTATGTCGTCAAGGGAGAAGCTATACATTACATACTGTGCAATTTTTGCTAAAAGAATATCCAAAAGCAGAAATTTATCTTTCGATTGGTGATGACGCTTTATTGCAATTTCACACCTGGTATGCCTATCAAACCTTGCTTTCTAAAGTGGTGTTGTTGGTGCAAACACGTAAAGAACCACCGTCACAGGTTAAACAAGCCATAGAACGCCTTGAAAAAGAGGGCGCACGTGTTATGGTATGCACAGGAAAAACAGAGGCGGTGTCTTCCACACAGCTTCGTTTGGCTCTTTTAAGACATGAGGATATCACACTTTATGTGGCGCCATTGGTGGCAAAGATCATTCAAACACAGGGATTATATCGGTTTTAGGAAAGGGTGGTGCCGATGGTGACGTTGGAAAAGGCAAAAACCTTAGCCGAGGGCCGATTGAGAAAAAAACGATATCGACATGTGGAAAATGTGGCAAATGAGGCTGAAAAACTAGCCCTGCGATACGGGGCAGACGTATACAAAGCCCGGCTTGCGGCGTGGCTGCATGATATCGAGAAAGAAAGTAGCAGAGATGAATTGTTGCAGTTGTTGAGGCAAGATGCTATAATGGCGAGTGCAACCGAGCATAGGCCACTGCCTATCTGGCACGGACCTTGTGCAGCAATTTATGCAAAGCAAGAGCTTGGAATTGATGATGAAGAAGTTCTTTCGGCTGTGGCATGCCATACAACAGGGAAAGTGAATATGAGCTTGCTTGATAAGATAATTTTTTTGGCAGACGTTATCAGTGCCGAGCGTACATTTCCCACAGTAGCACGGCTTAGAAAAATGGCTTATGAAGATTTAGATAAGGCGGTGCTTGCCGCTATGGGCGAAAATATCGCGCATGTAAAAGCAAGTAATAAAACATTAGACGAAGAAACCTATAAGGCGTACAATTTTTTGCAAAAACAAGGCAAAGAAAATACACAGCAAGCAGAAGCATTGGAGGAAAAGCCCTTTGAGTCAATTTGAAAGAAACCTCCCGTCAAAAAAAGGAAAGGGCTCGGCAGCGAGCTCTTCTTCAACATCGGGAACAAGCGGCAACAAAAACGCAATGCGTGCCACACAAAACGAGACGGCTACAAGGCAGGGAAGCGGTGGTAAACCATCAGTGCCTCCTTCTATGCCACCACAAAAGAATAGAGGGCCAAAGAAAAAAAAGAAACGAATTATTCGTGTGGTGCTTATCGTGCTGTTGTGTCTTGTTGTTTTGGTGGTGGGCGCATTGGCTTTTGTGTATAACAGTATCCGTGTGGAGATTGCTCCGGAAGAGGGTGGCTACACACCTGAAGACATTGGCAGTATCCCGGAATACACGGGGGAAGGCGTTACCAATTTCTTGGTGTGCGGCCTTGATTACGACAACGAAGAGGCCGATGGCTACACAACAGAGGAGCATATAGGGCGCACCGATATGATTTTGTACGTGCGTTATGATACCATTAATAATAAAGTGGTTTTGATGCAAATCCCGCGGGATGTATATGTGGGGCCCGAGCTGGAAACGGGTGGAACAGGGAAAATCAACGGCTTGTATTATTATGCCGAGGACCCAAACAACCGCATGGAACCGCTTTCCCGCGCTATTTATGACCAACTGGGGCTACCTGTGGATTTCTATGTCACCTTGGACATGGATGCCTTAAAAGAAATCATCGACCATCCTCCGGGTTATATCAGTGTATATGTGCCCATGGATGTGATAGACCCCAATAACCCGGAGGCTATGATACCGGCCGGTTGGCGCGATTTCACCAGTGATGAAGCAGAGTTCTTTTTGCGCAACCGAACGAGCCCTACGTATGAAGGCATGAGTGATATTATGCGTTTGCAGATGCAACAAAGCTTTTATTCTGCATTATATAGAGAGTTTACAGAATTGACACCAACCGATCTTTTGATGTGGATGCGTGTTTTGCTATACCGTGTGAACACGGACATGGACCCTGTTCAATTGGGGGGCTTGGCTCAAAATGCTTTAAGCTTAGAAAGTAGTGACATCACTTTTATACGTCCACCTGTGGGCGCCGCTATGTACGGGAACAATTCCGTTTTGTCATTGGAGGCAGAAGGTACGGCTGATTTGATGAACGAGTATTTACGCCCCGAAGGGCAGAGCTTGGGCGTGGAAGATTTAAATATCTATACCTTGCCTATGAATCTGGGTGTTTCCGAGGCAAGTATTCGCTCGATGACTGATATTCAAGCCGTGGAGACAACAGATCCGGCTGCCGAACAGACCGCCGAAACCGTGGTGGAAAGTGATGCGGCGTAGATCGTTTTAAGCAAGAACCGTGCTAAAAAAGATGGGATTTTATTTCATCTTCTTGCAAGCGGGCTGTATGCGAATACCCGTGTCGGCAAAAGAAAAAGGAAGAAAAACCATTGAACAAAAAAGAACATAATGCATATTCGGGACGAATACAACGTGCGGAGCATGAGGCATCCTCTGCCCCTGCGGTAGAGCAGGGAGAGCCCCTTCAAACAATGCCTACACAGAAGCAAAGTCTTTCGGATGCGGCTTTTCAAGGGCAAAAAGTTCAGCAGCAAATGCCGCCGCAAGGCGGACAGGCTGTGCCACAAATGCCAAGGCAGCAAATGCCGCCGCAAGGCGGACAGGCTGTGCCACAAATGCCAAGGCAGCAAATGCCGCCGCAAGGCGGACAGGCTGTGCCACAGATGCCAA
>CAYJIR010000001.1:122950-135108 GCA_964370295.1 uncultured Oscillospiraceae bacterium
GCCGCAAGGCGGACAGGCTGTGCCACAGATGCCAAGGCAGCAAATGCCGCCGCAAAGAGCGCAGGCTGTGCCACAAGCGCCACCGAAGCAAAAAGAGATGCACTACGAACTGCATAATGTTTCTATGACGCCGCAGCAGAAAAGAGAGACATCGCAAGCGCCTTTTGAACAGGAAGTTGGGGCTGACTTTTATGAAGCACAAACCCCATCGAAGAAAAAAGGTTTTTCTAAAAGGGGCAAGGAATCAAACGGGCCAAAACAAAAAAGAGCCAAAGGAAAAGTGGTTTTATCGTTGTTGCTCGTGTTTGTCCTTTTAGTGGGTGGTGGTGCGGCTTTTGGGCTTGGTTATGTAGACAGCCTGCTGAACACAGATCTTTTGGGGAGAATCACGAACTATATTCCAAAATCATATTCGAAAAGCGACATTGTAAATGTGCTGATTGTAGGAATTGATAATGAAGAAGGCCGAGATTATGGGGCCGGCCTTGGCATGACCGACATGATATTATATGCCAATTTTGATATTGTAAACAACAAATTAAATTTATTGCAAATTCCACGAGACAGTTATGTGGGCGAAGAGGTGCCAACGGGTGGAACGGGCAAAATCAATGCGGCGCTTATTTCCGGGGAAGACACGGAAAACCCCATTAACAATTTGGTGAAAGTGGTGGAAGAGCAATTTCAATTGCCCATAGACCACTATATTGCCATGGATATGGACGGTATGAAAGCCATTGTTGATACTTTTGGCGGCTTGCGCGTGTATGTGCCGCAAGAGATGTCCTACAACGGCAGTTACTTGCCGCAGGGATGGCAGTGGCTAAACGGCGAGGCGGCCGAGTTTTTTGTGCGAAACCGTTCCGGCCCGGGGTTCGAACAGGCAGATATTTCGCGTTTGGATAACCAACGGTTTTTTTATTCGGCGTTGTTTCGGCGTTTCATGAATTTGGCGCCACAAGATATCGTGAATCTTTTGCCTGTTTTCGAGCACTATTGCAGCACAGATATCGGTCTTACGGATATTTTTGATTTGGCGTATACTGCGCTGAACTTGCAGGCAGAAAATGTGATGTTTTGTAAGGTGCCGGGTGCCACAGATCCCTCGCTGGATCCAAGCGGGCAGGGGCGAAGCCTCTATTATGTGGATATATATGGAAGGGGAACACAGGAAGAACCGGGCACGGCCAATCTATTAAACCAATATTTTCGCAGTTACTCAGATCCTGTGCCGGCCGAGGAGTTGGGTTTGCCAAATGTTAGTATTCCAAGCACTACAACACTATATTCGCCCAATATACAGGTGATGAGCAGTGTACAGGCCGAAGAGGGCGGTGCCGACATCGATGTGGAACCACAACACGCATAGAAAGAGGGTAAACAATGGAATCTTTAGAGCTTGCCAAACAAGTAGCAAAAGCCTTATACGGGAAAAAAGCTTTAGACCTTAAGGTGTTAAAAGTGGAAGATTTAACCGTATTAACCGATTATTTTGTCATCGCTTCCGGCTCATCCACCACACATGTGGGCGCCTTGGCCGATGAGGTGGATTACAGGTTGTCGCAACAGGGCATAGAGCCCACTCGTAAAGAAGGGGCCGACAGCAAAAATTGGATTTTGATGGATTACAGTGGAGTGGTAGTGCACGTGTTCTACCCCGAAATGCGTGAATATTATGCGCTAGAGCACCTATGGGCTGATGCAAAGCCCGTAGAGCTGAATTTAGAAGAGGAAAACGCAGACGCGTTATAACAGAGGAGTGTATGAAGTGAGCGAGTATAACCCAAAAGAAATAGAGGCAAAATGGCAAGAACACTGGCTGAAAGAGCACACATTTTCGGCCCCCAACGATTATAGCTTGCCGAAGTTTTACGCTTTGGTAGAATTCCCTTATCCCAGCGGGCAGGGCTTACATGTGGGGCATCCGCGCCCGTATACGGCCATGGATGCCGTGGCCAGAAAACGCCGCCTAGAGGGATATAATGTGTTATATCCCATAGGCTGGGATGCGTTTGGGTTGCCAACAGAAAATTATGCCATTAAAAACCACATTCACCCGTCTATTGTTACGAAAAATAACATAGCGCGTTTTCGTGCGCAAATTCAGGCATTGGGGATTAGTTTTGACTGGGACCGCGAGGTGGATACCACCGACCCTGCCTATTATAAATGGACGCAATGGATCTTTTTACAATTGTTTAAAAAAGGCCTTGCCTACAAAAAAGAAATGGCCGTAAACTGGTGCACCTGTTGTAAGGTGGTGCTGGCCAATGAAGAGGTGGTGAACGGCGCGTGCGAACGTTGTGCAGGCGATGTGATCCGCAAGGTGAAGAGTCAATGGATGCTAAAAATCACCGAATATGCCGGGCGCCTTATTGACGACCTTGAGGGGCTAGACTATATAGAGCGTGTGGCCACAAGCCAGAAAAATTGGATAGGGCGTAGCCATGGGGCGCAAATCAAATTTGCAACTACGGCCGGAGATGATTTGGTGGTGTACACCACGCGTGCAGATACGCTGTTTGGGGCCACTTATATGGTGATGAGCCCCGAACATAGCTTTTTGAAACAGTGGGAAGGGCGCCTTACAAACCTAGAAGAGATACAGGCATACCAACAGGCCTCGGCGCGGAAAAGCGATTTCGAGCGCACAGAGCTTTCTAAAGATAAGGAGAAGACCGGTGTGCGTTTGCAAGGTGTTTCGGCCTTGCATCCGGTGAGCGGTGTGGAAATTCCCATCTTCATTTCGGACTATGTGTTGGCAAGCTATGGCACCGGGGCCATCATGGCGGTGCCTGCCCACGACGAGCGCGACTGGGCCTTTGCCAAGAAGTTCTCTTTGCCCATTGTGGAAGTGGTGCGTGGAGGCGATGTGCAGAAAGAAGCCTATGTAGACTGTAACGAGGGCGAGCTGGTAAACAGTGATTTCCTAGATGGAAAAAATGTGGAACAGGCCATAGAAACCATGATTGATTGGCTGGTGAAAGAAGACAAAGGCGAGGCAAAGGTGAACTATAAGCTGCGCGATTGGGTGTTTAGCCGTCAGCGATATTGGGGCGAACCCATCCCCATGGTGCATTGCGAGTGTTGTGGATGGGTGCCGATAGACGAATCTCTCTTGCCGCTGGAACTTCCTTATATTGAAGAGTTCGAGCCAACCGAGGAGGGAGACTCTCCCTTGGCACGCCTTGAAGAGTGGGTGCAAACCACCTGTCCGAAATGTGGTGGGACAGCGCGCAGAGAAACTGACACGATGCCCCAGTGGGCAGGTTCGTCATGGTATTTTTTGCGGTACTGCGATCCAAATAATAGCGAGGCGCCGGCCGGCAAGGAAGCTCTTGCCTATTGGATGCCGGTGGATTGGTACAACGGTGGCATGGAACACACCACCTTGCATTTGTTGTATAGCCGTTTTTGGCATAAATTCCTCTTTGATATCGGTGTGGTGGAAGAGAGTGAACCCTATAAAAAAAGAACAAGCCATGGCATGATACTGGGCGAAAATGGCGAAAAAATGAGCAAGAGCCGTGGCAACGTGGTAAATCCGGATGATATCATAGGCGAATTTGGTGCCGACACCATGCGCGTGTATGAGATGTTTATCGGGGATTTCGAAAAAAGTGCCCCGTGGAACACGGCCTCTATCAAAGGAAGCCGCCGCTTTTTAGAGCGCGTATGGGCTTTGCAAGATAGTTTACAAGACAGCGAAGAAATTCGCTCGCAGCTAGAGGCCAATGTACATCGCAGCATCAAAAAAGTGGGCTATGATTTAGAACACTTAAAGCATAATACGGCCATTGCTTGCTTGATGAGCTTGTTAAACGATTTTTCGGCGGCAGGCGGCGTGACCAAGGGTGAATTGCGTATCTTCCTTATTTTACTGAATCCTTTTGCACCGCATCTAAGCGAAGAAATTTGGCAAAGGCAGGGTTTTGGTGCGGAAATTGCAAAACAAAAATGGCCCAGCTATGATGAGGCAAAAACGGTGGAAAGCCAAGTGGAAATTTTGGTGCAAGTGAACGGGAAGCCTCGTGCGCGCCTTACCGTGGCGGTCGATATGGGTAAAGAGGAATTATTGGCGCTGGCCAAAGAGCAAGAGGCCGTGCAGGCAGCTCTTTTGGGGAAAACCGTAGTAAAGGAAATTGTGGTGCCCGGCAAGCTTGTTAATTTGGCGGTGAAATAGGACCGTGAAATCTTGTTTCTAGGCCGGTGCAGACAGGGTGTGAACAAGTTAAATCCCTCTTGAACAGGTTCTTTCCTGTATCAAGAGGGATTTTTGTCGTGTTAAAGGCTCTATTTAGAGCTTGCAAAAACGCAGTGCATGGAAACATGTGCCGCGGGGTAGAAAATCAAGTAGTATGGTTTTTCGGCAGAGAGAAAATAGGTCGACTGCTGGGTGGCGAATGCCGGCCAGCGTGCAAGATTTGTGGCGGTTTTATAGAGAAAATCGCCGCAAAGGCAAGGCGTGAAACAGGATGAATCATGGAATGAGGCGAATTTATGCGTTGTAAAGGCTCCCTATTGAGAGCAAAGCAAAGAGCAAAGTTCTTGCACATTGCTAGCGATGATTGTGGCTTTGGCATCCTGCAATTCTTGCAAGCTTCCATAGCCATATAAAACGCCGATGCTATCCATTTGACAAGCGCGTGCGGCCTCGATATCAAACCGCCGGTCTCCCACCATTACACACTGTGCAGCAGACAAAGAATTTTCTTGTGATACACGTTGCAAAACGTCTTTTTTATCGTGATGGGCTAGGCCCAGCTCTATGCCGGCCGCTTGCGTAAAATAAGAAAAAACACCAAAATGTTTTAGGATGCGATGCGCAAACACTTCGGGTTTGGCGGTGGCCAGATAGAGTTGGAAACCGTGCTCGCTTAATTGTTTTAACATATCTTCAATGCCTGTGTATAAATGGCATTCCAAAAGGCCCTGCGAAGTATAATATTCGCGATATAGTGCGGTGGCTTGTTTTGAATCTTCGGCAGATAAGCCGGCAATGTGCTCGAAACTATGTAGCAAGGGTGGACCAACAAAGGCCAATAGTTTTGCCCGTGGAGGACAAGGTTTTTGCATTTTGGCAAGCGCATATTCAATAGAGTTTATAATGCCTTCTTCAGACTGCAGCAAGGTGCCATCTAAATCAAATAATATATGACGATAGATCACTTGCTATCCTCCGATGGTTTTGTATCAAAGGTGCGCTCGCTGATAATAAAGCGTGGTCGCTGCTTGGTTTCGTTGTATATTTTTCCCACATACTCGCCAATAACACCTAGGCAAAGCAGTTGTATGCCGCCCACAAAGAAGATGGCAACAAGCGTGCTGCTCCAGCCCAAAACGGTCATGCCAAGTAGGTGTTGCAAAATAACAACTATAACCCCAATAAAGCTGATGACGGAAAAAATAAACCCGAGCCATGTGATGATGCGAATGGGTTTAACGGAAAGGCTGGTGATGCCATCAAAGGCCAGTGCCAACATTTTGCTGAGGGGATAGTGGCTTTCGCCGGCCAAACGTTCGTGGCGCTCGTAATAAACGCTGGAAGAGCGATACCCTACCAGGGGAATAAGCCCGCGTAAAAACAGATTTACTTCGCGGAATTCGGCGAGGCCCTGCAAGGCCCGTTTGCTGAGCAGGCGATAATCGGCATGGTTAAAAACCACTTGTGCCCCCAAAGCATTTAACATGCGGTAGAAGCTTTCGGCTGTGAAACGCTTAAAAAATGTATCGGTTTCTCGTTTAGAGCGAACACCGTACACAACATCGCAGCCCGCTTCATATTCGGTAATCATGGCATCCATTGCGTTGATGTCGTCTTGGCCATCCGCATCAATGGAAATGGTGATATCGGCAAGATCTTTTGCACACATCAATCCACCAAGTAGGGCGTTTTGGTGGCCACGATTGCGCGAAAGTGAAATGCCTACAAAATGGGGGTTTTTTTGACTTAGTGCCTGAATCATCGGCCAGGTTTTGTCTTTGGAACCATCGTTAACAAACATCACACGGCTTTTTTTGGAAATGCGGCCGGCTGCAATAAGCGAAGTGATCTTTTCTAAAAACATGCCGCTGGTTAGCGGTAAAACTTCCTCTTCGTTGTAACAGGGAATTACAATGTACAAAATCGGTTTTGTCACAAACGATACCTCCGAAAATAGTATAGAATACAATTTATTATAGCGTACCTTTGGCGTTCCTACAATAGCTTGCCATAATTCTATGTTGATTTTTAGGTTCTTTTGATTTTCTTGAAAGAACCCTTTACAAGAACAAAAAAATTTGGTATACTATTTATGTTAAAGGTGTGGTGTTGTTAAAGACACTCTATACAATACATACGCTGGTGTAGCTCAGTTGGTAGAGCAGCTGATTTGTAATCAGCAGGTCAGGGGTTCGAGTCCGTTCACCAGCTCCACGTCGTCGCAAACTTCACTAAGTTTGTGACGACTTTTTGTTTAATTCTTTAAAGTCATCACGCACTTTGTTTCGTTGCGCCTCCTTTTCCGCCCAAAGGTACTGCTCGGGTTTGCTGTTCGGTTGCAACGTAGCGCAGTGCTAGTGTCGGGAGCTAACCGCCGCAACGTGGCGGCACTAAAGCGGACGACGAAACGCCCTCACGACACAAACCGGTCGCTACCACCTTTACGCGGCCTGCCTTGAAATTTGCCGGTTCTTATAAGGACACTCGAATGATATCGTTGCAGGCTTCGCAAAGTTTGTGGCGATTTTTTGTGGAATTATTTTTAAAAAACAAAGGGTTTTGCATTTTTTTTGCCGTTGGTATAAAATAGAAAAAAGATATAAAATGTTTATAGTTGGTCGGTGTGCCATGTGATTGGGTGAAGATAAGTGTGCTTAGAAAAGGGAGGATGCAACCATGGCCTATTGTTCTCAGTGCGGAAGAGAGCTTCAAAACGGAGTTTGTGTCAATGAGACTTGCACCGCTTCGCGCGGGGAGACACGCGTGAGCCTTGCAAAAGATTCCGGACAACAAGTCTCCGTGCAACAAACACCCGAGCAGCAAGCTTTTGGGCAACAAACACCGTTGCAACAAAATGCATTTGCGCAAGATGTGTCGCCGTCGCAAAATGGTTTTGGACCTGCCTCTTCCCCGCCGCCCAAAAAAGGCAAAAAAGGAAAAGTGGTTCTTATTGTGTTGCTGGTGCTGTTTCTTGGTTTTGTGGGGTTGCTGTTGCTTTGGGGGCTGGGAATTTTCTTGTTTTTCTTTTTGCGTGATGACACAGTAGAGGAGGCAAAGCCAGAGCTTTCCTATGCGACTTCGGTTGTGGCCCCCGCAGCAGAGCAAGAAGAGCCTCCGGCGGCCAATGAGGCATCCTCTGAGGTGCAAGTGCCACTTGCAAACGAGGAAACTTTGCTTGCGATGCTCCAGGAGTCGGATTATGCTATGTGGCACATTACGATGATGCCCAATGATGCGGCTGCGCGCAGTGCTATGCTCAGTGGAAATAATTGGAACTTAAATTGTGGCGCGGTGTCTATGGCCATGTGGGCAGAGGGAGCGCATACAATGCAGGAGAGAGATGATTTGCACTCTGTTTCACAAGAAAGTTTGCAGGCTGTTGGCAGTTCATTTTATCGGATTGAAAATATTAATATCAGCGAGGAAGCGTTTTTAACAGGGAATGGTGAATACATCATTCCGGCACACGGGCCTATGCACACGGCCGAGTTGCTGGTGAACACTGTAATGGTGGAAGATCATTTGATATCGGTGCAAACACAAGTCACCTATTTCGACGATTATGGCGAGGATGCCAACCGATATCAGGTGACTTTAAAGCACACATTCGCCGCCAATGAACCGGGCGCTTATGTTCCGTTCCAGCTGGTGGAAACAGAGGAATTGGAAAGTAGTTTGCCACTTTATAACGAGGGTATTGTGCCTCCAAGTAATCTATTGGATCCCACGGTGCTGGCAGAGGTGGATGTGCTGGAGCTAAACTTGCGTGAGGGCCCGGGCACCGACTACGATGTTATTGTAATCTTAGAAGAGGGCATGGTTTTGGAAGTGATAGGAACCGACGACACAGGAGAGTGGGCATGCACACCTTCCGGCTGGGTAAGCATTGAGTATATCAGAGCGATAGACGCATAAGAGAGTATCGACCGAATCCATGTGTTATAAAGAAAGAGAAAAGAAAAGTGCATGCTTAAAAAACTAAAAATTGAATAAATTAGCAAAAATGTATTGCATTTGTTTTTTCATTCTGTTATACTAATATGGCACTTGGTAAGGGAGAATTCCCGAGTGGCCAAAGGGGGCAGACTGTAAATCTGTTGCGTTTCGCTTCGATGGTTCGAATCCATCTTCTCCCACCATATAAAAGCCTCGTAAGCGCGGTAAGCGCCCGAGGCTTTTATTTTTTATTCTGGCAAAACATCGTTTTCGGAAAAATCTTCCCTGTCTAAGGTGAGGTTGGGGTTGTAGTAGGGGTCGTGCAAAAGATCTTCGCCGTAGCGATCCCATAGGCGCTCTTGCTCTTCGGTGAAACGAAGCTTTTTTTCGCCTTCTTCGTCGTTGCCACGGCTTTTGCTTTCGTGGTGGTAGAGCTCGGCATAGGGTGTGAACAAAATAGTTTTTCCGCGGCGACGCAGACGCAGGCAGAAATCGATATCGTTATAAGCAACTGCGAAATTGGGGTCGAAACCACCGAGTTTGTCAAAGTCATTGGCTTTTACCATCATACAGGCAGCCGTGACGGCAGAGAGCTCTTGCACACAGGCTTGGCGGAACATATAACCACTGCGTCCGCGGTAGGCGTATTTGTGGCTGTGCCCGGCAAAGCCACCCAGCCCGGTGATGACGCCGGCGTGCTGCACGGTGTTGTCCGGGTAGTAAAGCAAGGCACCTACACAGGCCACTTCCTCCAACTGGCACAGTTGCAACATCTCTTCTATCCAAGCCGGAGAGATAACCTCGGTATCGTTGTTTAAAAACAAAAGATACTGGCCGCGGGCTTTTTTGCGGCCCCAGTTGCAAATTTTAGAAAAATTAAAGTCGCCCGCCTCTTCGAAAACCGTTACTTTGCAGTTTTGATGCGAGGCCGTGAAGTCTTGATAATAGGAGAAAGTTTCCAGTTGTTGCGAATGATTTTCGGCAATGATAACCTCAAATTGCATATACTTTGTCTCTTTATAAATAGAACGCAGGCAACGGTCTAAATCTGGGATATGGTCGCAGTTGGGAATGATAATAGACACCATGGGGCGGCCCTTAATATCGTAATTTACCTTATAGGTAGAGGGGTACAGCCCATCCGAAGCATTGCCGCGACGCTCGATGCGCGAAAGGTGGTGGCGAATGGCTTTTTTGGCGGCATCGCCAACATAGGGCTTTGCCTCTACACCGGTGCTGGTGGATTCGTCGTGTTGACGCCAGTAATAAAGCACTTTGGGGATGTGATAGGCACTTTTGGTTTGCTCTAGGGCGCGCAGCAAAAAATCGTGGTCTTGTGCGCCGTCATAGTCACTGTCAAGGCCTTCTAGGCGCTGAAACAGTTCTTTGCGAACCACTACGGGATGGCCGATATAATTGACGTTTAGTAGGTATTGGGGGGAATAGTCCGGTTTAAAATGACCCACATTCGGCCGCATCCAATCCTCGCTAAAAAGGGCTTCGTCTGCATAGAGCAATTGGGGGTTTACATCGGCGATGCAACGGGCAATTTCGTAAAGGGCATGGGGGGGAAGCACATCGTCGTGATCGGCAAACAAAATGTGAGAGCCCATGGCTTGTTTTACAGCCGCATTGGTGTTTTTTGCAATGCCTAGATTTTCGGTTTTTTGGTAGCGGATTTCTAAATCTTCAAACTGCCCTAGCACTTCTTCAATCCAGTCGCTCTCATCGCTGGCATCTGCCAGGCACAGCTCCCAGTTTTTATAGGTTTGGCCGGCCAAAGATTGCAACAGATCTATAAAATGTTGGCGTGCAGGGTTATACACGGGAATACAAACACTAATTTTTGCCCAGCCCACCACATCGGCATTGCGCTGTTGTTCTAAGGTGGATTTCGCAGGTACATAGCGCCCACGTTTAGGGCCATACCGGCGTTTAAAATAGCGCATGGTACGCGAGATGGCAGCAAAAAGCCCCTCTTTTTTCAATATTTCGAAAAAATACTCGCGCAGCTCTCTGCTGCGCTTTTTCTTAAGCTTCTGCCGAATTTCCTCTGACTGTGCCATGTTGCTTAATCCTTTCTATCGCAAAGCGTAATTTTCAAATTTTAAGGTGAGATGGGGATTATAAAAGGGGTCGCCCTCTTGCAGAAAAGCTGCATATTTTTGCCTAAAGCGTAGGGCTTCGCCCTGATATCGCTGTGCCGAGGCGCCGACAAGGTCGTATCCACGGCTTTTGCTTTCGTAGTGATAGGCGCTGGCGAATGGGGTGAACACATTGTGGTAGCCGGCTTGGGCAAGACGCAGACAAAAATCTACATCGTTGAAAGCCACGGCAAAATTTTCGGCGTCCATGCCACCAATTTTTTCGTACAAAAAGCGTTTGATCATCAAAGCGGCCCCGGTGACAGCGCTAAAATTTTGTGTGGTGCAAAGCCGATACATCGCACCGCCATTGCCGCGGTCTTGGGCTTTTTGGTTCACCCCGGCCGTACCCCCAATGCCTACAAACAGGCCGGCGTGTTGCACGGTGTCGTCCGGGAAGTAGAGCATGGCACCCACGGCACCCACATCCGAACGCTGGCTGTAAGACACCATCTCGCGCAGGAAATCTTCGCTGATGATTTCGGTGTCATTGTTTAGCAGCACAATGTGGTCGCCCACACAGCGGGCCACACCAAAGTTGCAAATGGCAGAAAAATTAAAATCGCCTTTATATCGTAAAACACGCAAGGTGCCATGACGTGCTTCTAAATCCACATAGTAGCTTTCGGTGGCGGGGTCCTTGGAGTTGTTGTCTAAAACAAGCACTTCAAAACGTGTCCACCCTGCATGGGCATAGAGAGATTCCACGCAGCGGTGCAAGTCTTCGATATGGTCTGCATTGGGAATTAAAACACTGATGAGTGGGCGACCCCACACCTCGTAGCGAACACGGTAGGCACCGGGGTGCTCTTCTTGCGGGATAACACTGCCGTCTAAGCTTTGTCGCTGCAAATGCTCTTGCAAAGCACGCTGGCCGGCTTCGATAGCGTCCGGTTTTTGTGAAATATCTTGCGCAGTAGAGTTTTCGTGCCGTCGCCAATAGTATAAAACCTTGGGGATGTGGTGAATGGTCGTGGCATTTTCACTAAGGCGGAGTATTAAATCATAATCTTGTGCGCCATTAAAACCCTCGCGCTCATAGCCCCCCACACTTTCTAACAGATGGCGGCTGAAGGCGCAAAGGTGCGTGATATAATTGCATCCACGCAAGGTGTCCGGGCTAAAATCGGGCTTAAAATGGAAGGCGTGTAGATGCTTTAAAGTGCTGTCCAACACGGCTTCGTCGGTATAAATAAGCTCGGCTCCGGTTTCGTTGTGTGCCTTGGCAAGCTCAAAAAGAGCGCCGGGGGCCAGTGCGTCGTCATGGTCTAATAACAAGATAAAATCGCCCTTGCTCTCGGCCAGGCCGGAATTGGTGTTGGCGGCAATACCACCGTTTTGTGTTAGTGGCAAATAACGCACACGCATGTCTTTTGCGCAAAGACGCATCAGCCGTGTTTTGCGCTTTTCTAATAGTGTGTCGTCACTGCCGTCTACCAAAAGAAGTTCCCACACAGGATAACTTTGTTTTTGCACACTTTTTAGCAAATCCTCCAAATAGCGCAAGGGCGTATTGTATAGTGGCACCACCACCGAGAACAGGGGCATATGGGGAAACGTGGTCTTTTTTTGCAAGCGGGTGTCTTTAAAAAGGGGTAAATCGGCGTGATAAAACCAAAAATCACCACCGGTCGACAAGCGATAACGGTATAGCACCTCACGCCATAGTTGCTGAAATCCATGTTGTTTTATGGTTTTAACAGCGCGCTGAGCCGCGTGACGCAGACGGGCAAAAGAGAGGTTACGGCGCAAAGTTTTACTTACGGAATCCGGCCCTTTTGTGGCGTCTTCAACTGTGAAAAACAGCATCCGTGTTCCCCCTTCGTTTCTAAAAATAGAGTGCCTTTGGTGAAAGGTATATATCGTGCAATGGG
>CAYJIR010000002.1:0-35731 GCA_964370295.1 uncultured Oscillospiraceae bacterium
ATTAAGTAACAAATATCATTCATATGCTGTATGATTTACTTTATACGGCAAACCATAATAAAGGAGTGTTCCATCATGTATGACAAATCAAAATTACAAGGTGCCGATATCAGTATGGAATATTGCGGTATTCCCTTGCAAAGCCCCTATATTTTAACCTCCGGCCCACTCACCTATGCGGCCGAAGGCATGATTCGTGGCCATGAAGCCGGCTGTGGCGCCGTGGTTACCAAAACCATCCGTTTGGGCCGTGCCATTAATCCCGTGTTCCACATTGGCGGCATTGGCCCCACCTCGCTTATCAACGCCGAAAAATGGGCCGATTCTGAGCGTGAGCTCTGGTATGAACGCGAAATTCCCATGACAAAAAAGGCCGGTGCCGTCGTCATTGGCAGCGTAGGCCACACACCGGATGAAGCACGTGCCATCGTGGAAGACGTAGAAAAAGCCGGCGCCGATATGATAGAGCTTGTGTCCTATGCGGAGGAAACCCTCCTTCCCATGTTGGACTTCACCAAAGAGCATGTAAACATTCCCGTTATTTGCAAACTCAGCGGCAACTGGCCAGACCCCATTGGCTCTGCCAGAAAATGTCTAGAGCATGGCGCCGATGCCATCGCTGCCATCGACTCCATCGGTCCTGCCCTTAAAATCGACATCAACAAGCGCCGCCCTGAAATGCGCGGCACAAATGGTGTGGGCTGGCTTTCGGGTGAGGCCATCCGTCCCATTTCGCTGAACATTAACTATGAAATTGCAAAACAAAACCCACAGCTTAAAGATTTGTATGGCAGTGGTGGCGTAATGAGTGCCGAAGACGCCATGGAATATTTCATGGCCGGCTGTAATGCCGTTGGTGTTTGTACCGTAGGTATTTTGCGTGATATCGACTATATCGAGCACATGTGCTACGATTTATCAAAACTGATTAAAAAACTCGGCTTTAATAGTCTTGAAGAAGCCATTGGTGTGGCACAGGTAAACTTCCCACCCACAGAATATATTGGCCGTTTACAATTCAGCTACAATGCCGATTATGCCCCTTGCCAAGACGCTTGTCCCGCCGGTGTAAATGTGCCCCAATATGTGGAAGATGTTCGCCGTGGCAACTACACAGAAGCTTACAACCGTGTTAGCCTCACGAACCCCTTCCCCGCCATCTGTGGCCGTGTATGCGACCATCCCTGCGAAAGCAAATGTCGCCGCGCCGACACAGATGAAAGCGTAGATATTCGTCTGCTAAAACGCACTGCCGCCGACAAAGTGTATGAAAAATATGCCGACGAGCTTCCCATTCCCGCTGTAAAAAAATCGAATGGCAAAAAAGTAGCCGTCATCGGTGCCGGCCCCGGTGGTTTATCTGCCGCGTACTATCTGGCCAAAGAAGGTTATAAAGTAAAAGTATTTGAGGCCCTGCCCAAAGCCGGTGGCATGTTGGCTGTGGGCATTCCGGATTACCGCTTGCCTGCCGACATCTTGGCAAAAGAAGTATCTCGCATTGAGCGCATGGGTGTGGAAATTGTAACCGGCACAACCGTGGACAGCCTCGACAAACTACGCTGCGAAGGTTTCGAGCGTATTTTGATTGCCGTAGGCGCCCATGGAGACAGCCCGCTGGACATTACCGGTGCCGACCTCTGTGTTTCCGGTGTTGCCTTCCTCCGCGAATCCAACCTGGGCAAAGCCGCTCGTCTCGACGGCAAAAAAGTAGCCGTTATCGGCGGTGGCAACGTGGCCGTTGACGCCGCACGCAGTGCTTTGCGTTTAGGTGCTGCAGAGGTTTCCATTGTATACCGTCGTAGTCGTGATGAAATGCCCGCCTACAAAGAAGAGATTGCCCATGCCGAAGAAGAAGGCGTGAAACTTTGTCTTTTGGCCGCACCCGAAAGTGTAGAGGCTGGCAAGCTGAACTACACCCCCATGAAATTGGGTGAAGCTGACGAAAGTGGTCGTCGCCGTCCTGTGCCTTCGGGTGAAGCCGCAGTTGCCATGCCGGCCGACCTTGTTATTTTGGCCATCGGCCAAAAAATTGTGGCAGACTTTATGCCGGCCATTGTACAAGGACAATTTGAATCGGCTGAAAAAGGCGTATACATTGCGGGCGACTGCCTATATGGCCCCGCCTCTGTAATCAAAGCCATCGCCTCTGGCCGCGACGCTGCCTGCGAAATAGATAAATCCTTTGGTGGCGAGGGCGCACTTATTGATCAAGATGAAAAACGTGAATTGCGTCTCTCCCCCATTACAAACGAACACAACCCCGCTAAGGTATCTGCTTGCCTTTCCGCTTGTTCTCGTAAAGAGAGCTTTGATGAGGTTGAGCTAGGCCTAGCCGAAGATGCCGCACGCGACGAAGCAGAGCGTTGCTTAAAATGCGGTTGTGTAAACTGTGGGCGTTGTGTGGCTGTTTGCTGTTATGATGCGCGCACATTAAACTTCCCTGTTATGGAAGTGGACGAAAAAGAATGCCGTGGCTGTGGCATGTGCGTGTCTGTTTGCCCCACAGGTGCCCTAACTGCTATGGAATTGCCTCAAAACGATGAGGATAAAGCTCTTTATGAGGAGTCTCAAGAATTCTATAGAAAATATTTCACCGCCCACTAGGGTTTATGGTTTCCTGCGCCGATGGGCACAGATAGCTTATCTGTACAGCAAAACATACCCCACCGGCTGGGTGAATAAAGTGGACAACAAGGCCAAGCCTATTTTGCAAATATCATCAAACAATAGGCCAACGGCATTTGGAACGGGGACTTTTGCATCGCCGTCG
Source organism: uncultured Oscillospiraceae bacterium (assembly GCA_964370295.1). Taxonomy (GTDB): domain Bacteria; phylum Bacillota; class Clostridia; order Oscillospirales; family Ruminococcaceae; genus JAAYCI01. The sequence goes on from CAYJIR010000002.1 coordinate 2,771, forward strand.
TCCCCCTTGGGTTACACACCGGTTTCATTTTCCGTTTCTCTTTTAGTATGCACCAACAGACGGCGCAGCATTTTTTGCTGTGTCGTCTTTTTCTTGAAAAGGAGGGAAATATATGTATCGTTCTACCAATTATCGGCGTGATGGCATTGCAAAGGTTACCGGAAAAGCACAATATGCCGCTGATATTTCTTTTCCAAATATGGTACATGCCGCTGTGGTTCGCAGCCCCATCGCCCACGGAAACATTGTGAGTATCCATAGCGAAAAAGCACTCGCTTTACCCGGTATTATAGCCGTTTATACCGCAAAAGACATTCCCGGCATACCCGCTATGCCCAAAGAGCGCCCTATACTTTGCCCTAATCGCGTGCGTTATATTGGCGACGGAGTTGCTTTGGTAGTGGCCGAGACAATGGCACTGGCCAAAGAAGGCGCAAAACTTATTGAAGTTAGTTACGAAGAGCTCCCTGCTCTTTTAGACCCAACACTTGCCCTTTTGGATAACGCGGTTCCTATCCACGAAAATGGCAACCAAATTTGCCGCTATATAACCAAACGCGGAAATGCACAACAGGCCATCGAAGAAGCGCCACATCGTCTTTCTCGTACTTATTCAACCCACCGTGTGCAACACACAAGCCTTGAAACCGAGGCCGTGGTGGCCAGCTATGATGGCTGCAACGGTGAAATGCATCTACATTGCCCCATCAACAGCCCCTTTGTTATTCGTAAAATCGTGGCCGATACTTTGGCATGTCCTCTTTGCGATGTGCGCGTGGTACCCTCTGTGATCGGAGGTAGCTTTGGCGGCAAAAACTACGACATTGCCGTGGCCGCTTCGCGCGCAGCTTTGGTTAGCCGCCTGCTTTCTCGGCCATGCAAAATTGTGTTAAGCCGCGAAGAATCTATACAAGAGGGCACAAAACGCCACCCCCTGCAAGCACATTACAACGTGGGTTTTGACGAGGACGGGCGCTTACTTGGCATGGAAATTAACCTGCTTTTGGACGGCGGTGCCTACACCAGCAAAACCTTCCCTGTCACCAGCCGCATGGCTATAGAAGCCACCGGGCCCTATGTGGTGCCCCATGTGGACACGGTATCCACTGCCGTATACACAAACCATGTTTACTCCGACGCCTTGCGCGGCTTTGGCTCACCTCAGGTAGATTTTTGCAGCGAAAGTTTGCTGGATGAAATTGCAGCATTTCTGGGCAAAGATCCTTTGGAAGTGCGTCGCCTAAATATGCTAAGAGAGAACAGTGTCTCTGCTTTTGGGCAAACCATGAAAAATGTCACTCTCGACGCTTGCTTACAAGCTTTACAACAGCAGTTGAATATCGAAGAAAAAAGGCGTGAATTTGCCGCTTTTAATGCCGTCAATCCACAATTAAAAAAAGGCCTTGGCATTTGTTTTCTACATCGAGGCGAATCTTTTGGCGCTGCAGGGCAGGGCTTGGATGTAGCACAGGGTGCCGTTAGTATACAGCAAGACGGCAGTATTTTCATTCATTCTTCCATCGCCGAAGTGGGTCAGGGCGCCCATGCCATGATGATCCAACTGCTCCACGAATATTTTTCGATACCTTGCGATAAAATCCGCCTAAGCCGCGTAGACACGTCTTCTTCTCCCGATGCCGGTCCCACCGTGGCCACACGTGGCACCGTGTTTTCCGGCGGGGCCGTATTGGACGCTGCAAAACAACTTGCCAAAAAAATGGCCGCTTATGCCAAAACACATGTGGGAACAGAGGATATCCTCTTTATAAATGAATGTCTTGTTAGCCGTCATGAACCAGAGAGAAAAGTATCTTTCAACAGCCTAGTTAAAGAAATTTTCGCCGCGGGTGACCACCTTAACGCGTATGGCTTTTTCTCTGCACCTCCCTTACAATACGACAAAAGCTGTGGCGTAGGCGAAGCATATTGGAGCTTTGTATACGGCGTGGCCGCCGCCGAAGTCAGCGTAGACCTGCGCACGGGTGCCGTTTCGGTAGACCATTACTATGGTGTGCACGATGTGGGCCACGCCTTCGATTTGCAAGAAGTGAACGGACAAATTATGGGTGGTATTTCCATGGGCCTTGGCTATGCTTTGCTTGAGGAGGTGGAAATGGAAACCGGAAAAATTCAAAATCTCAATTTGGAAAGCTATCTTTTGCCCACAGCAATGGATATGCCACAAATGCACCCCATCGTGCTGGAGCATCCAGGGCCTGTAGGTCCGCTTGGTGCTAAAGGCCTAGGTGAACCAAGCACCTGTGTGGTAGCTCCCGCCATTGTTAACGCTATCCATGATGCCTGTGGCAAACGTATTTGCCACCTTCCTGCCAACTTAGAGCATGTGGCCCTTGGTAAATTTTTAAAGAAAAATTCAAACTAGGAGAAAATTATAATGAAAACTTTAATTCAGAATGCATGGATGCTTACCATGAACGACAACTATGATATTATCCGCGACGCTTATGTAGTGATAGAGGACAATCTCATTGTCGAAGTGGGCCAAGGGGAACAGTCCATGCAAACATGGTTGCCACAGTGCGAACAAGTGGTTGATGCCACGGGAAAAATTCTGATGCCCGGCATGGTAAACGCGCATTCCCACATGTTTCAAACCTTTATGCGTGGTCTTGGCGACGACAAACCCCTTTTTCAATGGCTCAGTGAAGAAATTTGGCCGTTTTCGGTGCTTATGAGTGAAGACGATTTTTATTATGCGGCCTTGCTTGGCTGTGTAGAAAACCTAAAAACCGGCGCCACCTCAATTATAGACCAACATTATGTCTACACCAGCCTTGCCAACGGAGATCGTGTATTTGAAGCAATGGAAAAAGCGGGTATTCGCGGCAATTTATGCCGCTGCTTTACAAACTCTGTCTATCGCGAAGAATTTCGTGAAACCGAGGAAACCATTCTTGGCGAGATCCGCCGTCTGCACGAAACTTGGCACAACAAAAAAGGACGACTTTCTCTGTCTATGGGGCCTTTAAACCCATGGGGCGTAACGCCGGATTTGTTCATAAGCAGTAAGGCACTGGCCAGAGAGCTGGGCATTAAGTTTCAAGTTCATACGGCAGAAACCGAAGACGTGGTAGCACGTACGGCTGAGCTGCACAATGGCATGCGCAATCTTGAATTTTTTGAAAGCATGGGTATTTTGGACGAAAACACCCAGCTGGTACACAGTGTATGGCTGAGTGATGCCGAATTGGCCATTTTGGAAAAATACAAACCTCAAATCGTGCACTGCCCGGTAGCCAATATGTATCTTGCCTCTGGCGTGGCGCGTGTGCCGGAGTTTTTGCAGGCCGGCAACCCCGTGGCTTTAGCCACAGATGGCCCAGGCAGCAACAACAGCCAAGACATGCTTTCCACTTTAAAATACACAGCCTGCCTCCATAAAATCCACAATTTAAACGCCCAAATCATCTATCCAAAACAAGTTCTTCAAATGGCCACACGCAACGGTGCCATTGCCATGGGCGACGATAGCTTGGGGCAAATTGCTGCCGGCATGAAAGCCGATCTTGTGCTTGTTGATTATAAAAAACCCCATATTTCCCCTGTTCATAAAGCCGATTCCGCCTTGGTATATAATGCCACCGGCAACGATGTGGATACCGTTTTTGTAAATGGTGAACTTGTGGTGCAAAACAAACAATCTACCCTTGTAGACGAGGCCGCTTTAATAGAAGAATGCCAAGAACGCATTGCTTTTATCCGAGCAAAAATGTAAGATTTAACTTGCTAGCAGTTGCCTTTATTGCAAAAACAAGGTACAATGATATGTGGACTTCAAAAACCATATTATCCAACCATGTTTTTTACAAGTAGTAAGCCTGTGAAAAACGCACAGAAAGCGAGAGTTTGCCCCATGGCAAGAACTAACTATAGCACCTATATGGCTATTAAGCATCAACTGCTTCATATTTTTAAAACCGAGACATTCGAACGCAATAAGTTGCCACCAGAATCTGCCTTGGCCTCTCGCCTGGGCATCAGTTTGGTCACTTTGCGCGAGGCTCTTTTGATGCTGGCATTAGAGGGTTATATCACCAAACGGCATGGAAGCGGCAACTATCTCCACCCCAGCACACTCGATCACGAAAATCGTAGTTTATATTTTGTGGATTGCCTAGAAAACGATGGCTATAAGGTGCAACTAAAACAACTTTCCCCTACCATTGTGCCTGCAAGCGAAGATGTTGCATCACATCTTCGCATCGATGTAGGTGACACTGTGGTGCGAAATAACCTGCTCTATTTTGCCAATAAAACACCCGCCATCCTATCTCGCGGTTTTTTTCCCACCTACTTACTCATCACCGACGATCTAAAGCATTTGGAGTTTGCCCATGTTCATGTTTGGATACATCAGGCTATGGGGCGCGAGGTGGCGCATTCTTTAAATAATTACTCCCCTCTTGCCATTGAAGAAACAGAGGCGAAATTGCTCTCTTTACCCATCGGCTTCCCCATCATATCCTCTAAACAAACCTTTTACGATGTTCAAGATGTGCCCATTTTGTTCAACAACCATTATTTCAACCCCAATGTTTATCAACTTAAAACCCTTCAAAATTGGGATTTGGAAAAATAATACACCCCCATACATAAGCTTATTTCACTTTATTCTTTCACAGAAAGCGAGAACATAAGTATGATAGATATTTTATTAACCAACGCCATCGTAGTGAGCGTAAATAAAAACCGCGATGTATTCTTTAACGGCGCCCTTGCCATACAAGGAGACACCATTGTAGATGTAGGTCCTGCGGCCGAGCTAGAGGCACGATATGCCGGTAACTGTGCCAAAACACAAGACATGGGCGGAAAGATTTTATTTCCCGGTTTTGTAAGCACACACAACCACCTGTTTCAAACCTTGCTAAAAGGCCTGGGCGACGACATGGTGTTAAAAGACTGGTTGGAAACGATGACTTTTCCCGCAGCCACCAACCTGCGCTACGAAGACTGCTACAGAGCCTCTGTTTTAGGTTGCTTAGAGGGCTTGCACAGTGGTATTACCACCAACCTAGACTACATGTATCCACATCCCGCAGAAAACCTTTCCGACGCTGTTATAGACGCCTTCCGTGATCTTGGTGTCCGTGGTATATTAGGCCGTGGATGCATGAACACAGGCGCACAATTTGGCGTGCAGCGTGGTATCATGCAAGAAACCGCTGTAATTGAAAAAGACGTATACCGTTTATTTGATAAATATCACAACAGCGAAGATGGACGCATCAAAGTTTGGGTGGCTCCTGCCGCCATTTGGTCAAACACCAAAGAGAATTTGCAGATGCTATGGCGCATTGCCAACGAATATAAGTCGGGTTTCACTGTACACATTTCCGAAACCCCCTTCGATCGCAACGCCGCCAGCGAATTGCACGGCAAACCGGATGCAGAGGTGCTGGAAGAACTGGGTATTCTTGGCCCCAATGTGCTCATGGTGCATTGCTGTTATCTCTCTGACAAAGACATTGCCTTGGCAAAAGAGCACGACATGAAAATTTCGCACAATGTTTGCTCGAACCAGTATCTCTCCTCGGGTGTTGCCGACGTGCCAAAAATGTTGGAAAATGGGCTAACAGTGTCTTTAGGTGTGGATGGCGCTGCCAGCAATAACGCCCAAGATATGGTAGAGCTGATGAAATTTACAGCTCTGCAGCACAAGGTAAACACACGCAATCCCTTGGCTATGTCAGCGGAAAAAGTTCTTGAAATGGCTACCATAGATGGTGCACGTGCCCTGGGCATGGAAAATGATATTGGCTCTTTAGAAGCAGGAAAAAAAGCCGATGTTGTAGTGTTCGATCCCATGAAATGCCCCAAAGCAATTCCCATGCACAACCCGGTCTCCACCTTGGTATACTCCTCTTCTTTACAAAACATTGTAAGCGTTTACATTAACGGCAAGCCCGTTTTGGAAAATGGTGTAGTCCTTACGGTGGATAACGAAGAAAACGAATACAGAAAAGCACAAATCTGTGCGGAAAATTTATGTGCTCGTGGCAACATCACAAACCGTCGTGAAGGGCACAAATGGAACAATCCCTATGCCAAAAACAATTAACACAATCTAAGACATTGCTTTTTATTTTATAGTATGTTTTAAATTGAATTTAATTTTGGGGAGATATGAACATGAGAACACATACGGTTTGGTTTTTTCCCGCACTACTTTTATTGACATTTGCTGTTTTTTTTAGTGGATGCACGGCAGCCACCGAGGCAGAAAATGCACAATTGCAAGCCTCTTACGACGAACTTGTGTTGCTAAACGCAGAGCTAGAACAAGAAAACGAAGCCTTGCTTAACGAAAATGCAAACTTACAAAATATGCAAACCAGCACAATTGCAACAGCTTCACTTAACGAAAACAGCCCCGAGCTAAGCTATATAGATTTATACGCCCGAGGAAACTTTACCGCATATGTTTGGGATTTCCTTCCGGAGTTTGTGGATATTAACCCCGGCTACACAGCGGTGGTTCTTTCCGAGTTTCAATCCAGACCCTTTATTGCCTATATCAACACAGAATTGATGGGTGAGCTTGAGATTAACGAAACTTACTTGTTTGAAGTACCCGAGGCATACATTGGCAACCTTCCCGAGCCAAAAGTCAACGCCCTATTGGAAACCGGCACCGTGAGCGCCACCGAGCTTTGCGGAGATACCGATGTTTATATAGATGCTATTCGCGAGCCTGCCGAAGACGAAACCGGACTTTCCTCTCCACATCTGGAATATTATACTTAACGATGCGATAAATAAATCCCTACGGGGTTCATTCGTCGCACGGCAACATCCGATAGGTATGCCTTGATGCTATCCACTGTGTTTTCTCGCCTTAAATGAAAAGCGAAAACGCAAGAAATTTTGTGCAACAATTTGAATTTATATCTGTCATTTTTGGCTTGTCTGGTGGGTATTAACCATAACGTTCTTATCCTTCATCAATGATTAATAACACCAAACCCTCTTGCCAATCCAACAGTATTGACAAGAGGGTTTTCTGTCTGTTTTCCGGTTTCTATTTCATCATATTTTCTCTTGCAGCATAGGAGGTTCACATGCAGCTCATCCTGGAAAATGTAGAAAAATCTTACGGAAGTAAACATGTTTTAAAAGGTGCGGACTATCAATTTGAAAAAGGAAAAATATATGCACTTTTGGGGCGCAACGGTTCCGGAAAAACCACCTTATTTAACTGTATCAACGAAGATATCCCCATAAATAGCGGGGCAATTTCGCTTGAAGAAAACGGCTCTGTGCACGCGCTTTGTGCCGATGAAGTCGGCTATGTGCTGTCCACCCCTTCCGTCCCCTCATTTTTAACAGCACGGGAGTTTATCCGTTTTTTTCTGGAAATCAACAAAGATAGAGTATCCAGCACCCAAACCGCGGACGACTATTTCAATATGGTGGGTCTTGCAACAGAAGATAGAGACCGTTTGCTTAAAGATTATTCTCTTGGTATGAAGAACAAAGTGCAAATGCTTGTTAATTTTATTGCGAAACCAAAAGTATTGCTTTTAGACGAACCATTGACATCTTTTGATGTGGTGGTAGCAGACGAAATGAAACAATTGTTGCGCTCTTTAAAAAAAGATCATATCATCTTGTTTTCAACACATATCATGGAGCTCGCCCTAGAAATGTGCGATGAAATTGTTATTTTATCGGAAGGAGTTTTATCTCCTGTCAGCAAAGACAAAGCCCTTATCATTGAAACCCTGAGGGGGGACGAAGATGATTAAAACCGCAAAACAACTTTTTTTACTGCAAAATACCTACTCTGCCAACAGCTTTTTCTACTATATAAAACGCTTGCCTGTGCTAGGCAATATTTTTCCCGATTCTGTGTATGCACTGCCTTTTTTAAAAGCAGTGTTTGCCATTTTTTACAACTTATTCTTAGTTGTTAAGCTTCTGTTTCTAAAAGTTCTCTATCTAGGTGCCCTCGTTCTGGTTTCATCTAGCTTATCAGAAATGGATTCTATAACAATGCCGCAAGCAGATATCCTTTTAAATCTTCTGTTTTTTTTCACGCTTGCCGGTGCAGTGTCTAATTGTTATGTGCTAGAGCCAAAAAAAGTACAAAATTATGCCATTGTTTTTCTTCGAATGGATGCAAAAAAAGTGGCCTTATCTGAACTCTTCCAAGCTTCTCTCCTTTCGGCGCTTGGCCATTTGCCGCTGTTTTTGCTCCTGCCCGATTTGTACAATTTGGGGGCTTATAATATTATTTCGTTGCTACTCATTCTGGTGGCATGTAAACTCATTGGCAGCACTGTAAAATTATCTTTGCGTTCTAAAAGCAAAGCGTATAAGCTTATGGGATCTAGTTTCAAAGATATGTTTATCAGCGTGCTCATCGCAAGTGTTTCTATTTTGTTTATATACTTTAATATTTCCCTAAATGGCGTTGTATTGCCACTGTTGGCTTTATTCTTTTGCGTAGCTGCAGCATTTTCATTGCGCTTTCTTTTTCGCTTTCAAGCCTATCTACCCCTGTACAAGGAAATGTACCTCCAATATGATGAAGTCCTTGCCACACGTGGTAACTCTAAAGCAGCGCAGATGAATAAAGCCACCAACTACATCGAGCTTGAAGACAACAAAGAAAACCCCAAGCACGGATACGCGTTACTTTCCGATTGCTTTATGAAACGCCACAAAAAATTGCTTATGCGCTTCACCAAACGTGTTATTCTAATTGAAATACTTATCTTGGTTTTGGTCATTTTTGCTTGTCTGCTTGACTCTAATGTAGCGGCTTTTGTTAACCTCACAGTAGTAGCCACGGTGCCCGTATTCACTTATGCCATGTGTTTTTTCAATTGTGGCGAGCGTACGGTAAAAATCCTATTTATGAATTGCGACAGTGAAATGCTTACTTATCGTTTTTATCGCCAGCCTAAGGCCATTTTAGAAATGTTTACCCTACGCCTTAAGGCCCTTGTCGCAATGGATTGGCTACAAAGTTTGCCGATTGCACTGGCCTTGCCTCTTATTTTGTTTGTCTCCGGTGGCACGGAACACTTCTACGAGTACCCCTTGCTTTTTATAAGTATCATGGCTTTATCTACATTTTTTAGTGTGCATAATTTGGTTGTTTACTATCTATTCCAACCCTACAATAAAGATGTGGAGATGAAAAATCCTATCTATTCCATTCTTAAAATATCCACCTATGTCGCTTGCTATATTTTACTGCGCTCAGATCCCTCTTTTTCCATTTTTGGCGTGGCCATCTGCATTTTTTGTTTCGCCTATCTCTTAATTTCCCTGCCTTTGGCCTATCGCATTGCCCCCAAAACTTTTAGGCTTAAATAATGTCTTGCTTTATAACCAGTGCAGACGGCATAAGATCGTAAATTTGCCCGTTGTAAAAAAATATCAAGTAATGCCTGCTGCATAAACACCTATAGGGGTTATGCAGCAGGCATTACTTAATACTCTCCAAGTTTATACAAGAACATACGCTAACGAATAGGGTCTTTCAACCTCCATTTTTGTGTTTCATCTTTATAGAAAAGATCGGTATTATAGAATTTATCTACAATTGCATAAAATTCCGCCTGTGAATAGCCACAAAATTCGCAAAAATCGCGCACACTCCACGGGTCTAAATTACCATCAGATTTCTCTATCAACCGCACGGCTTCCTCACGTGTCATCATGCCATAACGAATGCTTCTGGCTGTGTAGTCCGTGGCGGCCGCATGGCCAAATTTCGGGTATTTCATCCAAGAATGGACCAGATAAGCGCGGCTATCAATTTGGTCGAAATTTTCCACATGATGTTGACGATCCCACTCATGTGTCAAGTCATTAAACCCACGACTTTTGGCAAAATTATAATTTTGATAACTGTTCCATGGTAAAAAATACGAAAGATAAAAAGGATCTAAGCGTTCCAGCTCCTCGGCGCTTGGTGCCAATGTTAAACTCAAATCATTTTCGCTAACGCCATCCCCTACCAGCTCACTTTGGTCGATACCCACCGCCACACCGTTGTTAATTTGCTCTTTGGCAGAATAGGTTTCTACGTCTGTACATCCACCATATTCGTAGCTGACATTTTCCCCATAACAAAGCAATGGTGTGTTAAATTTCAAAGCCATATGCAAAGGGAAAGTGTAGATAAGACGGTCTACAAACCAGGTGGGTTTTCCATATTTTTCAAAAAATTTACGCATTAAAATTCGTTGTACTTTTATGTTTGGTTTGCAGCTGATAAGTGTACAGCTAAATGTTTCGCTTATATTTTTCAAATTATGTATGCCGGCCTCTGTCATGGGGAAGTTATCTTCTACTGTAAACAAAATCGGATTCATCCCCAACACTTCTTTTAGCATATACACTTGGAAATGGCTATCTTTTCCGCCGGAAACGGCCACGGCACAGTCGTAACCACCGGGGCCGTTGCAACCACGATATTTATCACACAGGGCTTTTAGTTCTTCAAAACGTTCATCCCAATTGATATTTTTTCGATTTTCATAGTGTATACAGGCCGAGCACACACCCGCCTCATCAAAAGAAATCCCAGGTCTCGTGTTTGGCATGGTGCATTTTTTGCAATATGTCATATCCGTTTTCCTTTCTTCGTCTGGATTATTACGAATTTAAAAACTGCAACAGGCAGCTTTTTATCTTTGCTATATTTCCAACTTCACTTCACGAAAAGCACCCTCTTTTAGCATGGTAAGGTGTCGAAAACCGGCCGCTACCAAAAAATGAGTCGCCTTATCAAAGCCATTATCTAAGGCCTCTACACTGTGGCTATCGCCTGTAACAATCACAGCTGTGTTTGTTTGTGCCAAATGACGTAGTAGAAACGGTGCCGGATAAGGATCTTTGCATAAGCCACGAGCAAAAGCCCCCATATTTAACTCCACCATGCCACCGTATTGTTTTACAGCCCGTGCCACTTCGTCCAGTGCTGCAAGCGCCGTATCTTTATAGAAAGAACTTTCTTCATCAAACACCAAGGAACCATCATTATATTTTTTTAGCAAATCAAAATGTCCCACTATCGTTGGCTTATTTTCTTGCACATTACGCAAGCTATCTGCATAAAAATCTTGCACCATGCCGTGCCAGTTGCCATTATACCAATTTTGAGCATGCGTTTTTAGTTCTTCCGGGCTACTGTCCACGGCAACATAACTTCCGCCTTTGGGTGGTAAGTAGTGATTTGAGCCAATTACATAATCAAAACCAAAGGCGGCCGAAGGACTATAGGTATCTCGTTCTATGCCGCATAAAATAGAAAGTTTCCCCTTGTATGCGTCTTGCACTTCCCGTATTTCTTTCTTATAGGCATCTTCCATTGCCACATCGATTCCATATCCCGGGTGGCCTATCTCTTGTGCGTGAGAAGAAAACCCCAAATCACTAAAACCCAAACGGACAGCCGCTTCGGCCATTTCCCAACTACTGTTGGCACCGTCGCACCAGCTTGTATGTGTGTGCACATTCGAGCAAAATATCATTGTACTGTCTCCTGCTTCACTTTTTTATCCACCACATGGCGCGAAGCCAATTCTTGCATCACCATCTTGGGGTCGATTCCCATTTCCACCATAAGCACCATCACATGGTAACACAGGTCCGCTATTTCGTACACGGTTTCTTTTTGGCTGTTTTTCATACCACCTATCACAACTTCCGTACACTCTTCGCCCACTTTTTTAAGAATTTTCTCAAGCCCTTTTTCATACAGATAGCTTGTGTAGCTTCCTTCTTTGGGCGTGTTTTTCCGCTCTTGCAGCATAGTATACAAGGCTTCCAGCGAAAAGGTCTCTTGCTCCTCGCTTTCCACTAGGGCCTGATAAAAACAACTGTCTTCCCCTGTGTGGCAAGCCGGGCCCTCTCTTTCCACTTTCACCAAAATGGCATCTGCATCACAGTCGGCCACCATAGACACCACATGCTGTATATTGCCGCTTTCCTCGCCTTTTCTCCATAGTTTTTTTCGGCTGCGCGAATAAAAACAAGTTCGTTTTTCTGCCATGGTAATGGCAAGACTCTCTTGGTTCATATACGCCACCGTTAAAACACAGCCGCTGTTTACGTCTTGCACAACAGCCGGGATTAAACCATTTTCATCAAATTTAAGTTCGCTACTATTTAGCATATTGGCTCTCCTTTTTCGCATAATTATACCTACAATTTTATTTGCAATAAATAATACTTCTTCCCTACACGATACGCATGGGAAAACCCTGCTGCTCTAAAAACACTTTTAGTTTGTTGATTTCCACTTCTTTATAATGAAAAATGGAAGCCGCTAGCCCTGCGTCCATGCCCGGCAAAGCAAACAGGCGAGAAAAATCTTCCATATTTCCCGCGCCACCCGAGGCCACAATGGGCAAAGATACTGCCTCTGCCACAGCTTTCAGCAGATCCAAATCAAACCCCTGTTTTACACCATCTGTGTCCATACTATTGATAACAAGCTCTCCGGCTCCATCGGCCTCTCCGCGCTTGGCCCATTCTATAGCATCTAAACCGGTATCTTCACGCCCACCTTTTACAAAAACGTGAAAATCCCCGTTCACACGCTTTACATCCATGGAAAGCACCACACACTGGCTACCATAGCGCCTGGCACCCTCGGCAATGATTTGCGGCCTGGCCACAGCGCCGGAGTTAACGCTTACCTTGTCTGCCCCACATTGCAACACCCTATCAAAATCGTTCAATTCACGAATGGCCCCACCTACCGTAAGCGGTATAAATACTTTTTCGGCCGTTTTGGTAAGGATATCTGTAAACAAGCTACGCCCTTGGGCAGAAGCAGTGATATCATAAAACACCAACTCGTCCGCCCCTTGTTCGTTGTAAAATTCAGCCAGCGCCACGGGATCTTCCACATCACGCAGACCATCGAAACGAACGCCTTTTACCACACGCCCATCTCGAATATCTAAGCAGGGGATTATGCGTTTTGTAATCATGCTAGCTTTCCCCCTTCTCTGCGGCAGCCAAGGCCGTGGCTAAGTCGACATTGCCTGTGTACAAGGCCTTGCCCACAATCGCCCCATATAGCCCCATTTTTCGCAAGGCATCAATATCTTGCAAACTCCCAACACCACCCGAGGCGGTAAAGGCCAAACCTTTTATTTCACCCAAGCTTTTATACACCTCAAGGTTCGTTCCCTGCCCTGCTCCATCTTTTGAAATATCTGTGTATATGATGTGTTTTACACCTATTGCTTGCATTTGTTTGCAAAACTCCACAGAATCTGTTTCGCTTGTGGCAAGCCAGCCTTCTATGGCTACCTTCCCATCTCGTGCGTCTACGCCCACAGCAATTCTTTCTCCATAACGCTCTACCATCGCCTTGGTGAAAATGGGGTCTTTTAAAGCAGACGTGCCCAAAATAACACGCTGTACCCCTAAAGAAAACGCAAGTCGAACATTTTCCTCATTGCGAATACCACCACCCAGCTCCACGTTTAACCCCGTTTTCTCCGTGATGGCACGAATGGCTTGCACATTGCAAGGGCGGCCTGCTTTAGCGCCGTCTAAATCCACAAGATGCAACCAGCTGGCGCCGGCCTGCTCAAACTGTTTGGCAAAAGCAACAGGGTCTTTGCCAAACGTTTCTTGTTTTGCATAATCGCCTTGGAACAAACGAACCACCTGTCCGTCTATCAAATCTATGGCCGGTATTACAAACATCTATATCACCTCCGAAAATGCCTTAAGCATAGAAAGCCCCACGGGGCCGCTTTTTTCCGGGTGAAATTGTGTACCAAACACATGTTCCCGTTGCACGGCTGCCGTCACCTGCACGCCGTATTCACAGCTTGCCAGCAAATGCTCTTTTGCCAATTTCGCATAATAGCTATGTACAAAATAAAAGGCATCACCCTCACTCGTATATTTAAACAAGGGCGAATTTTCTTGATGCAACTGCAAAGGATTCCAGCCAATTTGCGGCACCTTATAGCCAAAACCACTCGCGCGCAGATCACTTTCTAAGCTGCACACCGTGCCCGGTATCAAGCCCAGCCCGGCGTGGCAACCAAATTCATGACTTTCATCAAACAAAAGTTGCATACCAAGACATATTCCAAGCAAAGGTTTGCCTTTTTTTACCTCTTCTTTTACCACTGCGCCCAGCCCCGACAAGTCTAACTTTTTTGCTGCATCTTCAAAAGCACCCACGCCGGGTAAAATAATTTTATTCGCCTCTTGCAAGGCCTTCGGTTCTTTGCTCACCTGCACATCTAGGCCCAAGGCTAAAAGTGATGAACGCAGGCTAAACAAATTGCCCACGCCATAATCTACAATGGCAATATAATTTCTCACAGGCCTTCGCCCCCTTTACTGATGGTTTGCAGAACTTGTACAAAATACTGCATGTCTTGCTCTGTGCCAATAGATACTCGCAGATGGTTTTGAATGCGTGCTTGCTGAAACCAACGCACCAAGATTCCGGCATTTCGTAGCTTTTTAAATAAATCCTCCGCCAAAAACCGCTCATGGCTGATAAATAAAAAATTGGCCGCACTATTTGTGCAAGAAAACCCCATTTTTTTTAGTTCTGCCGCCGTATCATCTCTGGTCTTGCATACACGGGCTAAGCATTGCCTATAATAATCATCTTCTTCTAAAGAAGCCTTGGCCGCGGCCATACTCATAGAATTCACATTATACGGGTTAAAGCCAAATTTCATGCGATTCAAATCATCCATTAATTCAGCACTGCCGACAGCATAGCCAAAACGTGCTCCCGCCAAGCTACGTGCCTTTGAAAATGTGCCCACCACCAGTAAATTGCTATAGTTCTCTAAAAGAGGCACGGCACTTTCGGCCCCAAAAGCCACATAGGCCTCGTCCACCACCACCAGACAATTTGGGTTGGCACGCAAAACCTCTTCTATATCGACACGGCGCAAAGCAAGCCCTGTAGGTGCATTGGGGTTCGCCAAAAAAATCGTTTTATGAAGACCCACATAATCTTGTACACTTAACGTAAAATCATCCCGTAGAGGAATAACATTTGCCTCCACACCATACATGGCACTGTATACTTTGTAAAAGCCATAGGTAATATCGGCAAAGGCTGCCCCATTTGGGCAAAGTGCCCAAAAAATAAACGCCAACACTTCGTCACTACCATTGGCCACAAATACCCTATCTTGTGACACACCCAAAAATTTTGCCAGCGGCGATTTAACACTGTCACATGTGATCTCACTATATAAATTCAGCGTGTCCACGGTTTTTTCTACGGCCTTTTTCACCTTAGGTGCCGGTGGATAAGGGTTTTCGTTTGTGTTCAGCTTAATCAACTTGCACCCGGTGGGTTGTTCACCAGGCACATAGGGCGCTAAACCCTGAAAGCGCGGATGTAAAAATTGAGACAAAGCAGAAAATCCTCCATTTCGTCCATTTGAAAAAAAATCTTAAACAATTTAAAAAGCCACCATTTTTTATCGATTCAACTTACAAAAGTTCCTCTACTTTTTGTATTAGGTTTTGTATTAACCCCCCTTTAAATCGCCAAGAAGCCCGGTTGGCAATTAAACGAGCCGAGGACGGCGCCACCTGCTCCAAAACATCCAAATTGTTTTCGCGCAAGGTAGAACCTGTTTCCACTATGTCCACAATCACATCGGAAAGCCCTGTGATGGGGGCAAGCTCGATAGAACCATTTAGTTTGATAATTTCCACGGCCCTGTCGCGCTTGGCATAATACCGCCTTGCCACGTTGGGGTATTTGCTGGCAACACGCAAAGTTCGTGCTGGATCCGGCACAAAATCGGGGCTACCCGCCACAGCCAAGCAACACTGCCCCAGTTTTAAATCTAGCACATCCAACACGTCGGCACCACTTTCCAAAAGCACATCCTTGCCCACCACACCAATATCGGCCGCTCCATGCTCCACATAAATATCCACATCGCTTGGCTTTACCAGAAAATAGCGCACACGGCTTTGCTCGTCTTCGAAAACAAGCTTGCGCGATTTATCACGCAAACCTTTACAAGATAATCCAGCTTTTTCAAAGAGGTCATACACTTTTTCTCCAAGACGACCTTTCGGCAAGGCCACATTCAAATAATCGTCTTTTTGAACCGTGTTTGCCTCTTGTGCATCCTCTGTTTCCAAAGTGTTAAGATACAAAGCAAAGCCCAAAGCGCCCTGGGTTTTTTCAAAGCGTTTCATTAAATTATCATAACGACCACCGGCAAGCACTACTTGCGGTGTGCCTTGCACAAAACCCTGAAAAATCAAGCCGTTATAATAGTCGATATCATTAAGAATGGAAAAATCCAAACGCAGTTGAACCGGCCCCACTTCTCCCACACTTTCTTTAAGCAAAGACAATTCTTGCAAGGCTTTTTCGGCCATGGGTATGCCTTTGGCCAACATCTTTGCCTGCTCTAAAGCAAGAGAAAATGGCCCAGAAAGCATGGCAAGCTGTGCCAAACGCTCTCCATCTTGTTTGCAAAGCCCGGCCGCCTGCGCCAAAAGACGCATCTCATGGGGGCTTTTTTCCCTTAGAGCCTGCAAAGCATCTTCCCGATACTCACTTTCTTCAAATGGCGCCAACATCGCTTTGATAAACTCCATATGCGAAAGGTCTAAAGCGCTTATACCGATGACCGCCAAACTCTTCAGTGCCATTTGCAGCACTTCCGCTTCGGCCTCTATGCCTTCTCCGCCAATGCATTCCAGCCCCATTTGACGAATTTCGCGATATTCCCCGTTCCTGTGGCTGCGGCGATAAACGTTTTCGTTATAATATACACGCCGGAACTCGCCACTGGGGGTGTTCTTAACAATAGATAAAGTCATATCCGGCTTTAGCGCCATTAAACGCCCGTTGGTTCCCGTAAATGAAATAACGTCCTCCCCTTTTAAGAAAGGACGATTTTGCATGTAAAAATCATATTCTTCAAAACTGCCCATGCGAAATAAACCATAGCCCTTTTCTTCAAACAAGGCCCGTATACGCAGGGCAGCCCACTCTTCTCTGCGCAGCTTAGGTAACGAAAATTCTTGTATTGCCATACCGTCTCCCTCAGATTGTTTCATTTACAAATAGTTTTGGTCCCTACACAGTATAGTATACTTTATCAATTTAGTCAAGTAAATTGATAAAGTATACTGTATGATAATTCTTTACTCCTCGCCAAGCCCTTGTTTTGTAAGCAAAGTTTTTAGTTCTTCCATAAAGGTGTTCACATCACTAAATTGCCGATATACAGATGCAAAGCGCACGTAGGCCACCTCATCGGCCCCTTTAAGCTCGCCCATAGCCAATTCGCCCACTTTCATGGACGATACCTCTCGCTCGTAGCTACTTAATAAAGTTTGCTCCACATTATTCACCATTGTTTCTAACATCTCATACGACACCGGCCGTTTATAGCTTGCGCGCATTAAACCACGTAGCAATTTTTCTTTATCAAACGCCTCTCTTTGTTTGTCTTTTTTCACAATCATCAAAGGCACCGTTTCTACAATTTCATAGGTGGTAAACCTTTTTTGGCAATCCAGACATTCTCGACGACGGCGAATTTTAACACCGTCATCGGTGGGGCGAGAATCGATCACCTTAGAATCTACTGCGGCACAATAGGGGCATTTCATCGTATTGCTTCCTCCTCGCATTCCCGTATCACATCATCTATATAGCATCTTGCCTTTGCTAAATCACTTGCGCTATCAAAACCATCCTGGTAAAGCTCAATAATCAAGTCACCTTCGTAATGCATGGCTTGCAATTGCTGTATCATGCCTTTAAAATCAAAATCGCCTTGCCCGGGTAAAATGCAATCTTTCTCTTGGTTATGATCGCTAATGTGAATGTGCCGAACTTCTTTCCCCATGGCCGCCAACATCTCTTCAATTTTTTCGCCTTTTCGATAGGCCTGTTTAATGTCCAAAGTAAAGGCAGCCGCCTCTTGCAACATGGGTTTTATTTCCCTCACAGCCTCGGACGCACCCAAACGGCAATAAAACACATTCTCATGACACAAAGTAACATCATAGCTGCGAGCCAGTGCCGAAAGTTTGCGAAAATGCTGTGCATATTTTTCTTTGGGAAATGGAAAAAAATTTTGCTCGTGGTCACCGTGGAACACCAATTTTTTCGCGCCAAATCGTTTGCAAATTTCGAAATAGCGGCGGTACAATGCTTCTCCATCAAAAAAGCGGCGTTCGTATGTTGAGGCAAAGAAAAAACCGTCCAGCATAGACGAAAACGGATGAAATGCCACCACCTCTATTTTCGCATCATGCACACAACGATACAACTCGTCCACATAGGGGGTTTCAATTTCACTGAAAGTATTTAAAAAAATTTCGGTTACAGGGGACCCGATGGCGATCACCTGTTGCAAAGATTGCAAAGTATCCTGCGGAAAAAAACAGGCAGTGGAAATTCCACAGCGCATACGATCCCCCTTCTCTTTCGTTTTTATTCGTTCTAATTAATTATGCCATATATTAACCAAAAAGGCAAAAAAACCTGTGCCCAAAAGGGCACAGGTTGTATGTCCGATACGCTCTGTGTTTATTCGAAGGTATACCGCAAAATTGGATTGCGGGCTGCGCCCACATCATCCGGTCGGCTTACCGGTGTCGTAAATGGAGCTTCATGCATTTTATCCGGATCTGTTTTCGCCAATTCAAACAGTTGGTTAAACACCTCTGCCACCTCATCTAAGGTTTGGCGTGTTTCGGTTTCTGTGGGTTCTAGCATAAGTGCCTCTTCCACAATCAAGGGGAAATACATGGTAGGCGGATGAATGCCATAATCCAGTAGATTTTTTGCAATGTCTAAAGCACTAATGCCGGTTTCCTTTTTTAGTTCCTTTAAACTAATCACAAATTCGTGCATGCAGGGCTGGTTATAAGCCAAGTATTTTCCGTTTGCAATTTTGGATTGCAAGTAGTTTGCATTCAACACAGCGCCTTGTGCCGCCTCACGAATGCCATCGCTCCCCAGCGAAAGCACATAGGTTAGTGCACGCAACACAACCAAAAAGTTACCATAAAAACTGCGTACTTTTCCTATGCTATCGGGGCGATTTTCTTGCAAAACATAGCCGTTTTTCGTTTGGGCCGGGATGGGCAGCGGCAAAAATGGTTTTAAGATATTTTTGCAGCCAACCGCACCGCTGCCCGGGCCACCACCACCATGTGGCGTAGAAAAGGTTTTGTGTAAGTTAAGATGTATAACATCAAAACCCATGGCACCGGGATTTACCACACCCATCACGGCGTTTAGGTTGGCGCCATCGTAATAGCAAAGACCGCCCGCATCATGAATGAGCTGTGTGATTTCAGCTATGTTCTTTTCAAAAATACCAAGAGTATTTGGATTTGTTAGCATCACGCCGGCCGTTTTATTGCTGATAGCCGCTCGAAAGGCATCCATGTCGGTACAACCATCCGGCCCACTTGGAATGGTGATAACTTTGTAATTATTCATCGCCGCTGAAGCCGGGTTTGTGCCATGGCCAGAGTCTGCAATGAGGATTTCCGTGCGCTGTTCGCCTTCGCCATTTTTCTCGTGATAAGCTTTAATCATGGCTATGCCGGTATACTCACCATGGGCACCTGCAGAAGGTTGGAAAGTGATGGCATCCATGCCCGTAATCTCACAATAAAGTTTTTCCGCCAAATGCAACACGCCAAGACAACCTTGCACCGTCCGGTCCGGCTGTAAAGGATGCACTCTGTTAAAGGCAAAAATTTGCGTCATTTCTTCGTTAATGCGCGGATTATACTTCATTGTGCAAGAGCCCAGAGGGTAAAATCCATTGTTTACCCCATGTGTACGTCTTTCCAGCTCCGAATAGTGGCGTGCCAGTTCACTCTCTCCAATTTCCGGCAAAGGCAACTTACTTTGGCGCTGCAGTTTTTTTGGCAGAGGTATATTATTGATTTGGCTCTTTGCTATAATAGCCGTGCCGCGCCCCGGACGGCTTTTTTCAAAAATCAATTTCGTCTCCTGTTTCATATAGCCGCCACCTCCTTACAAATTCTCACCATATGGTCAATATCATTTTTTGTGTTCACTTCTGTGCAGCACCATAAAATACCACCGTCTACTTCCAGCCCACCCAAAATACCATTAGAATCCAGTTGTTGCAACAAAGGCTCTGCACCGGGCGGTGTTTCTGTGACAAACTCGTGGAAGAATTCGCCTTTATGACGGCGCTTATAGCCAATTTTTTCCAACTCTTCTGCCAAATAATGTGTTTTCGCATAGCACTGATTGGCCACCTCGCAAAGTCCCTGAGGCCCTAGCGAAGCTAAATATACGGTGATGGCAAGTGCACACAAAGCCTGGTTAGAGCAAATGCTACTACTAGACTTTTCGCGACGAATGTGTTGCTCGCGCGCTTGCAAGGTGAGCACGAAACAACGTTTTCCGTTGCGGTCTGTTGTTTGGCCCACAATGCGCCCTGGCATACGGCGCAGCAGGCTGGTTGTGCAGGCCATAAATCCACAATATGGGCCTCCATAAGACATGGAAATACCCATGGGTTGGCCCTCGCCCACGGCAATGTCCACACCATACTCGCCCGGCGTTTTACTGATAGCCAGGGACATGGGGTTCGAGTGCATAATTACTTTTACACCTTTTGCATGACACAAATCTACAATAGCATCTACGTCTTCATAAAGACCATAATAGTTTGGCGATTGCACCAATACACTGGACACGCTTTCGTCTAACAACTCTTCAAGATGTTCCAAATCAATCAAACCATCTTTTTCGGCAATCATCTCTACAGGAGTGCCTAGGCTATGTGTATAGGTTTTGCAAACCTCCAAAATATCGGGCTGACAATTCTTTGGCAGCAAAGCTTTGGAACGTTTACGCTCGAGGCACATGGTAATGGCTTCGGCTGCCGCTGTAGCACCATCATATACCGAGGCATTAGACACATCCATGCCCGTCAATGCGCAAATGTCTGATTGAAATTCGAAAATAATTTGTAAATTACCTTGGCTAATCTCTGCCTGATACGGTGTATAGGCGGTGAGGAAGGTTTCTTTTGTGGTGATGTTGCGCAAAATAGAGGGCACGAAATGACGATAGGCCCCCGCGCCACGAAACACAGATTTATACACCTTATTGTCTCGGGCAAAACTTTCTATTATGCGTTGTACTTCGTATTCACTCTTTCCTTTTGGCATGTTCAGTGGCGGCGCAAGCAAATCTTTTGGAACTTGGGAAAACAAATCATCCATACAGGAGAGCCCAAGCTCCTTTAGCATTTCTTGCTGCTCGCTTTCGGTCATGGGAATATAACCACCCATATTAACCCTCCTCTTTTACAAAGGCTTCATAGGCGGCAGCATTTAAAAGTTCTTCGGAGTATTCGGCTGCTTCCACTTCTACAAGCCAAGCATCATAAGCGCCTTTGTTGATGATTTCCGGCTCGTCCAACACGGCTTCATTCACTGCTACCACACGCCCACTTACCGGCGCATGTATATCCGACACAGCTTTCACGCTTTCCACATCTGCAAAAGTCTCACCGGCAGAAATGGAATCCCCCTCTTCTGGTAAATTCACAAAAACCAAATCTCCCAGCTCACTTTGCGCAAAATCCGTAATCCCGATTTTTACAGTATCCCCCTCTTTTTCTACCCATTCGTGATTTTTTGTGTACAATAAGTTTTCTTTCGTTGTCATTTCCATACCCTCCTAAATTTTGTTTGTTTGCCGTACAAATAAGTTTGTTAAAAAATTGTTAAAAAAAACGAAAGCATAGGATTTTACCCATGCCTCCGTTTGTTTACCTGAAAGATTCTCCTGTGTGTACAAAACACAGCATAGGATTGCTTCGTCGGTGCAGGCTCTTGATAGTAAAGCCCCTGCTTTCCAGAGTTATCGTCCACCACCGGTCTGTTTGCCTGAGAGTTTTTCCCCTTCGGCGTTGCCTTGCGCAAGCTCTCCCTGTGGTTTCGCTCGATATGCACATTTTTTATATTAACGGCTATAAAGCCGGCTGTCAATAGTTTTTTTTAAATTTATATACGTTAAATAATAAACAAAGATTTTTCGGTGGCGCGCTCTATTTTTCCAAAGATTCAAAAGAACATCCGTATTCATAGCCATTGTCTGTTTTCCCCTGCAAACGCACCACTTTAGTTTTCACCGCCAGTAGCTCGCCATTGATGGGAAGGTGCACATAAAAAACATCCCCTAATTTCAGCATATCTTGTTCGGTGTGTACCAAAATGCCGCTTACACTGATATTTTGCACATTCACAATTTTCTCATCGTCCGGCTCATACCCGGGCAAATGATTCACCGGCACATCCACATGCAAATCGAAGCGTTTGTTTTGCCTTTTCTTTGGTTCTTTCTTTTGAAAAAGAGAAATCTCAAGTAGCCCGTCCGAATTACGTTTTCGCACATTTCCCTGGTATTCATACACACCCGTTGGGTGCGAAATAATAACCATCACGTGTTTTTGTAAGCTCTCTCTGCTTACACCAAAAAGGAAAATCTGATTCATGTTGCGATTGTATTCTACCACCTGTGTTTTGCAAAACACCTCATCAGACTGTCTATCTTTTATCACTACATTGCAACCTCTAAAATCAATGGCCACAGCACAAACCTCCTATTTGGTCTATAGCATTCAGTGTATACTTTACAAAGGGCCCTGTCAAGAAAATCAAAACCTCCATTTTTTGCTTTGATTCATTTTTTACCAACTAGGCAATACCGGGTTTTTGGTTGATGGCCTGTGTTTGTGCCGTAGCCCAGTGTTCTTGTAGCATTTGTTCCAGCATATTTGTAACCGTGGTAAAGTTCTGTCTATCTTCGCTTGCGCCAACACTTTTATCTGTTAGAATCGCTATAAGGTAGGGATGTGAAGCATATACCACAGCCATATCATGATAGGCATGCTCATCCCAACCATATTTTCTTGCCATGGGCCAAGAGCTTGTGATGATGGGATAGCGTGTATTCATAAGATGCTCTTGCAATTGTAGGCCATATAAGCCCGTTTGCATATATTCGTATAAAGCCGCCAGATATATGCCTGCCTGGGGCGCTGTAATGCTGTCTCCCGTTACGCTATAGGCATTGTTTACCCCAAGCTCCGCCGCCCACTGGGCAAAGCCGCTGGCAGGGTATCTCTTTAACAATTCCCTTTGAGCCACGGTGTCGCTGTATCGAAGCAGGTATTCTATCATTTCGGCCAGACTCAATTCGCGTGGCAAATTTTCGTCGTCCTTTAATATGCCTGAATTCTCTTCAGAACCAACGATACTTTGCTCGTCGATTAAAAAAGTTTCTTCCAAACTGGCCTCACCCTGCTCCACAAGCTGATACAAATACAGTGCATAGGGCGCTTTGGAAAGACTGGCTACATCAAAATTTTCCTCACCATTAAAGATATATTGTGCACCGGAGTCCATATCTAAAAAGTATAAAGCCACACGATGGCCTTCGTCTGGGTCAGGTTCTTCTTCTAGCTCCGAGGTACTTTCTATGTCTTGTGCCTCAACCTCTTCTTGCGGCACCAGTGGTTGCTCTTTGGCTGCCCACTCTTCTAAAAACGTATCCAGCTGCTCGGTTTGCTCCGGCGTAAAGGCATACGGCTGCCAACCGCCCACCGGCACCGTAAGCTCCGTTGGCATCACAAGCGGGGGTTGCTCCACCACTGTATCCTCCTCTGCAACCATCCCCTCTTGCGGAACGGGTATGCTCTGCTCTGTAAGCGACCCCGGTATTGCCTGTTGCGCCTCCCGTTCTTCCAACATCACCAAAATTACCAATGCAATAAAAAGTATCCCCAAACAAAGCAACACCACTGTTGTTTTGGTGTCTTGGCTTTCTTTTTTGCGATATCCTCGCCTTCTTGTCTTCCTTTTTACCATCAATTTGTTTCCTATTGTTTATTATTATAATCTATTTGTCCATTGAAGTCCCAACGAAAACTCATTTAAGCTCTATACCGAAAAAGCACAAAATCTCTTCTATTCCCTCTTGATGATAACACAAACCTTGGGCAAAATCACTGCCTCAAGTGCGAATTTTTTGTGATTACACGGAAAAACCTTGCATAAGGACAACACACAAAACAACATGGGCCACATCGTATCACAAACATACATGCTATAAGAAAACCCCTATATGTCAAATTGGCTATTGTATAAACGGGTATACAATCCCTTTTGAGACAAGAGCTGCTCATGCTTGCCTCTCTCGACAATGCGCCCGGCCTCCATCACCAAAATTTCGTCTGCATTTTGTATGGTAGAGAGACGATGGGCCACCACAAAACTGGTATGCCCTTTCATCAAACGCTGCATGGCACGTTGTATCAACAGCTCTGTTCTCGTATCAATCGAGCTTGTAGCTTCATCTAAAATCAGCATATCGGGTTTTGCCAAAACAATTCGCGCAATACACAACAACTGTTTTTCTCCCGCCGAAAGGCCTTCGCCGCCCGCTTTTAAAACCGTGTCATACCCTTGTGGCATACGGCTAATAAATCCGTGTGCCAACGCTTGTTTTGCCGCTTCTATCACCTCGTCTTCACCGGCGTTGGGCACTGCATAGGCAATGTTTTCGCGCACACTTGCCTGTTTAAGCCAGCTGTCTTGCAAAACCATACCATACATTTTTCGTAACGCCGCACGCTGTAAAGTGGTGATGTTATGGCCATCCACTCGTATTTCTCCTGCATTTGGTTCATAAAATCGCATCAACAAATTAATTAAAGTGGTTTTTCCGCATCCTGTTGGCCCCACAAGGGCAATCAGCTTGCCCGGCTGTGCCGAAAAATCTAGGCTCTGCAACAGGGGACGACCAGGTACATAAGAAAAACAAAGCCCATTGGCCTGCACATCCCCTTCTGCCCATTTTGGTGCTAGAGCATCTGCCTTATCCTCTTCCACAGGCAGATGTATTAGCTCGAACAAACGCTCTGCACCGGCCAAAGCCGTTTGCAGCTGAGTAAGCACTGCCGTCACTTCATTAAAAGGTTTTGTGTATTGATTGGCATAATTTAAAAAAACCGATAGCCCTCCTACGGTGATGCCACCGACCATTGCATAAAGCCCCCCCAATACTGCCACCGCCGCAAACACTAAAGCATTCACAAAACGGGTGCCGGGGTTGATAACACTGGAATAAAAAATAGCCTTTTGATACTGCTGGGCATATTTTTGGTTGTGGTTTTCAAATTGATCTAGCGCTACATTCTCATAGCCAAAATCTTGCACCACACCCAGTTCGTGTATCATTTCCCCCACATAGGCCGACACCGCGCCTTGCTCCTTCGTCATGCTGCGAAAAAAGCGCGCCGTGCGTCTACCAACAAACTGTGCATACAAAATGGATAAGGGTGTTGCAAAAACCACCACAAGAGCAATAATCCAGTTGAGAATAAACATCACGACCAAAGTGGTTATGATGGTAACCACTCCGGGAAAAAACTGAGAAATCCCTTGTAAAAGGCCTTCTGCCAGGGCGTCAGCATCGTTCACAAGGCGGCTTGCTACGTCACCTTTTTTTCGTTTGTCCAGCTGGCAAAGTGGCACCTTACCCAATTTTTCAAAAGCTTTTATACGTATATCTAAGGCCACATCGGCAGAAAGCCGACGTGCCTGTGCCTGCATGACCCACTGGGCTGCCCCCCCTAAAACAGCAGAGAAAGCCGCCCCCAGCAAAAAGGGAACCATTTCTTTAAAAGCCACCATACCACGACCCACAATAAGGTTAATGGCCTCACCCAAAAGCACCGGCACAAACAAAAATAACAACACCTGTACCAATGCCAAGAGCACTGTTACCAAAAGGCGTGCACGATACACATACACATGCTTTAGTATTTCGCGCAGTATTTCTCTTTTCATGTTTCACCTCTTTTCAAAACCCCGCTGGAATCCCCTTGTAAAACAGATTAGTTTGACACGCCTTGAGAATTGCAAATTTCTGAATATAACGTACTTTTTCCTCGCAGCTCGTCATGGGTTCCTTTTGCCACGATACGGCCGTCGTCCATCACAAAAACCATATCGCATGCTCGCACCGTGGCAACACGTTGGCCAACAATGAAAGTGGTTAAATCTTTTTCTGATTTGGTTTTCCACGCCTTTAATGCCATGCGCAAAGCCGATTCTGTGGCATAGTCCAGCGCCGAAGATGCATCATCCAGCACCAATATATCAGGCTTTCTCACCAGTGCACGTGCAATAAGCAAGCGTTGCTTTTGCCCGCCGGAAAGCCCCCCTCCCCGCTCGCCAAGAACACTGTCTAGCCCACCTTCACGTGCACGCACAAACTCGGCCGCTTGTGCTGCTTGCAAAGCTTCCCAAAGCTCGTCCTGCCCTGCCTTAGGATTGGAAAGCAACAAATTATGCCGTATGCTTCCCGACACAAGACCCGCCCCCTGCATCACCACACCGAAATGACTACGCAGTTGCTGTAAATTATAGTGACGAACATCTTCTCCACACAGTTCTATTTTGCCTTCGTTTGCATCAAAATGACGCAAAAGCAGGTGAATTAAGGTACTTTTTCCACATCCTGTGCCCCCAATAACGCCCACACTTTGCCCCGGCCAAACAGAAAAATCCACATCGTTAATCGCATTGTCTGCTGTTTCAAAATAACGAAAGCTGACATGCCTAAAAGAAAAAGAAGCTTCTCCATCCTTTTGTTTTGCCCCCACACCGCTTACAATGTTTGGGCGTTCTTGCAAAAGCACCTCCACTCGTTTGGCACTGGCCAAAGCCCTGGTGAACAGCACCAATAAATTTGTAGCCATTAACAAGGCCACCAATATTTGCATCATATAATTAACCAACGCAATAATATCGCCCGTCATCATACCACCTGCATTCACCGCTTGCGCACCAAACCACACCACCGCTACAATGGCTAAATTGGCCAAAACACCGGCTGCAGGCGTCATCATGGCCGAAATACGCCCTGTTTGCACCAGAATCCGGCTCATGGTCCCTGCGCTCTCCTCAAATTGTGCTTGCTCAGTGTCTTGCCTTGAAAATGCACGTATCACACGCACACCCTCTAAATTCTCCTGTGCCAAACGGAACAATTCGTCTTGTCCTTTTTGAATATCTCCATAGTTATCCAATGTTTTTCTCATTATCCACACTAAAATAATTGATATAAGGAAAGAGACAAACAGATATACCAAACCCGCATAAAAGTTGATAAACATAGACATCACAATGGCACCCACCGTTAAAAAAGGCACACGTGGGGCCAAGCGCATAAACATATTCAGCGCTGCTTGTATTTGATTTACGTCGTTTGTAACACAGGTAGAAAGCTTGCCTCGCCCCATGTTTTCCACCTGTCCTTGCGAAAGTTTCATAGCATGAGAAAATACATGTTTGCGTATTTGAGCCCCATATTTCGCACTTACCGCCGCCGAATAATACTGGCAAACTAAAGCGAACACACCACCCAATGCCGCAAGCAGCACCATGATAGCTCCCCTGCTTAACACGTAGCTTGCATCGCCATTGGCAACTCCAACGTCGATAATGTTTGCCGTTAGCAGAGGCACAAGCAACTCTAAAACTGCTTCCAGCCATTTAAACAAAGGACCCAACCACAAGGCTTTACCCTGTTTTCTTAGCTGCTGTTTAAGGTAACCCATTCCCTGTATCCCATCCTATTTCCGTTTTCATCCTGTAAAACGAAACCATCACTTATGGTAAGGGCTGTTACTCCTTAACATAAATGCACGGTACACTTGCTCTGTCAGCACAAGACGCGCCAACTGGTGTGGAAAAGTCATTTCGGAAAGAGATAAGAGCATATCTGCCCTGTTCTTTACACTGTTGGCAAGGCCGTGGGAAGAACCAATCGCCAAAGCCACCTGTCCCGATAGCGATGCATCACAAAGCCACTTTGAAAAATCCACACTGCCCATTGGTCGGCCTTCTATACACAAGGCAGCCAAACGTGCTTGTTTTGGCACGGCCGCCAAAATACGTTCCCCTTCTTTTTCCAAGGTTTGTCTTATTAAGGTTTCCGACATCTGTTTTTCACGCATGACAACCTCTGCCACCTCTACCACTTTAAACTGGCACAAAGGACGCAGGCGCTTTTCATAGTCTTCTACCACTTTTGCATACACACTAGATAATTTTCCAACACAGATAAGTGTAATCTTTTGCATTCTTCTATTTCTCCCCAAACGACATCCAACGGCCTATATCCAAGCGTGGCGCGATTTGAATGTCACAATCGGATGGGCAGGCATATCCGCTTTGTAAAAAAGCCAGTTCCAAGCTTGTTCTTACGCACTCGGGGCAATTATTATCGGCACTGAGATGGCAAAACACCAATTTACGACAGCCACCCACCACCAAGGCCGCTGCCGCCGCCGCACTATCTCGGTTGCAAAGATGCCCATTGTTCGAGCGAATTCTCTGTTTTAAATAAACCGGGTAAGGGCCGTTTTTAATCATAAATTCATCATAATTCGCCTCTAATGCCACAAGTTGCGCCTTTTGAAGCCACAAGAACTGGCTTTCTTCCAATATACCAATGTCAGTGACTATGGCCATGCAGGCCCCTTTTGGGGTTTGTATAAAAAACCCCATACAATCGGCCGCATCGTGTAAGACGGAAAATGCATGCACACAAAATCCTTCCAACGATACGCAGTCGCCCTCTTGTATGGCGCTGGTTTTTGTCGAAGAATCAATTTGTTGCTTTTGTCTTAAAGCTTCTAGTGTTGCTTCAGACGATACAAGTGGTACCTTGTTTTTTCGTGTGAACACACCAACACCTTTTACATGGTCGATGTGCTCATGGGTAATCAACAGCCCACACAAATTTTCCTGTGATAAACCAATCTCCTGTATTCTTTGTGTAAGTGCGCGGCAAGAAAGTCCTGCATCAACAAGTAAAAATTTTCCGTTTTCTTCCACTACAGCTGCGTTGCCCGAAGAACCACTGCACAGGGTTATAAAACGCGCCATTAGGAATTCACCGTACCAAACGAAAACAAACTTTGGCCTTCCTTTATCATGCAAAAATCATTTATGGTTGGTGACCCCATTTTCCCTCCAACACAAACACAACTTTTATATGGTACCCGTTCTTTCATAAATAATACCTCTTCACTATAGAGGACTTCTTTGCAATATACGATCCTACACTGCTTTCCATCTTGTCTTTCCCCAAGGCTTTTTCCATCAAACCACAAGAACCCTTGTGCTTTAGGCAATATTCGCCGCCCATCAGCCGCCCTATTTTCTGTAAACCACTATAAAAATTAAACATTTTTTAATTTTTGTTCCACAGCACATGTTTCATTCACTGTGTTTTATGAAATAAACAAAAAACGGCTGGGACGGCTTTGCGCTCCCACCGTTTTTATTCTAAGTTAATAGCTAAAAAGCCTGTTGCAATGAACTTTCCGGCGTTCCACTGCTACGAATATCAGCTCCAAGCCCCTGCAATTTTCCAATCAAGTTTTCGTATCCGCGTTCTATATGTCCTATCTCTTCTACCTCGCTGATTCCACCGGCCGCCAAAGCCGCCATAACAAGCGCACAGCCCGCACGCAAATCCGACGCACACACCGGAGCCCCTTGCAACTCTGCCACGCCTTCCACCACTGCCACACGTCCATCCACTTGAATGTTTGCACCCATGCGGGCCAGCTCGTCCACGTAGCGAAAACGGTTGTCCCAAATAGCCTCTGTAACAATAGAGGTTCCCTCTGCCAAGCTTAAAAGCGCCGTCATAAGCGGTTGCATATCTGTGGGAAAGCCCGGATGAGGCATGGTTTTGATGTTGGTAGCACGCAAAATTCCGCTTGACCTAACACGCACAGCCTCGTCGTGTTCTTCCACTATAGCACCGGCCCGCTCTAACTTTGCCGTGATTGGCTCTAAATGTTTTGGAATGATATTTTTCACCAATACATCCCCGTTTGTAATCGCTGCCGCCACCATAAAACTGCCGGCCTCTATTTGGTCGGGGATGATGCTGTAGGTGCCGCCAAACATTTTTTCTACACCACGCACTTTTATCACATCGGTGCCTGCGCCACGCACATCGGCCCCCATCGTGTTCAAAAAGTTTGCCACATCTACAATATGTGGCTCTTTTGCCACATTTTCCAACACTGTCAGCCCTTTGGCACGCACAGAAGCCAACATGGCATTGATGGTAGCGCCCACGCTTACCGTATCAAAAAACACATGACAACCCAAAAGTTTATCGGCTGTTACATGCACCACACCTTTTTCCATATACTCTTCGGCCCCAAGGGCTGTAAACGCTTTTAGGTGTTGGTCTATTGGGCGCGGGCCCAAATCGCAACCACCCGGCATGGCGGCGGCCGCCTGGCCAAAACGCCCCAAAAGCGCACCCAAAAAATAATACGATGCACGCATTTTTCTGGAAAAATCTTCCGGAACAGTGGTTGTGCTTAAATGGCTTGTATCTATTTCTACCGTAGCGTGGTTTATCACGCGCACCCTTGCACCCATCGCACGCAAAATTTGTGTGGATGCATACACATCGCTAATAGAAGGTAAGTTCTCTATAATGCATTTACCTTGGGCTAGAACTGTGGCCGGCAAAATGGCAACCGCCGCATTTTTTGCACCGCTAATATTCACCTCTCCCCGAAGTGAGCGTCCGCCGCAAATGACGTATTTTTCCAAATTATAATTCCTCCGAATTTAAAAGAGATCATTGTACTCCCACATAATCCCTTGGCATGTTTTTCCTCAACTATAAAAACATCGTTTACAGTATAGCATGTTTTAAAGAGCTTGAGAACTATATTCCTCCAAATAAATGTTTACAATTTGGAAATAAAAAATTTATGATTGTTTTCTGCCTCAGCAATTCTATAAATAGTTCTATTATCTGCTTTGCAACCCTCTGGTTAGAGGTTACAAAAAACACAACAGATAAAACGCATACTTCTCGATATAAAAATCAGATACGCGATTTAATTTTTATATCGAAAAACAACAAACAAGGTGCCCGCCAGGAGGCAAGACCCGTATAGCGACATATGTTTGCGCATTGCAACGAAAACCCTATTTATTAAAATCCGTTTGGCGCCACCACATAGTCATCAGGGTTAAGCAGTGCGCCGTCTTGCGTTTGGAACTCTAAATGTAGATGGGCACCAAACGAAAATCCTGTATTGCCCACATTGGCTATCAGCTCGTTTTGTAGCACCTGCTGTCCTTCTGTCACATGCAAGAAGGAATTGTGTGCATACAATGTGCGCAAGCCGTCCGGATGGTCTATCACCACATAATTACCATAACTATCATGCCAACCGGCCGTTGTTACCACACCGGCATTAGACGCATACACAGGCGTGCCCTCAGGTGCGTTGATGTCTCGCCCTCGGTGCGATTGCCCCGGTCCACCACCACGGCTTGAATACAAATAATCTGGCACGGGCCACGTATACACAGGACTGAACTCACGCACTTCCCTGCTTGTAACATCCACAGTACCTATCTGCACAATTTCCGGCACCGGTTCCTGCACCACTGTGGTTAAATCATTCAAGCGAATTCTGTCTATAAGTTCTCCATCGATATAGATAAGCTCGTCTTGCACCTCTTGCACACCTTCTACGCCGGTTTGCACCACACCACGGAACCCTTGTGGCTTATCGTCCGCAGGCTGTTCTTCCACAGGAAACGGTAGGCTTTCGGTATATACATCCCGAGCAATGGTTTGCACTTGCAAAAATGGCTGCGCCCGCTCAATAAGTAGCTCTATTCCCGTTTCCGGCACAAAATCATAATCTGCTTCTTCAAATTCCGGGTTGCGTAAAATTAAAGTTTCGAACAAAAGGTTGTACCTGGACGCAACCTCACCCAAGCTTTCTCCCTCTTGCACAATATGTGTTTTTTCCTCCTGCACCGTTCTATCCAGCTCGGTTTGCAGCTCGTCAAAGCTTTTCAAACCCACATCCAAAAACACCTCTCCCGCACTTGGGTCACATTCCACTTGATTCACAAAAGCCACTTCGGCATCCGCGGGAACCTGCTGTGCAAAGTCACTGATAATGTCATCTAAATATTCTTTTAGTTCGTCTCCATCTTGCGTAATGGCAATTAGCTCGTTGTTCATATAAAGACCTGTTGCCTCTACAACATCGGCTGTGCCACTACGCAACATGGCATTAACCAGTTGATCTTGTGTTGTAAAGCTATTCGTGCTTGCCAATTCCAACGTGGAGTCGAACTGCCAGTCTTCCATGTTTTGATCGCCTGCCAAGCTTAATCGGCCACGAAGAATGGCTTTTGCTTCCTCCAACACGGTTTCGTTTTCAATATAGCCTATGGTTTCTCCCTGCACGCTCACTTCTAAACCATATTGAGTGCTTACCACCGAAGATACCAAAAACACCAATAAAACAACGGCAACCACCGGTGAAAAAATACTGATTAAATTCTCAATTAAATGCCCATGGCTTTGCACGCCAGTTTTAAAATAGGACAAGGCTGCTTTTATTGGGCTACCACCTGTCTTGCTGCGCTCATCTCTCACCACAGTGCGCATGTTTACAATGCCTGCTTTTAAACGCACAAATGGCTCTGACACATTGCGTAAAAGCTCTATAGCAAACCGCTTTACTCCACGTAGGGCATTGCGCCATACCCAAATCCCCAATTGGCTTCCAACCAAACCTACATCTCGCATGATGCGCAAAAACCAGCGTATACGACATTCGGCTGCGAAGCCAAGAAAATAAAACCAAGCGCCCAAAACATACGCCGGTGTTTTGATCTTTTTCGTTTTTTTCTTCTTTCCTTTTTGCTTGCCTGCCGATATTTTATTTTTTTGCAGCTGTTCTTTATTTTTCGATTTGTCTTTTTTTTCTTTGGCGTCCTCTTTGGTTTCCTCTTTGGTTTCCTCTTTGGTTTCCTCTTTGGTTTCCTCTTTGGTTTCCTCTT
>CAYJIR010000002.1:35831-64843 GCA_964370295.1 uncultured Oscillospiraceae bacterium
TAACTTCAGAAACCTTCTTATCGCTTGGTATATTTTCTTGCGGTGTACCCAGCACATCCAAGCTTTTACTATGTGGTGTATGTAAATCTTCCCCTAAGGAAACATCTTGTATATTTGTAGCTTCCGGAAATGATTGTACGCTTCTATTTTGTAGCGATTGCATCGCTTCTCGTTTCACACGGGCCAATTCCCGGGCAGCATCCGCCACACTTTTTGCCTCTTGCAAACGCATATCTGCAGCATCTTTTATATCCCCCATATTTTCTGCCTCATGTATATTTTTCATAGCAGAAAAAGCCTCGGACTGTGCGTTCGAAGCGGGTTTTATATTCTCCTGCTCTAATGGCAGGCCATCTGTATCATGTAGCGGCGCCTGTGCCCGCTTTTCTTGTAAATTATGTTCTTCTTTCGAGTTCAATCCTCATCTCCAAAATATACCAAGCGCTACTTTTAAAAACCGTCATGGAAGCAAAAGATCAACCATCATCTAAATTGATGTGCACTGGGCAAACCAAAAACGACATATACAAATTTGAAATTTTCGGTTTGAAAAGTGTAAGGTTTTCCCATTCTTCACACAAAAATCTTGCACTTTCGTTTTCGCCTTTTCATTTAAGGGACAAAAACACCGTGGATAGCATCCTATTATACCCCATAAAAATGCCAATTTAAGCCCTTTTATGGCCACGCATATTGCCATGAAACCAAATGAACCCCACAGAGGTTTATTCAGCAGGCATTAATTATTATATTATACAATTATGTCAAAATTTTGACAAGTTTCCCACACCTTTCCTTTCGGGGTATAAAACCATTCTCCCTCTTGCAAACAGGCCAACATATCACATGGCATCGGCAAAACAAACACTTGCTTTTTGTTTTCAAAACAATAAAAAGAAATTTCCGCACAATGCAATGCATGGCGCCCCATTTTCTCCATGGAACCTCCATATAAATCATCCCCTAAAAGAGGATGACCCAGGTGCGCCATATGCACGCGAATTTGATGGGTACGGCCAGTTTTTGGGCGCACTGCCAACAGAGTAGCATCCCTATTATAGGCAAGCACAGTATAATCTGTGCAACTTTGTTTCCCATTTGGATGCACACACTGCAAAATAGCACTGTCCTCGCGCTGCAACAGAGGCGCCATCACCGTACCATCTTTGCAAATCACCCCTTCTACGATTGCCAGATACACCTTGTTTAAGCTACTGGCTAGGCGAAACGCCACACCGGCATTCATAGCACACAGCACCAGCCCGGATGTGTTGGCATCCAATCGCCCAATTGGCCGAAACGCATACTGACATCCTCTTTGCTGCATTAAAAAGGAAAACCCATTGGCAAGTGTTCCATCTTTATGGCTCCGTGTGGGGTGCATCACAAGCCCTGCCGGCTTATTTATCACCATAACATGCATATCTTCATACACTATTTTCAGTGGCATCTCCTGTGCCTGCAGTGACATTTCGTCCATCGGCAATTGCACGCATACATATTGCCCCTCTTGAAGCACATGGTTTGTCTTAACACGTTGTCCATTCACTTGTAACCCGTTTGGCTCAAATTTCACACGGCGAATCAGAGACATAGAAATTCCTTGTCTTCGCAAAAAAACACCCAGCTTTATACCTGCTTCTTCTTTTGGCACCTCAAAGCATATCGGCATCTTTTTTTACCACCATTACAAATAATGCCCCTGTTTCACACGCAATACAAGCTTGTGCATCTTTAAATTCATTGCTTACACCCAAAGGAAAGTCTGCACTTAAACACGCATTTTCCATGGAATACTGCAACCCTTTTGCAAAAACACCTTCACTTTTCCCTTTTGCCGAAAAAATGCTGAGATAGGAATCCTCTTTTTTATCCACGGTCAATTCTTGGCCCGGCAAAACACAGTACACCGTGGTGGTTTCTTCTAAAATTATGGCCTGAACACCACTTTCCTGCAAAAACAACAGCGTTGCCAAAGTGGCCAAACTATGATCGAAGCGGCCGCCAAGCACCCCAAACAACAATGCCTTTTTAAACCCAAGACGCACAGTTTCTTTGGCTGCATAATGTAAATCTGTGTCATCTTTTTCTTTGGGCAGCACCATCCACACTGTGTGGTATTTTTGGTTTGCTTGTGCCGCCTTAGCTCGGCTATGCAAATGAGGTGCCGAATCAAAATCCCCTAAAACCACATCCGGCATAAGCCCACAATTTTCTGCCTGAAGAGCACCGGCATCGGCTGCAACTACAAAGGGATTTTCCTCGTATAGCTGTAGCGCCTCTTGCGCAAGAGACGCTAACACAGGGCGAGCCCCAAAAATAAAGCAAGTATTTGTTTTGTTTTGCTGGGTGTTGTTCAATAGCGCTCGCTTTCTTTCAGTTGCCTATACAACAGGCAATAACTCTCGTATCTTTTTTCGGAAATCTCTTCGCGTTGCAAGGCTTCTCGCACCGCGCAGCCTGTTTCTACAATATGGCTACAGCCGGAAAACCTACATTTTGGCATGTTTTTCTTTATTTCCGGAAAGGCCATTTGCAAGTTTTCGGCTGTCATGCCTCCCACCTGCTGCAAATCAAAACCGGAAAACCCTGGAGTATCTGCCACAAGCCCCGTTCCCACCTCTAAAATATCTACCTCTCGTGTGGTATGGCGCCCTCTACCCAATTTTTTACTAATCTCTGCCGTGTCTCTATTGGCATTTGGACAAAGTGCGTTGAGCAAAGTGCTTTTCCCTACACCGGAATTGCCACAAAACACACTGAGTTTCCCTTGCAACATCTGCAAAACCTTTTCAAGCCCTTCACCGCTTTTAGCGTTGGCAAAAAAAACCGGAAACCCTGTTTTTTCATATGCCGATAACAAGGACGTGCCATCGGCAAGGTCTGTTTTGGTGATGAGTAAAGCCACCTCAGCCCCTTGGTCTATAGCCACAGCCGACATTTTATCCAAAACGAAAAAGTTAGGGGATGGATGCACGGCAGATGCCACCAAAAACACCCTGTCTACATTGGCCACAGCCGGCCGCACAAAGGTATTCTTTCTTGGCAAAATATCTTGTATCACCCAGGTCTGTGCCTCTTGTTCCAACACCACTTTGTCGCCTGCCAAAGGTTTTTTTCCACGTTTTCGAAAAATACCTCGTGGTTTCACCTGCAACATGCCACATTCCTGTGTTTTAACGTTGTAAAACCCGCCAATTCCCTTATAAATAAGCCCCTGCATACTAAGTGGTTTCCGATGATGGTGCCGGTGCCGGCTCGGAAGAGGACGAGGAGGAAGGGGCCACTGATGAAGAAGGTGTGGGCGTAGGTGTGGGCTCGGGTGTAGGCGTGGGCTCGGGTGTAGGTTGGGGCCCTTGCGACACCACAAGAGAAATGGTAGAGCCCTGTGTCACCTCACCACTGCCCGGATTTTGCGAAATCACAGTTTCCGCCAACTGGTCTGAATATTCAAAGGTGACATTGGCCGGCAGGCCAACGGCTGCTAGGGCCACAAGCGCATCATATCGCTGCATGCCCACCACACTGGGAACTGTGGTTGTGGCAGGAGCAGGCGGTGGTGCCGGACCTTTTGACACGGTGATAAATACAGCAGTGCCGATGCTGACTTCAGCACCGGCCTCCGGGTTCTGCACTATAATCGTGCCCGCAGGCAAATCATTGTACTCTTCCGTTGTAGTTCCCAGTTGTAAATCAAATTCCAGCAATGTTGTGGTGGCCGTGGGCAAATCCATCCCTGTAACCGTAGGCACCACCCGGTTGTAATTGCCTCGTTCTCCGGAAACATAAATGGTTAACACCGTATCCGGCAAATTCTGCACCACACTGCCCGCAGCAGGCTCTGTATTTATCACAAGACCGTTGGGCACGTTTTCATCCACCACCACTTGAGCATAGGGACGCAAACCCAAATCCAAAATAACAGTGATGGCCTCATTACGGCTCATTCCGGAAAGGTCTGGCACTGTTATTTCTTGCACACCCTGACTAACCGTTAAATATATTCTTTGGTTTGCTTTCACCATTTTGGGATTATCGTTACTGCTAGTTGGGTTTTGGCTAATCACTTGCCCCGCAGGCACACCGGGATTGCTCTCCTCAATGGGTGCTTCCAGTCGCAAATGATTGTAGGGCTCATCACGCAATAAACGCTGTACATC
This sequence comes from uncultured Oscillospiraceae bacterium, assembly GCA_964370295.1. Classification (GTDB taxonomy): domain Bacteria; phylum Bacillota; class Clostridia; order Oscillospirales; family Ruminococcaceae; genus JAAYCI01. The sequence goes on from CAYJIR010000002.1 coordinate 39,992, forward strand.
CTCGTACTGCATCCCCACAAAGTTGGGTAATTGGATATCCTCGTACTCTGTGAACAATGGGTTGCCACTACTGGAAAACATAGAATAGGCAACGGCTGCACAGGCACCACACACGGCAATGGTGATGGCCAAAACAATAGGCACAAGCCAGCTACGCCTTTTTTTCTTCTTTTTCTTTTTATTGTTATTCGCACCGGGGTTGCTTCGTTTTGTATCTTTAACCACTTTGTCTATATACCTCGTTGGGGCTGTATTTGTAAGATATGTATACTCAAATTTAATGCTGGGATCCCGTTTAAAGTGTTCAATGTCGCTCATCATTTCCAAAGCACTTTGATAGCGTTGGCGTGGCTCTTTTTCCATGGCTTTCATGGTGATTTCTGCAAGCCCCATCGGCACAGATGCGTTTGCTTCTGTGAGGGGAACCGGGGCATCCGAAATTTGTGCAATGGCCACCGACATCACATTATCACTTTCAAAAGGAACTTTGCCAGACAACATTTCGTACATCATAATGCCCGCAGAATAAATATCTCCCCGCTGGTCTGTGCTTTCCCCCTTGGCTTGTTCGGGGCTGATATAATGCACGCTGCCAATGGCCTGATCACTGACGGTGTGGCTTTCACTGCGGGCAAGGCGTGCAATGCCAAAATCCATCACTTTTAAAGTGCCATCGGCGGTAAGCATAATGTTTTGCGGCTTGATATCCCTGTGCACCACCCCTCTGTCGTGCGCATGTTGCAATGCATGTAAAATTTGCAACATAAAATGGATGGTTTCTTTGTAAGTAAGCGGTTCTCCTCGTTGCTCTATATATTCTTTTAGTGTGATGCCCTCGATAAGTTCCATCACAATGTACTGCATTTTTTCACTTGCGCTTACATCGTACACTTTCACGATGTTATCTTGGCTTAACACACTGATAGCACGTGATTCGTTGTTAAACCGTCGCACCACTTCCTCGTTATCGCGCAATTCTTCTTTTAGAATTTTTACGGCCACCACACGATCTTCTCCCAAATCTCGTGCTTTATATACATCGGCCATACCTCCCTCGCCCACGAGGCATTCCAATTCGTAACGTCCGTCTAGACGTTTCCCGATGATACTGTTATCCATTGAGGCCCTTCTCCCTTTTTTCCAAAATCAATGCGGTGATATTGTCTGTTCCTCCGGCTTCTAGTGCCTCTTGTACTAAAATATTTGTCATTTCAAAAAAATCTGTTGTGAGTAGTATATTTTGCATTTGCTCGTCTGGCACCATGTTGGTAAGCCCATCCGAGCACAGCAATATCAAATCTCCCTGTAGAAACGGGCGCCTGCTATAGCTGGTCTTCACCTTGCTTTCCACACCCAAAGCCCTTGTAATCACATTCTTTTCAGGATGTGTTTTTGCCTCTTGTTGTGTCAAGACCCCTGCATCTTGCAATTCTTGCACCACGGAATGATCTTTGGTTAGCTGCGATAATTTCCCATTTCTAAGTAAATAGGCGCGTGAGTCACCCACATGGCATATATGCAAAACATCCTCTTTTATAATGGCACAAACCGTCGTAGTTCCCATCACAAGTTCCCCGTAACCACTTTGGGCAAAAAGGTCTGCATTTGCCTTTTGCACTGCTTCGCTCATCAAGGCCTGCACCTCTTCGGGCTCATGCGAGCCCCCCAGCAGTTTTAGAAATTGAGCCTCCATGCTATCGCAGGCCAATTGAGAAGCTAAACGACCGTGTTGCGCGCCACCCATGCCATCGCACACGATGCCAAAAGCCCCTCCCGGCGGCAAATATCCACTGCGAAAATCATCTTGATTCTCTGCACGGTTTTTGCCAATGTCTGTTTTGCCGATTACTCTCATGACTTCCCCTTTGTACTCAACTCTTTTTGTGCATACTCCGCTCGCAATTGACCGCAAGCCGCTTGTATATCTTCACCAAGGCTTCTGCGCACCGTGGCATTCAGCCCTTTTTCTTGCAATATTTTTTTAAACCGCACTGCGGCCTCTCGGCTATTTTTAACAGGCGTCAACCCCGGTGTTGCATTCACGGGTATCAAATTCACGTGTCCACCCATTTTCTTTAAGAGCATGCACAGTTTGTCTGCGTCCTGCCTTGTATCGTTCTCATCGGGCACCACTGCATATTCATAGCTGATGCGCCGCCCTGTTTTGCTTTGGTAGGCCTTGCAAGCACAAAGCAACTGCGCAATAGAATATCGGTGTGCCACCGGCATCAGTTTTCTGCGTTTTTCATCGCTGGCCGCATGCAACGAAATACTCAATGTTACAGCCAAATTTTCCTGCGCCAACTGCTCTATTTTCGGCACAAGCCCACAGGTGGAAACACTGATATTGCGTTTGGCAAGATTTTGCCCGCGCTCGTCACAAACAAGATGCAAAAAATCCACCGTGGAATCGTAATTATCTAAAGGCTCCCCTATACCCATCATCACCACACGAGAAACCGTTTTTTGGCTTTCTTTTTGTACTGCATAAATTTGCCCCAACATTTCGCCGGCTGTCAAATCTCGCACAAGCCCCTCTTGTGTGGATGCACAAAAACGGCACCCCATACGGCATCCTACTTGACTAGAAATGCAAAGACTGTGGCCATAGCTATATTCCATCAACACGGCTTCCACACAGTGCCCATCATGCAAACGCAACAGGTATTTTTTTGTTCCATCTTGGCTTTTTTGGAGCAAAACAATTTGCAAATTATCTATAAAAAACTTTGTATCCAATTGTTCACGAAAAGATTCCGGCAGGTTTTTCATCTCGTCAAACTGTTGCACCTTTTTTTTATGTAACCAGCTAAACAACTGCCCCGCACGATAAACCGGCTGGTCTTGCTCTTTACACAAAGCCTCTAACTGAGAAAACGACAAAGACAACATACTCTCTTTCAAAAGTGCCTTTTCCTCCGTTTCATATACAGGGTGTCTTCCGCAACATACAAACCGGCGCCATTTTCACGGTCTTTGCGTACAATGCTTCTCCCTAAAGCCGCAAAAGCTTGCGCCTTGGGCGGCAATTGCCACCCGTCTTTCGCCCTATTTACTGCCGCTCGGTATAAAAATCAAACTCTATATAAGCATAGCCATTTTATATTTTAGCATATTCTTTCCATACATGCTATAAAAAATCCGGACGTATTTGTATTTTGCGGCAAAAAATATAGCATATCATTTCTTATACACACATTTTTAGGGACATCTTTCGGCAAAAACAATTTAAAACAATCCCCTTTTTGCAAAAAAGCCTGCACCACTTGCTCATTTTCTACACAAAGCGGTGTGCATGTGGAATAGACCAACCTACCCCCGACCCGCACATAACGTGCCGCCGTTTGTAAAATCGAAAGCTGTAATGCAGGCAAGTTCGAAAAATGATCTCCACTTGTATAACGCAGGTCCGGTTTTGTAGCCAAAACCCCCAGGCCCGAGCACGGTACATCACACAACACCGCATCTTGAGCTTCCAATTCTTTATTATATACACTGGCATCGTTTTGTAAAAAATGGGCTCCCTCGATGCCCAAAGATGAAAAAAGAGACTTGGCGCGTTGCAAACGTGTCTCATTCACATCACAAACAGTAAGACCCTCACCGCCTTGCATCTCTTGGGCCAATGTGGCACTTTTGCCGCCGGGGGCCGCACACAAATCAAGCACACGCATCCCCTTTTTTGCTTGCAGGCAAAGCGCCGCATATTGCGAGGCAAAATCTTGCACATGATAAAACCCCTGTGCAAAAAATTCATCATTTGCCACACCGCCAGAAAGCTGAATTCGCAAACTATTCTGATGCATTCCGGATTCAACATGTGTTTTTTGTCTCAAAAACTTCTCTTTTAGCTCTTTCTCTTCTATACGCAAGGTGTTCACACGTATGCTGAGTGCCCCTTGAGAATAGCAAGCTTGCAAATAGGCTTCATACTCTTGTGGCAAAGCATCCATTAAAGCTTCTGCCACTGCAGAAGAGACACTGTATTTTGCACAAACATTTTCTATTTTTGTCATATCTGCGTCATCGATTGCTGTAGCAGTAGATGCCTTACGCAACACTGCATTCACAAAACCCGCCGCACTGCTTTTGCCAAAACCACGTGTTAAAGCAACCGCCTCATGGATAGCCGCATGGTTTGGCACCTGCATATATCTCATTTGACACAAACCGGTTTCTAAAACCGCACGCACTTCCACATCTAATTTATCTAAAGAACGACGTAGAAACGGCAAAAGCAGAACATCTAAAGTAATAAGATGTTCTGCCGTATGAAAAAACAAAGAGCTTGCAAAGGCACTCTCACGCTGCGAGAGCTTCTCTTTTTTCAAGGCTACATGCAACGCCTCAGAAGCATAGCGGCCACCATGCATTTGCATTATTGCCACCGCCGCCGCCCGTCTTGCCTTATCCATACACACGCCCCTTTTCCCGCGCAAACAAATCCCTCTTAACGCCTGCGGCCAGCCAAACTCACATAATATAAAAGTTGCAACAAGCTGGAAAGCAAAGCGGCAAGATATGTCATCGCAGCGGCCGTTAATACTTTACGCACCCCTTGACTCTCTTCTTGCGTCACCATGCCCGATTCATCCAAGGTGCGAATAGCACGGCGTGACGCATCTAACTCTACCGGCAAAGTAACCAACTGAAACAATACCGCCAGTGCAAATAAAGCAATTCCAACATAAATTAGCCCCAAAAGATTTAAAAGAAAGCCAAACAAAATAAGCGGTATGGAAAGACGCGAACCAAGGTTGGCCAAGGGCACGATGGCCGAACGGATTTTGATGGGAAAATACCCGGTGGCATGTTGCACAGCATGCCCGCACTCATGCGCGGCCACACCCACAGCACCAATCGTGGCCGCATTATACGTGGCCTCGGATAAACTTACCGTGTTGGTGCGGGGGTCAAAATGATCTGTTAAGTGACCCGACACAGGCACAACTTGCACTTGTTGCAAGCCATTTCTATCCAAAATAGAACGTGCCGCCTGTGCGCCCGTTAGACCCTGTCTGGTATATTCGTGTTCGTATTTTTTAAAGGTGCTTTTCATTTTCCATTGAGCCCACAGCACCACCAGTAGGCCTGGTATCATATACATAAGATAGGTCATATCAAAAAACATCTTTGTTTACTCCTTTACTTTCTAAACATTCTCCTGTGTGAATACTCCATCAAAACGGTCGTTCTTTTGCAAACGCTTACCCTGTGCCCACTGTGTACCACTCATTGGTTTTTTTCCTTCGGGCACAATTTCAATCAGCTCTAAGGCATCCTCTCCACAGGCCACCACCAAGGGGTTAAGCTGCAACACCTCACCTACATTGCCTTGCAAATTGCACACTCGTGTTTTCATCACTTTGATTTTTTTGCCCCCTGTTATAAACCATGTTCCGGGCCAGGGGTTGCACCCACGCACTAAATTATGCAGTTTTGTAGCTGGCAATTTAAAGTCTAAGCTTGCCATCCCTTTGTGCAAACTGGGTGCCAAACTTGCCTCCCCACTTTGTGGTCTTGCTATCGCACTGCCTTGTTCAACCTTGTTAAGCGTGCGAAGCAACAATTGTGCACCCACCTGTGTAGCCTGCCACAATACTTCCCCGGCCGTGGCATCCTCCTGTATGGCAAATTCTTCAGTGGCATATAAGGGCCCGGTGTCCAGCCCCTCGTCCAATTGCATAATGCTTACACCTGTTTTTTTGCAACCATCTATCACAGCCCACTGTATAGGCGCCGCCCCGCGGTATTTTGGCAAACACGACACATGCACATTAAGGCAGCCGTGTCGAGGCAACTTCAACACTCCGGCAGGCGCTATGCATCCATACGCCACCACCACAATGACATCCGGATTTAACGCTCGCAGCTGCGAAAGGGTCTCTTCGCCACGCAAGTTCGCCGGTTGAAACACCGATATACCCTTTTCGCACGCCAGCTGTTTTACGGCTGGTGGGGTAAGCACTTGCTTGCGGCCCACAGGCTTGTCTCTTCTGGTGTAAACAGCCACAACTTCATGCTCGCTTTGCAAAAGGACATCAAGGCAATGACGTGCAATTTCCGGCGTTCCCATAAAGACAATTCTCACGCCTCTTCCTCCTCGGGCGCAAAATCTTTATCCAACTCGTGCGGCTCGTCGGGGTCGTAAAAATGCTCGGCCAAGGTATCGAAAGTCACCCCTTTTAAATGGTCAATTTCATGACAAAAACAACGCGCCGTAAGACCCTCGCCCTCCTCGGTGAAAAACTCTCCGTTTCTATCTTGGGCACGCACCACCACACGCTGTGGTCGTTTTACCACACCAAACAATCCAGGAAAAGAGAGACAGCCTTCGTAGGCATATTGTTCTCCCTCTTCTTCTATAATTTCCGGATTGATAAATTCCTTAATCACCAGTTCTTCTTGTTCGTCTTCCAAGATTTTTTTAGGTTCTTCCAAAGCCACAAACAGGGTGCGCAAAACACCCACTTGTGGTGCGGCAAGCCCTAAACCGTCTGCTTCCATCATGGTTTCTTCCATATCCTCAAGCAATTGGTGCAACCTTTTATCAAATTTTGTCACCGGCTTACATTGTTTTTTAAGGCCGGCATCCCCCTCTTTAATAATATTGCGCAATGCCATTTTACCACACTCCCTCTCTTTACACATTATACCACACTTAAACAACTATGTATTAAAACAATCCCTGATTTCACGCTTTTTTCATCATTTCAAACATTTAATACACTGTATCTGCATTAAAATCCACATATATATTTGCCCTCTTGGCTTGCTTATATTGTCCATACTGCTTCAAACTATTTTCCAACAGCCGGCGAAAGGCTGCATCGGCACGACATTTTATCGTTAATCTCCATCGCCACTGGCCAGCCACTTTACTCACTTGCATTGGCGCCGGCCCCAGCACACGCAGTGGCAAAGAAAGCCCACGCCTAGCCTCATCAGATAAAATACGGGCAAATAGGTGTGCACTTTGCACAGCCACCTCTTCCTCATCGGCCACAAACCCCACCACACACAGTTTACAAAACGGCGGATACAAGGCCATTTGCCGAAAACCAATCTCTTGTTTATAAAATTCGGGGTAATTTTGCTGTGCTGCCAATTGCAGCACGGCATTGTCGGGGTCTAATGTTTGCACCATGGCATAGCCATGTTCTTCAAAACGTCCAGCCCTGCCCACCACTTGTGTCACAAGAGAAAACACATGTTCCGGGGTTCGATACCCCTGCCCAAACAAAAGTGAATCAATGCCCACAACCCCCACAAGACCCACATTTTCAAAATCGAGCCCTTTGGCCACCATCTGTGTGCCCAACAGAATGTCATAGGCACCCTCGGCAAATTCCCGCAGCATTTTTTCGTGTGCCCCTTTGCGACGCGTGGTATCTAAATCCATGCGCATCACCCGCGCCGTTGGAAAACGCAACTGTAGCTCCTCCTCCACACGCTGTGTACCAAACCCTGTGTAGCGAATTTCGCCGCCACAATCGGGACAAACCTGTGGTGCCGGTTGTATCTTTTTCGCACAGTAATGACAAAGCAATTTCGCACCATCCGCTATATCTTCGCTGTTTCTTGCCTCATCTTGCACAGAAGCAACATTCAATTTTTTCCAAACCGCCAAAGCACTTGGCGTCTGCTCTTCACCTTGTTTGTTTTCTGGCACAACTTGTGTTTCTTGTGCACCTTCTTGTACAGAGGGCCTATATTTCCCACGATGATAAATCATAGGCACCGAACAATTGTCACATTTCAACACCGTGGCACAAACACGACAAACACCCACACGATGGTACCCACGGCGGTTCAGAAGCAAGATAATCTGCCGTTTTTGATGTAGCATTTCGGTAATGGCCGCCGTTAGCTGGGCACCAATGGCACCGGCATTCCCTGTTTTCATTTCGGCACGCATATCTGCCATTTCCACACTGGGCAAAGGCAAATTTCCAAAACGATGCAAAAGTTTATGCAAACTGTATACCCCTTGTTCGGCTGCATAATAATCGCTTACCGTAGGCGTTGCAGAGGCCAACACCAACAGAGCACCATGACGACGTGCCCGTCGCTTCGCCACCTCTATGGCATCGTATCTTGGGGCCGCTTCACTTTGGTAACTTCGCTCTTGTTCTTCGTCTACCACAATAAGACCAATGTTCGCCAGTGGCATAAAAACGGCGCTGCGTGTTCCAATTACCACATCCACTTTTCTCTCTCGCACGCTTTCCCACTGTGCAAAACGTTCGCCCTGCGAAAGGCCGCTATGTTGCACCGCTACACGGCCGGCAAATGCCATTCGAAAAGTCTGTATCATCTGGGGTGTAAGCCCAATTTCCGGCACCAAAAGCAGACAAGTTTTTTTTCTTTGCAAAAAGTACTGTGCCAAATGCAAAAAAACGGCTGTTTTGCCGCTTCCGGTAACTCCATATAGCAGCGCAGGACGCACATCGTTCACCTTTTCTTTTTCTAAAAGGGCGTCTAACACCTGCTGCTGCGCGTCATTAAGAACCGGTAACCCCACTTCAGCAACCTCTGGATACGCGGCGATTTTCCCATCTCTTGGCTGTCGATACACCTCTACAACACCTTTTTTTACAAGGCCTTGTAGCACAAATGACCCCACAAGACATGTTCTACAAATCTCTTGTTTTTCCTTTGGCCCTGCCCCCAAAAACGAAAGTACACGTTCTTGTTTTTGCGTGTATGTAGCGCCTTGATTTTCAAAATCCTCTTTGCGTTTATAAAAGATATCTTGTGGCACATGAAGTTCGGTCTGCAAGACCCATTCTCCGTCATCCTTTTGTGCAACACAATATCTGGCACCGCGTGGCACCACCGTTTTTACCGCTTCATACCACGTGCAAAATGTAGCCTTCTTTAAATACTGCACCATGGCCATCCCCTCTTGTGTGAGGGCTTTTTCTGCAGGTGCTGCCGCCAAAACCAACTTGATGCCCCGCAGTTTTTCGGGTGCAGAAATTTCTTTTAAAACCACTCCTATACGCGGCTTTGCCCGCCCACGACCAAAAGGCACAAGCACCGTTGTACCAATGCCTATGCCCTGCGCCAGGTGTAGCGGAACCTGATAGGTATACAATTTATCAAAACCGCTTTTCGCCTGTTCTATGGCGACCTCTACATACATTGCCGTTTTGCTCCATCCGCTTTTTGAAATATATTTCTTACTCTGATACGATTTCTGTGGCTTGCGCAGACTCTTGGCTATTTTTTATGATTTCGTACAAACTGTTCGCACAATGCCCACATTCTTCGTTTATAAGCACATGGTCGTATATCTCTGCCAATTGCAATTCTTCCTTTGCACGTTGCAAGCGTTTTTGGACACAAGCTTCTTCTTCTGTGCCACGTGAACGCAAACGGTTTTCCAATTCTTGCATATTGGGCGGTTTAATAAACACCGTAACACAACCGGGATACTGCCGCTTTACATTGGCCGCTCCTTCCACTTCTATCACAAGCACACAAGCCACCTTACGGTTCATTCGATCTTCAATTTGGCTTCTTAAAGTACCATAATAATTCTCTACATATTGTGTATGCTCTATCAGCTTATTTTCAGCAATGCATTGTTCAAAATCATTTTTCGAAAGAAAAAAATAATGTACACCATGCTCCTCGCCTTCGCGTGGGGCGCGAGTTGTGGCGCTAACACTACATTCTATTTCCGGGTGTGCCGCTATCATTTCACGCACCACACTGTCTTTTCCACTGCCGGACGGCCCACTAATAACTGTTAAAAAGTGTTCTCTATTCACTTTCTTCCTCCCACTGTACATTCTGCTCTTCTTGTACCCTACCAAGCACCGCCTGTGTGGAAAGGGCACTTAGCACAATATGCTCGCAGTCGGTTACCAAAACTGCACGTGCACGGCGACCATAGGTAGCATCTATAAGAACATTCTTCTGCCTTGCTGCGGCCACCAAGCGTTTGGTAGGGGCAGATTCCGTGCCCAACACAGCAATGAGACGTTCTGCATTGATAAGATTGCCAAAACCAATATTCACAAGCTTCATGCCGTCTCCCACTACTACTCTAAATTTTGAATTTGTTCGCGTATTTTTTCAATTTCGCCTTTCATGTCCACCACAAGACGTGTGGTTTCTACTTCTTGGCATTTGGAACCAATGGTGTTCACTTCTCGGTTGAGCTCTTGGCACAAAAAATCCAGCTTACGTCCAATGGCACCTTGCTGCGCCAGCGTGTCTTTAAATTGAACGATATGACTTTGCAAACGCACTGTTTCTTCGCTCACTGCCGTTTTGTCTGCAAAAATGGCCGCCTCTTGCAGTAGACGAGTCTCTTCAATTTGTGTGTCTTGCAACACTTCCTTAAGCTTATCATGTAAACGTTCTCGGTGGCAGCGCACGCGCTCGGCATCTGTTTTTTCTATGCTTTCCAAACTAATTTGCAGCAAGCCAAGCCGAGACAAAATGTCCTCCTCCAATTTTTTTCCCTCTTGCAGACACATTTCCCTATATTGCTGCAAAGCCATATCTGTTACGCCCAGCACATCTTGCAACAACTCTTCTTCATTTTCTTCCTCTTGCACCACGGTAAATATGTCTGAAAACCGAAGCAAAGTGGATATCTTTGTGTCGTTTTCCAGTTGCAATTCTTCAGCTATTTGCGCAATGGCTTTTTGATAGGCCCTGGCCACAGGTACATTAGCCTGCACTGTTGTATCACCTTCTCCGGTAGTTTGCACCAGCAAATTTATCTCTACACGCCCACGCACTACCTGCTGCGAAATATGTTTTTTTACAGCCTCTTCCACAAAGCCCATGTTGCGCGGCAAACGCATAGAAAATTCAAAGTATCGCGAATTTACACTTTTAATTTCCACACTTAAACATCGCTTTTCGTTTTGCAACTGTGCACGCCCATATCCGGTCATACTTTTTGCCATGCGCTCTTGACCCTCTTTCCTTTTCGATTTTAATGTTTCTTATAAGTGTACCAGTTTTTAGCAATATTTGCAAACCCCATATGCTGTGACACTAAAAAACGCCTTGCCTAAAACAAGACGTTTTTTCGTATATTATTCCAGAAGATATCAAAATGAAATTCCTTGTGCCAACATGGCTTTTACCACTTTTTCAAACCCGGCAATATTGGCCCCGGCCGTTAAGTCGCCCGGTTTTCCATAGCGCCCGGCCGCTTCTAAGGAGCTGTGCACAATGTTGCGCATGATTTCCCGTAAACGGCCTTCCACCTCTTCCGACCCCCAATTTAATCGCATGGAGTTTTGGCTCAGCTCTAAGCCACTTGTGGCCACACCACCCGCATTCGAAGCCTTGCCCGGCCCATAAATGATATGGTTACCACGCAGCACCTCAATTGCCTCCCGTGTGCAGGGCATATTCGCCCCTTCCGCCACCATCATCACGCCATGATTCACCAATAACTTGGCGTCTTTTTCATCCAATTCATTTTGTGTAGCACAAGGCAGAGCAATGTCTACCGGCACATTCCATACATTTTCGTTGGCAACATATTTTGCATCACGCTCTTTAACATATTCGTTGATGCGTGCACGCTTTTCTAGTTTTATTTCTTTCACAAGCTCTAAATCCACACCGTTTTCGTCGTAGATATAGCCGCTCGAGTCGCTCATTGTAACCACTTTTCCGCCCAGTTGTTTCGCTTTTTCCGCCGCATAAATAGCAGCATTGCCACTCCCCGAAACGGCCACACGTCGTCCCTCAAAAGAACCTTTATCCAACACCCTCAGTGCCTCTTGCACAAAATAACAAAGCCCATATCCTGTGGCTTCTGTGCGCACAAGGCTACCGCCAAAACTAAGCCCTTTCCCTGTTAACACACCCACAAACTCATTCTTCAAACGCTTGTACTGTCCAAATAAATATCCAATTTCACGCGCACCCACGCCAATGTCGCCAGCTGGGATGTCCGTAAATTGGCCAATGTGTTTCGAAAGCTCCGTCATATAGCTTTGACAAAAACGCATTACTTCATCATCGCTTTTTCCCTTGGGATCAAAATCAGCCCCACCTTTGCCTCCGCCCATCGGCAGGGTGGTTAGGCTATTTTTAAACACCTGCTCAAACCCTAAAAATTTGATAACCGAAGCCGTCACCGTGGGGTGGAAACGCAAGCCCCCTTTATAGGGCCCCAAAGCCGAGTTGAACTGCACACGATAGCCACGGTTCACTTGCACACAGCCTTTATCGTCCACCCAAGTTACCCGAAAATGAATGAAGCGCTCCGGCTCTACAATGCGCTCTAAAATGCCGTGTTTCTTGATATCCGGGCGTCTTTCGCACACCGTGTCTAAACTTTCAAACACCTCGCGTACCGCTTGCAAAAACTCAGTTTCACCTGCGTTTAATTTTTCGGTAGCCTCGTATACTTCTCGAACATACTCACTGCGAAACATCAGCTATCACCCTTTCTGTTTGCACGCAAGCAACTTTGCAAAACATGCCATGGGCAACTCTTTTCCATGCAACATTGCATTGTCTCGTGCATTTTTTGCATCAGTTGCATTATAGACCGTTTTGGGAGAAATTGCAAATGTTTACATCATTCTTTGGCTTGCCACACACATAAAAGCGATATTTCAACAACTTTTCCGTGCATACTGTCCCCAAATAAGAATATTCTTTTTGTTGACACAAGTATTTTTGTGTATTTCATATAGTATGCTCCGCAATCCCTACTTCATGCCCATTGAACAAACAAAAAGCGACATGTACAAATTTAAAATTGTGGAAACACCATGCCCAGCGCACGATACAAAATCAAGCAAACTCAAAACTGATTCACAGATATAAAAAAACAGAAAGGCAAGCCACCTTTCTGTTTTGCAAGCATCCCGTAAGCCGGGTTCTGTATTAAAGGACAATCTATCTTGGCCACCTGTCGCCAAGTGGCTCATGCCATGTAGGGGACGCGCAGGGTACGCTGAGGAAAAACCTCTGTCCCCGATGTTGCTTCCGGTAGGGTTTACAGGGCCGCACAGTCTCCTGTGCGCCGGTGAGCTCTTACCTCGCCTTTCCACCCTTACCACGCACCCAAAAGGGCCGTTCGGCGGTTGCTTTCTGTTGCACTTTCCCTAGGGTTGCCCCCGGCTGCCGTTAGCAGTTACCGTTCCCTTGCGAAGCCCGGACTTTCCTCACCCGCCTAAGCGAGCGCTGCCCTCTGGTCTACTTGCTGTTGCTTCTATACTACGCATCATGCAACTTACCGTGTATACTTAATGCTCACTGAACAAACAAAAAATGACATATACATATTACAAAAGATCATTTTTTTGTTTGGAAAAGAACAAGGTTTTTTCCATTTCACATACAAAAACCTTGCACTTTTGTTTTCGCCTTTTCATTTAAGAGACGAAAACACAGTGGAGTGCATCAAGATATTCCCCATAAAAGTGCTGTTTTAAGCACTTTTATAGCCACCGCATATCGCGGTGGGGCTGAATGAACCCCGCCGGGGTTCATTCAGCAGGCATTACTTATCACAACAAGTCACCGGTGCGGCATAAAACATTTATTCCACGTTCCAACTATCTAAATACTGCTTTTGTTCCGGGGTAAGTGTGTCGATGGCATAGCCTTCAAAGGCCAATTTACGTTTGGCCACTTCCCTATCTATTTCTGCCGGCACTGCATTGATAATTTCTTTTGGCGGACACTTTGCAATCATTTGAGCGCATTTTGCCTGAATGGCAAAACTCATATCCATAATTTCAGCAGGGTGCCCGTCTCCGGATGCTAAATTCACAAGACGTCCCTCTGCCAAAAGCGACAACCAACGGCCATTGGGCATACGGTAGCCTTTAATATTATGGCGCTGTTCTTTTTCTTCACAGGCAATACGTGCCAAAGCCTCTGTATCGATTTCCACATTAAAATGGCCCGCATTGCACATAACGGCTCCATCTTTCATCTCCAGAAAATGTCTTTCGCATATAACGTCACGGCAACCGGTGACCGTAACAAAGAAATCCCCTTCTTTAGCGGCCTCATCCATGGGTTTCACATCAAAACCATCCATGATGGCCTCTATGGCCTTCACCGAATCAATTTCAGTAATCACCACACGCGCGCCAAGACCTTTTGCACGCATGGCAACCCCTTTTCCGCACCAGCCATAGCCGTTTACCACCACGGTTTTGCCCGCCACTATAAGGTTGGTGGTGCGTGTAACACCATCCCACACCGATTGTCCGGTTCCGTAACGGTTGTCAAACAAGTGTTTACACTGGGCATCGTTCACCAGCACCATCGGAAAACGCAAAACACCCTCACGGGCCATGGCCTGCAAACGGATCACACCCGTCGTGGTTTCCTCACAGCCACCCAACACATTTTTGCAAAGCTCCGGAAACTTTTCGTGCAACATATGCACCAAATCACCACCGTCATCGATAACAATGTCCGGTCCTGTTTTCACCGTCTCACGCAAATGTCTTGTATACTCTTGCTCATCACACGCATGACGTGCAAACACATGCATGCCCTGTTTTGCCAAAGCTGCCGCCACATCATCCTGTGTAGAAAGTGGATTACTGCCTGTCACATACATGTCGGCGCCACCTGCGGCCAATGTTTCACACAAATAAGCCGTTTTGGCTTCCAGATGGATAGACAGGGCCACCTTCAGGCCCGCAAATGGCTTTTCATTTTCAAACTCTTTGCGTATGCTGGCCAAAACCGGCATATGTCCTGCCACCCATTCAATTTTTCGTTGCCCACTTCCAGCCAGTTGAATGTCTAATATTTCACTCATATCACACGCTCCTCAATAATTTTTCTGTTTTAATGCACCAAATATTTTTGACGCAGACGTTCCATCTCAAAGTAAATGCGCTCTTCATCCAGTGTTATTAGGCTTCTATTTTGCATTAACCAACGGCCTGCCACCATCACACTGTCTACTTCACTGCCGTTGGCCGCATACACCAGCGCCGTTAACAGGTTATTTTGTGGTTGAAACTGCGGACAATTTAAATCCAGCAAGAGCAAATCAGCGCTTTTTCCTTCTTCTAGGCTACCCACTTCTTCTTGCAACCCCAAAGCATAGGCTCCACCCAATGTGGCACAGTGCAAAACCTGCTGTGCCGACGCACTTTGCGCATTGCGCATTGTGCCTTTATGGATGTAGGATAGCGTTGACATTTCGCGAAACAAATTAAGGCTGTTGTTTGAGGCCGGCCCATCTGTGCCAAGGCACAGGTTAACCCCTGCCTCTTGCAAAGCTTCAAACGGTGCAAACCCATTGCCCAGCTTCATGTTGCTGATGGGATTCATAGCCACCGACACATCGTGTTCTGCCAGCAGTTCCCTATCTTCATCGCTTAAATACACCCCATGTGCCGCCAGTGTGGGACACGAAAACAGACCAATCTTAGCCAGATATTGCACCGGGCTTAGCCCATGTTGTTTTTTGCAGGTTTCCACCTCATATTCTGTTTCGGAAACATGGATATGAAACCCAAGTGAACGCTCGTTTGCCAGCTCTACAAGTTCTTTTAAGTAGCTCTCGCAACAGGTGTATATAGCATGAGGTCCAAGCCGAAAGCTCACGGCAGCCCTGCTATTTTTGCCCTCATCTATCTCTTGCAAAGCCTCTTGCAAGCGACGCTCTCCACCGGCTTTGTCGTCTTCTTGACAGGCAAGACCACGGCTGATAACCGCACGCAGGCCACTTTCTTCGGCACAACGCAAACCCTCGCCGCAAAACATATGCATGTCAGCATAGGTGGTGGTTCCTGTGCGTATCATCTCCACTGCCGAAAGCATATTGCACCAGTGGGCATCTTGCGCCACCATCTCATCTTCCACCGGCATAATGCGTTCAAAAAGCCAAGTGTGAAAGGCAAGGTCGTCGGCATAATTGCGAAACAGGCTCATGTAGGCATGGGTATGTGCATTGATAAGCCCGGGTGTAACCAGTTTTCCTTTGGCGTCTATCACTTCTTTGGCCTCATGTTTCCCATTTGGCTCGCAAAGTGATGCTATTTTTCCATTTTTAATTAAAATATCGCAAAAGGCAACGTGAGGCATGGGCTTCCACACAAGAACTTGTCCGTTTCGAATCCATGTGTCCATTTCTGCCCCCTTACTTGTCTTTATCTCGCTCTCGCTCTAAAATACGAATGGGTGTGCCCTCTAGGCCAAATACACCGCGAATTTGGTTTTCCAAATATCTTTTATAAGAAAAATGGAACAATTCCCTGTTGTTTACGAAAAACGCAAAGGTAGGAGGCCTTGTGGACACCTGTGTGATATAGTAAATTTTAAGGCGTTTCCCGCGATCTGTTGGCGGTTGCACACGTGCCGTGGCATCGGCCAACAAGCTGTTAAGCTTGCCTGTGGTGATGCGCATGGCATTTTGATTGTCCACATAGCGAATAAGCTCCAACAGTTTCGTCACGCGTTGCCCCGTTTTAGCCGAGATAAAAATAATGGGTGCATAGGACATAAACGAAAAATCATTTTCCAATTTTTTTCGTTGTTCATCCATTGTTTTTTCATCTTTTTCCACGGCGTCCCATTTGTTTACCACAATGATACACGCCTTGCCGGCCTCGTGTGCAAACCCGGCCACCTTGCTATCTTGCTCCGTAAACCCCACGGTGGCATCGATTAGAATCACGGCCACACGTGCACGTTCCACAGCCGCTAAGCTACGCACTACGCTATAGCGCTCCACCCCATCTTCCACCTTACTGCGGCGACGCAGACCGGCTGTATCAATGAAGGTGAAACTGCCGCATTCGTTGTCTACGTCCGAATCTACGGCATCGCGTGTGGTGCCGGCTTCGTCGGCCACGATCATACGCTCTTCGCCTAAAAGGTAATTCACAAGGCTGGATTTCCCCACATTGGGGCGCCCAATGACCGCCACAGGAATGCGCTCATCGTCGTCGTCTGCCTCATCAGCCTGCGGCAGACACTTCACCACCTCGTCCAGCAAATCCCCTGTACCATGCCCATGTACAGAAGACACCGGATAGGGGTCTCCCATACCCAAGGTATAGAAATCGTACAATTCCAAGGGGATAGCCCCCGGTGAATCGGCTTTATTCACCACTAAGAAAACCGGCTTACCACTGCGCAAAAGCAGCGGCGCTATATCGGCATCTGTGGCAGTGACGCCACAACGCAAATCTGTGATAAACAAAATTGCATCAGCCATATCAATGGCAATTTGCGCTTGTTCTCGCATGCGGCGCAATAAACCATCATCACTGGCAGGCTCCATGCCACCGGTATCTATAAGCAAAAACTCGCACCCACACCACTCGGCATTGGCACAAAGCCTGTCACGCGTAACACCGGGTTCGTCTTCCACTATGGCAAGACGCCTGCCCACCAGCTTATTAAACAAGGTAGATTTTCCTACATTGGGGCGCCCCACCACGGCAACAATCGGTTTTGACATGCCTGCTCCTTTTACTATTCTATAATTAATGCCTGCTGAATGAACCCCTGCGGGGTTCATTCAGCCCCACCGCGGTACGCGGTAGCCATAAAAGTGCTAAAAACAGCACTTTTATGGGGCATATCTTGATGCACTCCACTGTGTTTTCGCCCCTCATAATAAAAGGCGAAAACAAAAGTGCAAGGTTTTTATGTGAAATATGGGAAAAACCTTGCACTTTTCCAAGCGAAAAATGCCGTTTTATAATTTGGAAATGTCATTTTTCGCTTGTTCAGTGGGCATTAATTATGTTTGCAAAATTTCCCACAAAAGACTCTGTTCGTCACAAGGCACCACTTGCACTTGTAACGCTTGCGAAAGTTCTTCCACACTCATGCCACACAAAAATAAATCTCCCTCGCTGCGCAGCATAGTGTTAGAAATCAGCAGCTGTTTTGCCTTCAATTTCCCACGCAATTGCGTCAATAAATCCTCCCCTGTCAGCAAACCTGCCACGGTGATACTTTCCCCAAAAAAGTCGTTGCGTATCTCGTGCACCGGCACTTTCAGTTTTGGAAAACGATTTTCCAAAGCACACATCAAATCTCTCAAAAGAGGTGCACTAAGCGCCCCTGTTGCAATTTCAGACGTCATTGGCGTGCCATTTAATATGCTTGTTTGCAATTCCTCTATAAAAGTGTCATGCATCATACGCCACATGCCCACACCATTTTCCAATTGCCAAAAATCTTCGTAAAACTCATAAGATGGCAAAGGACGCCCTGCCAACAAAAACCACTCGTCGGAAGGAAACACAAGCCGTTGATTATACTTTTTTAAAAAAAGTTCACCATAAGAAAGCAATATATCTAGCTGCACAGTTGCGCTTTGCTGTGTATAAGCTTCAAGTGGTGGTAAGCCTTGCCTATGCCGTGTTAAACCCACTGGCACTGCCGCTATGCTTTGCAAGGCAGGATATAGCGTTTCCAACCACTCTATACTTTTACGCAGTTCCTGCCCATCGTTTATGCCGGGACACAGCACCAGTTGTGTATTCAACGCAATATCCGCTTTTGCAAGACGTGGTAAAAACGCCAATGCCTCGCCTGCCTTTTTATTGCCCATTAGCTCACAGCGCAGCCGTGGATTTGCTGTGTGCACACTCACATTAACCGGCGATATACGCATTTCAATGATGCGTTCTATTTCCCGCTCTTCCAAATTGGTAAGCGTTATATAATTCCCAAATAAAAAACCCAGGCGTTCGTCATCATCTTTAAAATACAGCGAAGAACGCAGGCCTTTTGGCAGTTGGTCTACAAAACAAAATCGACAACGATTTTTACAAGACTGCTGAGGGCTAATGAGATAACTTGCAAAACAACAGCCCAAAGGCTGTGTCTCTTCTTTTTGTACACAATAGCGATGCAAAGGCCCTTGTTCACTTTTTGCAGCCTCTACAACGGGGTTTTCGCTTGCGGCATAAAACTCATAATCTATCCCGTCTAAAATATCATGCCCATCTATTGAAGAAAGCCACATACCACTGCGCAGGCCTGCTCTGTATGCGGGGCTGTCCCGCTCTACTGTAACAATTTGAACCGCCACGCATTGCCCCCTTTTACAGGCCGCTTACACCCCGGCTCCTGCATTATTCCTTTTGAAATGAAAACACAGGGGCAACAATACCCCTGCGCCACACTGTTTACGCCTCTTTTTGTTTTACCACTTCGCGGCCTTTGTAAAAACCGCAATTTCCACACACTTGGTGTGGCACCCGGTAAGAACCGCACTGTGCGCAATTCACAAGGGTAGGAGCGTCGATTTTCCATACATTGGAACGACGTTTGTCTCTACGAGCTTTCGAATGTTTCCTTTTTGGCACTGCCATGATAAGCACCTCCCTCTATCTTGGCCATCCCGCCCGATACACGGGTCAGTCTTTGCTATCGTTTTCGTCTAATAGGCCCAAAAGAGCCTGCCAACGTGGATCCACTTCCTGTTTGTCTTGTTTGCAACTGCATGTCTCTTTTAACTGGCCACAGTGCATACAAAGCCCCTCACAAGTGGGCTTGCATAAAAGCACGTGGTCTACATCCATCAAGAGTTCCTCATAGGCAAGCTCTGCTAAATCCAAACCGCCTGTTTTTGTAAACGGCAACTGCAAAAATTCGTGCTGTAATTCCTGTGGCGTGATGCGAAAAGAACTTTCCACTCTCCACTCTTTTTGCAACTCCAACAAACAACGCGCACAAACCGCCTCAATATCCGCACAAACGCACATTTCCAGTTGCACTGCGCCGTTATCTGCCACAGCCTCGTAGCGCACCCGCAAAGGTTTTACCACATCAAAGCCATCAAACTCATGCCCTGATACCTCGCAATCAAACTCACCCACACTGCACTTTTCTCTTAGAGAAAACAGCGTTTGTAAATCTAATTCCATGCAAAAAACCTCACTATTTGCGCTACACTACAAAACCCTTTGCTTTATTCCGCAAAGGCACTGCCAGATAATTATACCGAAACTCGAGACTTTTGTCAAGAATTATGCCTTATGTTTTTCGATTTTTCCTTTAAAAAACATATAGAATTTCATGGTTGTATAGCCAAGCAACAAAAACCCATCGACTGTTACATAGCCACATATATTTTTACGGCGCACCACTTGCAATGGCAATGATTCTATCCAGTGTACTTTTGCTAAATTTATCCAACATCATGTTCGAGCCACCCACCACAGCAAGCAAATCCTCTTCTGCCAACTCGCCGTCGTTTTGCGCAAAGTCCGCTTCGCTTAAAGAAAATCCCTCTTTTTGTGCCAAGCAAAACAATGCGGTTTTCGCATCATGTTCATCCTCCTGCACACACAACGCTTCTATTTCTTCACACAAAGCATCAAATTCGCTGATTTTTTTTAGGAAGTCTATCGCTCTCTTTGTCATAATATGCCCCCTCATTTATACGTTTCGTTCTCTTTATTTTCTTCCCTCATATATTTTTCCAATTTTTTCAGCGCTATCGATTGCAAATAACGCACATTTGCATAGCTTACTTGCACACGAGCAGCCACCTCTTTGGCCGGCATTTCGTGATAAAATCGTAAAATCAAAATCTCTCTCTCTCTCTTTGGCAACCGCTCTAAAGCACACGCCAACTGTTCAAGCTGTTCTGTTTTTATCAGCATTTCCTCGGGCGAGGGCTGTGTGTCTGTCTGTTCTTCCATTTCATCTTTATATATCTGTGGCTTTTTGCGCCTGTAGTAATCATACACAGTGTTACGGCTTATTGTATACACCCAGGTGGATATACTTGCCTTCTCTCCATTATATCGCCATAGGCTAGCCACAATTTTAGAAAATATTTCAGAGACCAACTCTTTGGCATCCTCTTCATTGTTTATGCGTCTCCTCACATATTGTTCCACTTTTTTTCCATAGCTAAGATAAATTTCTTCCGCACCCAAACACTTAGTCATGTGGTGATTCCCCCTTTTTATATAAGGAAGGATCACCGGCAGCATTTAAAAGCAAATCGTCATCAGACAATATTTCATCTTTTTTTACATTAAAAGCATCTATTTCTACCTGCTCTATCAAGCACTCTAAGTGTTTGTTTTTTGCAAATTTTTGAAGTGCAAACAATTCTGCCAATTCGTTCTTCACTTATATCACCACCCTTGCCTTCACTTTTCCACATTGCACTTTGTTAATTATATACGTAAACCATCCTATTTTGTTAGACCTTATCTTCCAGTTTGATTTATCATACACATTCTTCTCGCGTTCGCCGTGCAAGCACAAAACATATACAGCAACTATTCATTGACCATTTGCGATCATATTAAACGCTTTCAGGCCAAACGACCCATCTAGCCCCTTGTACACTAAGAATACAAAACAACACGAAAGATGTCAATAAAAGCATTCCTTTATTCTAGTACAAACACAAGCCCAACGCCCCATGCTAAAAACCCCCATCACGGGGGTTTTTAGCAGTTCCCGTGCCTCCTCATCATGCCGGAACGGGCTTGTTCCTATAAAATATACATCTTTAAAAGTGTGTCTGGCATCTTTATGCGCTTGGCGCATGCGTCCATTGTTCTCTTTGATTTTTTTCTTTATGGTTGTGGAACACAATTTCGCCAATGGTTTGCAGCAAGAAAGCAAGTGCAAACCAGATACTATAGTTATCAAAAAATACCATAGGTTGTGTGAAATCTTGCGTAAACAATAGTAAAAGCACCAGGCCAATCCCAGCTAAAATGCTGAAAACCAAAACTCCCTTTTGTCTCTTTTTCTTCTTATCAAATTGCTCTTGCTCTTCTTGCTCATGCTCTGTGTACAGGTTGGATTCTTTTCTCTTTTTACGTACCACAAGCAAGAAATATACCACCGGTGACACTATCGCCAAAACTGTGATAAGCAAATCAAACAAGCTCCAAGAACCACCCACCGCTACAAAATCTCCCGCACTGAGTGGAACTCCATTTTCGGTTATGATAGTAGATTCAAACTCTTCATCGCCAAAACGCACGCGTAAAGTATGATCTCCATCACCCAAGGTGGCCAAAAAGTCCGGCGTAAGGGTTAAAACGCCATTTTCATCCAAGATGTAGGAATCTGCCTCCAAGACAACACCATCCAAAATCACCGCATCCGGCGGTACGCCCGGATTGAGAGGTGCAATAGATACACCGCCCTCTGGCGTGATGCTCGGCGAGGGTGGATTGCCCCCTTCGCCAGGTGGTGTTACCGTGCCCGCTGTACTCTCGCTATTTGAATTGTCTTGCGAGGTGCTGGGCTCCGGCTCTTGTGGCAACTCTTCCTCTGTATCGTCATCCGGCACCGGTATGGGTGGCAATATATCATCGGGTGGCACCGGATCTACCGTAGGAGGTGTCACCGGAGGCGTTGGGTCTGTTGGCGTTGGGTCTGTTGGCGTTGGGTCTGTTGGCGTTGGGTCTGTTGGCGTTGGGTCTGTTGGTGGGACGGTAGAAGAACTGTCGTCCGGCTCTTCTGGTTCAGGTACCACTTCCGGAGCCCGCACCTCAATGGTGGCCTCATCTTGTGCTTGCAAATTCGCAAGCACACCAGACGGCACTGACTCAAATGTATGCGTTGTTGTAGCCGATGCCCTATAAATATTTGTGCCCACCTCTGATGTACTTGGCGTATACCGAGCATTCACCACACCGCTTAAGGGAACATTATCTTGTTGCCATGTGTAATTTATAGCACTATCTACTTTGTTTCCAGAGGCAAGGAAACTCCACACTTCGCTTGGCACATTGCTTGCATTTAAAGCCACAGCAACTTGCCCCTGCGTGTAATTTGCATCCTGCAAATTCATGATGATTTGCGCATCGCCTCTATAAATACGAGACTGCAAATTGCTTTCACCCGGCACATTATCTGTTTCAATGCTATTATCTAAGCTATCTTGTTTTGTGATGATATAGCCTCTATTTTGGAATACTGTTTCGGTTGTTTCACTCACCACAAGTTCAGTACCCTCGGGCATATACAATTCTTGGTTTTCCACAATGGAAACCGCAGCCGTCACAGAAAGTGGCAGGTGAACCTTGCCGCGAATACGCCAGTGGCTTTGGCTCCATGTGTCTTGTTTTTCCAAACGTAAAATATTGCCCACTACCTGTGTGATATCTTCTATTGAAACAGCGGAATCGCCCCCGCCTTCGTTGGGCTTTTCACCCACAGGTATTGCACTATTTTCCAGCACCATGGTTGTTTCTCCCATAGTGTCGTCACTGTCCATCTTTTGATACATTTGATTATAAACTGCACCATTTATGGTTACATTGGCATCCACAAACACAAACACATTGTGCCGAAGGTCAGAGGAATCCACCCCTTCCCACGAACGGGAAGCGCCAATGCCAATGATATCTTTTACACCACCACCATAAACCTCGATAGAAATGTTGCCTGGAACACCGATAGAAGGTATGGTAATAGCGCCTAATTCACCCGGAAGGTCTGCAAACAAAGAACTTCCCACTATCGAATTTTCTACCGTGCCATTTGTCATAACAATATTGACATTACCCAAAACAGACTTGCCCACAAAGACAGTCCCAGCATCATAATCTGTCAATCCACCTCCGTATACAGACCCTTTAACTGTGCCACCGCTGATGTTAATATCAACAGTACCCATACCGGGAATATACTTAAAGAGATAATTTTCATACACAACACCCAAAAGGGTAAATGTTCTCCCACCGCCAAATACATCTCCGGCAACGGTTCCGCCCGCAATGCTTACACTGCTGTTTTGTTCCACACGGTTGCGTTCCCCACTGCCAAATACGTTTCCACCTATTGTGCCACCGTTTACCTTAACAGAAACACTGCCATTTATAACATCCGTTATGCCGCCACCATACACACTGCCTACTATGTTGGGCGTGCCCACTATAGTCACACTTGTGTTTCCTTTTATGTAGGACTCATTTTGGGGTGTGGAACCCATGAGTGCATTTCCATTCCCTCCGTATACACTTTGCCCCACCGTGGCAGCACCCTCGATAAATACCTCACTGCTTCCTTCTACTTTGCTATATGCGCCCCCACCATATACGCTTTCTGTCACGGCGCCACCCTTTACCGCTACCAAGGTGCCTCCTCTAACGACAGCACTTAAACCAAAACCACCACCATACACATTGCCCACCGTGCCACCACTTACTTCCACATATGTGGAGGCAACCTCACTGGCATTGGACTTGAACAGCCCGCCACCAAAAATGGCTCGCACCTTACCACCGGTCATAATTACCCGTGTGTTATGGCTTGTGATTTCATCTGTAGCACCGCCAATAATAGAATAATTGCTAAAATCTTGTTCTTCTTTCGTGGCCGAAAACTCAAGCACGCCACTCACTATCTTAAAATATTGACGGCTTCCCTCTCCATCCACATAGGAAATCGAGCTGTGGTCAGCATTAACACTTCCCGCTTCTATCGTCAGCTCAAAACCGTTAGCTACAATAAAATGATGAGTTTCGTTCACATCGCCTGATAATGTTAACACCTCTATTTTTTCATATTCCGGTTTTGCACCCACCCCATCTATTGACATAGGTTCCAACAAATTTTGAATATCCAGTACTGTCACCTGTATCGTAGGCATAGCTACACCAGGTGCAAGTGTATACTCATTTCCGTCCAACACCGCTGTATATACATACTCGCCTTCTTGCGAATCGTCAAACACATCTCTTTGTGGATCGGACGATGTTAACTCCCAATTTACCGCAATAGAAACCGTAGCCGGTTGTTGAATTGTAGATTTGCTAACCATGGACGACCCCAAATTGTAAATCGGTACACTTCCCTTAACTACCAAATCTCCGTCCTCGCCTCCGGTCGTGCCTTCGCCTCCGGTCGTGCCTTCGCCTCCGGTCGTGCCTT
>CAYJIR010000002.1:64943-116582 GCA_964370295.1 uncultured Oscillospiraceae bacterium
TTCGCCTCCGGTCGTGCCTTCGCCTCCGGTCGTGCCTTCGCCTCCGGTCGTGCCTGCACCTCCGGTTGTGCCTGCACCTCCGGTTGTGCCTTCGCCTCCGGTCGTGCCTGCACCTCCGGTCGCGCTTTCAGAAACACTTTCTTCCACATATCCCTGTAAAAATCGGGGCAAGGAAGGTTTCTCTTCTAAGCCAACAAAAAGAGTTTGCCTTTGTTCCTCTTCATCCAAAGGCAAAAAAGAAGCTATCACTTCCTTCTCTTCGGAAGTTGCGGGAGTTCCGGACGACCCGTCTCCTCCCACACCCCACACCGCTATTGCCTGTGAAAGCAAAAACACAGATGCCAAGCAAATTACTGGGATTTTTTTAGTCAAAAAACTACGCATAAAAGCACCTCTTTCGCATATATTTGAAACACCTTTTTTTAAAGGCTCTTGTTTAACCTACATGAAACCCACACGGAACACTTCTGTTTGGGTAATTATGCAGCATCCTCCCATGCCGTTTAATGCCAATTCCCTCTTTTCCGTATGCCGCCAGACAATTTTTGTGTCTTTTACAACATATCGTCTTTTTTGCTAAACCAAGCAAAATAGTAGGAATTTTTTGGTCAAAAGAAAACAATGCTGGTTTTCTATCCACGATTTTTAAGAAAGAATTAAACTGCAAAAGATTCCCTCAGGCCAGTAAAAAACGAAAAATATCATATAAATTAGACCCTTCCGTCTTCCCTTACAGGATACACTAAAAATCACTTTTTTGCAATATCAAGAGCAAATTCTTGTCGTATCGCCTATGTTCCAACGTTTCCGTTTATATATTTAGCCACTTTTGCATAGTTTTTTACTTTGATATTAAACAAAGGCGCAAAACCACTCTAAAAACCGCTTGCTACCGAACAGAATAATATAAGCGGCTACCTTTATGCTATTTTATTGCAGAAGGTTTCCGTACACAAAAAAGGTGTTTTTTCCTTTCTTTTTTGCTTTGTATAAGGCCTCGTCTGCCTTGGCATACAGGCTTTCAAAGTCTTTCGCATCTTGTGGAAACACAGCAATACCAATACTAACAGACACAGCAACACTCACACCGTTTTCATCCACAAACGGCACACGAATGTCTCTGCATAAACCAACAGCCCTTTGCTGTACCGATTGAGCATCTGTAACGTTTTTTTGAAAAATGACAAATTCATCGCCGCCTATACGCCCCACTATATCCTGCTGACGAAAAGCGTTGGCAATACGCTTTGACAAATACACAAGCACTTTATCCCCAAAAGGATGTCCTTTGCTATCATTTATTTCTTTAAAATTGTCAATATCTAATATATAGAATGCGCCGCCCACGCCCTCTTCTATTGCCTCTTTAATTTTGTTTTCAACACCTATTTTATTATATGCATCTACCAAAACATCGCGTTCGGCCCTGCTTTTACTGGCGATAAGCTCATATTTTTGTTGTTCCACTGTTTGCTGTAATATGTCCGATTTTTCTTTATAGCCGTGTAGGTAATCGAAGCGCACTAAAAGTACAACTGCCAAAGTAACCACTAAAAGCCAGAAGAAGGGCGTAAGTACTTGATGTAGCGGCAAATATACAGAATCAAAAGTATCTGCATGGCTGTAAATAAAAGAGTTTAATGTCAGATAACCTGTGGCAACAAACAAAAAACCCAACACAAATAAAGTTTGCTCTTTATTTTGATTGATAATTCGCAAATATTTTCCCGGGACAAAACGAAATACGCAAATGGCCACCAACATACACACAAGCCAAGATACCACAATATGCGAAAAAAGCAGCAGATGACTGTGTGTTAATTCTCCCAGCGATATCCCTAATGTAAGGGCACCCGAAGAAATCACAATAGATTCAATACATACCAAATAAATTGTGGCCATAAGAGAGCACATTAAAATACCGGCAAAACCGTTTATAAATAGCAGCCTCAGCTGCAAAATGCTTCCAAACAACACAATCAAATAGGTAATAGTGGGAAGCTGATTAAAACCATATACCATCACGCTAAATAAAACACTATTTAATAAAGCCACCACATACAACCAAACTTTCCCGAAGCGGGGCCTGTCTAGCACTCGGTTGCAAATCAAAAAATACATAAGATTGCAAACATAAAAAAACACAAAATACAGAGCAGTCAAAATTTCAATAGTCATACAGTTTTTTTACTCCCTATCATTTAAGGCTATTATATTACACGAACCACCCATAATTTGTAAAGAAAAAAATATATTTTTTTTTACTCGATTTTATTGTGAAAAAAATTTTTACGTTTTTTCGTTATTTTTATTTTTATATCGTTGATAAATTTTTATATTTTAAATTATACTAAAAATGTATACAAATTTGTGAAAAATGATTGTATTCTTCTGCCAGTGTGCTATAATATTTCTTGTAAATCTTAACTTTTCAAATTTTATTTTGTTTGAGGTGTCTATTTTGGCGGCAAAAATAAACAATGTTTTCAACATGATGCGACGCGCCTTAAATACATTGGATTATCAGCTAATGGATCATGGCGAACGTGTTACTTTTTTACTATTAAACATGTACGAAAATGACGGAACCTACACCAATGAACAGCTTGTTAAAATATGTTATCTTGGCATGTTTCACGACATTGGTGCCTACCAAACCGAAATGCTCGACTCTCTTGTTAAATCGTCTGATGCTTTTCACTTTGAAGTGAAAAACACTTTACTTCATTCGGTATACGGCTATTTATTTTTAAAAAGACAGCCATTTTTCGATGAATTTTCCGAATCCATTCTTTTCCATCACTTTCCCTATAGCAGCTTGTTAAAAAGCGATTGTAAAGATAAACAACTGGCTGCCAGAATGTTTTTAGCCGATAAAATCGACTTCTTAATTTTAAAGGGTTATGCACGCAAAACACAAGACATAACGCGTTTTTTAGACAACCCTGTGTTTGCCAAAGAAGAGGTGCAGAACCTTTTGGCTTTAGAGGAAAAAAAAGGCATTATCACCTCTATCATCAATGGCCATTATCTAGAAAAGGTTTTGGGCTTTTTGCATTCTTTCCCCATACATGAAAATCATCTACAATCGCTTTTGATGATGTTGCCAAGCGCCATCGACTTTAGAAGCGAACACACGGTAACACACACAGCTGCCACCGTTGAAATTGCTGTTACTTTGGCAAAACTAATGCATCTAAACGAAGACGAAACACAGTCTTTGCAATTGGGCGCCCTTTTTCATGACATTGGAAAAATTGCGGTTTCGCCCATGATATTGGAAAAGACCACGGCCCTAACACCCAATGAATTTAAAGTGATGAAAGACCACGTTTTACTGTCGGAGCACATTTTGCAGGGCTGTGTTAACGAAGAAATTTTGCACATTGCCGTTCGGCACCATGAAAAACTAGACGGAAATGGCTACCCTAAAGGCTTAAAAGACGAAGATTTAACTTTCCCCGAACGTATACTGGCCATCGCCGATATTTTAAGTGCTCTGATGGGAAAACGCAGTTACAAAGAGCCGTTCCCAAAAGAAAAAGTGGTTTCTATTTTGCAAAAAATGGCCAATGATGGCCAAATATGCAAGCGAGTTGTAGTGGTAGCCCTAGACAATTACGACTTAATTGAAAAAAACAATGATACTATATGCCAAGAGGTGCAGGCACGTTATGATATTTTTAAGAAAAACGCACAAGAACTTTATACCAAATATAGTTTAGGGGTAGAATCTTATGGAATTTAAAAACTCAAAGTCCTTTCAAAATGTACAAACCTCTTTTGTAAACGAAGCCACCGCCATCATAGGCTATTTAATCTATGCAGACATCGCCCTTGCCGAAGGCAAAAACGAAGCGGCCGAACTGTTTAAACGGATGGCAAAAAACGAAACAGAACACGCAAAAGCTTGGTTTAAATATCTTCATGATAAGCCCGGAGACACCCTTGCCAATTTACACCACGCGGCGGAAACCGAAAACAGCGAATGGAAAATTTCTTATCCGCAGGCGGCGCAAAAAGCACAAGAAGAAGGATTTTGGGAGCTGGCAGCTCTATTTGAAAGAATCTCTTCTATAGAGTGTGACCACGACCGTCGTTTTATGGAAATGCTTTTGGCTGAAGGCGAAAGTGTCAAAAAACCTGCCACGCCTGCACATAAGGAGACTAAGTGTGTGTGCCTATTTTGCGGCTACCCAAGTGACACGATTCAAGAAGCGTGCCCGGTTTGCAATGCCCTAGGTTCTTTTGTGTTCGATAAAAACTAATTCAAGGTGGTCCTCCATGGAAAAACAATCCTTCAAACATCTATTAGATGTAGCCGCAGGGAGAAAAAAATCTGATTTAGTGCTTAAAAATTGCAAAGTAGTGGATGTTTATTCCGCTTGCATTTATGAAGGAGATATTGCTATTTCCGATGGCCTTATTGCCGGCGTAGGCCAATATGAAGGTCACAAAACGATAGATGCCTGTGGCCTATATGCCACACCCGGCCTTATAGACAGCCACATCCACATTGAATCTTCCTATCTAACGCCCGAAGAATTTGGGCGCTTGGTGTTGGTGCGCGGCAGCACTTGTGTTGTGGCCGACCCCCACGAAATTGCCAATGTGTGCGGCTACGCAGGCATGCACTATATGCTAAATGCTGCCAAAAATACGCCTTTAGATATCTTATATATGGTCCCCTCTTGCGTGCCTGCCACCCCCTTTGAAGACACGGGGGCTACCCTAGACGCACAAGCCGTGCGTGATCTTTTGCAGGACCCGCACATTTTAGGCCTTGGCGAATTTATGAATTTCCCCGGAGTTGTAGCAGGCGATGAAACCTGCATGGATAAATTATTGGCGGCCCAAGAGCAAAACAAACCCATCGACGGGCACAGCCCGTTTTTGGCAGGAAAAGCTTTAAATGCCTATGCCGCGGCACGCATCCAAACAGACCACGAGTGCTCCACTGTGGCCGAAATGCAAGACAGAATTCGCCGTGGGCTTTATGTTCTATTGCGCCAAGGTTCTGCCTGCCACGATTTACGCCGGCTGGCCAAAGGTGTAAACGAACAAAATAGCCGCCGCTGTCTCTTATGCTCGGACGATCGCCAACCCAAGACACTTTTACAAGAGGGCCACATCGACAACCTACTACAAATTTGTGTTAGCGAGGGCATCCCCGCCATCACAGCCATACAAATGGCCACACTTAATGCGGCAGAATGTTATGGTTTAAAGGACCGTGGCGCCATTGCACCGGGCTTACGTGCAGATTTTGTATTGTTTGAAAATTTACAAGAATTTAAGGCAAGAAAAGTGTTTGTGCAAGGCGAACTTGTGGCCGAAAACGGACGCTACTTAAAAACGATAACACCCTATGACACCAGCTCTGTACAGGGCAGTTTTAATGTAAAAGATTTTTCTATAGAGCGCTTACATCCCAAGCTAAATGATACACGTGTTCATGCCATAGAACTTGTAAGCGGTGGTGTTCTGACCAAAAAGACCATAGAGGAAATCCGTTTAGATGAAACAGGCAATTTTATTTTTGATGCCACAAAAGATCTGGTTAAAACAGCCGTGATAGAACGCCACCACGGCACCGGAAAAGTGGCCTTAGGCTTTTTAAAAGGCTATGGCATACAGCGCGGGGCCGTGGCTTTGTCAATTTCTCACGATTCACACAATATCATCACAGCGGGTACTTCGGACGCCGACATGGCCTTTGCCGTGCAAACGCTCATTGCACAAGGCGGTGGCATTGTCACGGTTCTAAACGAAAAACCCCTGGCCTGCATGCCTTTGCCCATTGCCGGTTTGATGAGCACACACAGTGGTGAATGGGTCAACGAACAACTGATGCAAATACATAAGGTGGCTCACGAGGAGTTGGGCATTCAAAACGAGGTGGAGCCTGTGATGACCTTGTGCTTTATGTCACTTGCCGTAATCCCAGAAATCAAACTGACGGACCGTGGCCTTTTCGATGTTCTGCAATTTGATTTCATCCCCCTGCAAGCCCCTTAACTATTTTTGCAGAGAACTTGCTTTGAAACCCTCACTTTTATCGATTACAAAAATACAGCACAAGCGCCGTAGCAGTGCGCATTTGCATGTTGAAAAGAGCACCCTGTTTAAAACCATACATACGCAAAACACTGCTCCACATGGCATGTTTATGCGTATTTTTTTGTGCGAAATCAAGGAATAAATAATTGTATATTATTCATTAATATGGTATATTTAGGTAGAAAGAGTATTCTCCGTTACACTTGATCCCAATGGGAGTGATGATATGGACAATAAAGCCAAACCAAAAGTGGTTATCATTGATGATAATGTCACCAACCTCAGCCTTGCACGCAAGGCCTTGGGTGATGATTATCATATTGTTCTCATCAAAGATGGAGCCATGGCCATAGCGGAAATCCCCAATATCAAACCCGACCTTATTTTATTGGATGTTGAAATGCCCGGCCTTAGTGGTTTTGATGTGATACGCAACATTAAAGACTATATGCCCGAGCCTTTTAAAAGTATCCCTATTATCTTTCTTACCGCAAAAGACGATGGCGACAGCGAGTATCAAGGCCTTAACCTTGGCGCAGTAGACTATGTGATAAAACCCTTTTCTTCGGTCCTTTTAAAAAAAAGGGTAGAACTGCATTTAAAGCTACATAACTATAGCACCAACTTGGAAAATTTGGTAAAGGAAAAAACCTCTCACATTAAAGAACTGCAATATGCTATTGTCTACACTTTATCTGAAATGGTTGAAAAACGCGACCAAAACACAGGTGGACACATTTTGCGTACCAGCCGCTATTTAAAAGCGCTTCTCCTTCAGGCTCAACTTGAGGGGGTGTATAGCGGAGAACTGGCCGGTGTGGATGTGGATTTGTACGCCCACGCTTCACAAATGCATGATGTGGGAAAAATTTGTATTTCGGATCAAATCTTACTAAAAAAAGACACCTTGACAAACGATGAATTTGACATCATGAAAAAGCACACTTCATACGGGAGCGACATAATACAATCTGCCATACATGATGTGCAAGATGTAGAGTTTTTAGAAATCGCCGAACTTTTTGCCTATACGCACCACGAGAAATGGAATGGCACAGGCTACCCGCAAAAGTTATCGGGCGAGGATATCCCCATTTGTGGCAGGCTTATGGCCATTGTAGATGCTTATGATGCCATCACCTCGGAACGTCCCTATAAAAAAGCCAAAACACATGAAGAGGCCGTTGGCATACTTAAAGCAGACAGTGGCAGCCATTTCGACCCCATCTTGTTGCAGTGTTTTACAACAATTTCCGACCAGTTTAAAGCCATCCATGATGAATGCGCCACAGCGTAAGCATTTGTTTATTGTTTTACGAACGGAGGGATTTCTATGTCGGATACCCAACAAAATAAGATAACCAATAAACATCTAATCGAAATTGTCTCTATCACTAATATCGGTGTTTGGATTTGGAATTTGCAAACTGACCATGTGAGCTATAGCAAGGAATGGGCTCGTATTGTGGGCTATGACCCCTCTGAACTTGTAAGCCATGTATCCACGTGGGAATCCATGCTGTTACCCAGTGATTTGGCCCATGCAGAAAGCCGTGTTGCACTTCATCTTGCAGGGCAAGCACCCATATACGAAGCGGAATTCCGCATGGTGAAAAAAGATGGTTCCATCATTTGGGGGCATGATAAAGGACGTATAACCCAATACACAGAAGATGGGAAACCACTTATTTTATGCGGTGTTTTGCAAGACATCACCTCCATTAAACTAACCGAGCAAAAATTGCGCGAAAGCACCGAAATATTAAATTTAGCCATAGAAGTGGCCGAATTCGGCACGTGGGACTGGGACCTGGAGGCCAACAGCATTTCCTATAATGATGAATATCTGAAAATGCTTGGCTACACACAAGATGAAATTACCGGCACCTTAGAAGAATGGGAAGACATGAACCACCCCGAAGACTTGCCAATGGTGTCGCAAATGCTTGACGATTTCACCCTAGGGCGCATCCTGAAATACGAGTGTGAAACCAGAATGCGCCATAAAAACGGCCACTACATATGGACACGTGATGTGGGGCGTATCGCGGCAAAGGATGATAACGGCAAGGCCAAACGGGTGA
Organism: uncultured Oscillospiraceae bacterium; assembly: GCA_964370295.1. Lineage (GTDB taxonomy): Bacteria > Bacillota > Clostridia > Oscillospirales > Ruminococcaceae > JAAYCI01. The sequence goes on from CAYJIR010000002.1 coordinate 73,088, forward strand.
TTGGCGGGCATTTAAACATAGATGGGCTAAAGCAATCCAAAAGCCAGTTGGAGGCTACTTTACGGGCCTTGGAAAACCACCAAACCCATTTGGAGCAGCAAATTGAAGAGAGAACCAAGGCCTTGCTCGAGCAAGACCATTTGCTGCTAACCGTAAACGAAATATCGCGCAAGCTTCTCACTTTAAATGACAAATTGGATTTCGACCATGTTCTTACAGACTGTTTAAAAAGCCTTGCGTTGGCCTATGGTGCGCCTGAAATTACACTTTGGCGTTTCATTATTGTGCAGGGAAGAAAATATATTTATATCAGCCATGCCTACAAAGATGGCCATGAACTTATTTTTAATCTTGCCGACATCCCTCAATTTATAGAAAGTTTGCCCCCAAAACAAAACATTCTCTATCAAAAACCAGACGGAAATATCATTATCCACTATGGGATACTTAAAAGAGACTTCCGTCGCCGTGTGGAAACCGAAAGAGCCACGGCAGATTTTATGACAAGTATTCCAGACGATTTTGCAGACTACTTAAAAGGAAGTTTTTCTAACAACCATTCCCTTTTGGTTTCGCCCATTTATATCTATAACGATTTGTTTGGCTTTATTGCCGTCGGCAGCGAAAACGACGGCCATTTCCACACCGAAGCACAAGATAACATGCTAATGGTTAGCGGAAAATTATTTGCCAATGCGCAAAAAAAACACGAAACAGACGAGCAACTGCGCCAAGCACACGAAGAAGCTCTGCTTAGCTCCAAAGCGAAGAGTAACTTTTTAGCCAACATGAGCCATGAAATTCGCACACCTTTAAACGCCATTCTTGGCATGGCGGAAATTGTTTCGCGCGAAAGTGCAGGCCGTGCCACCGAAAGCTATTCCCTAGAGATAAAAAAAGCCAGTGAAAACCTTTTGGCCATCATCAACGATATTCTAGATATCTCCAAAATTGAATCCGGAAAATTGGAAATCATTAATTCCGAGTATTATATTTCCTCTTTGTTTAATGATGTTATCAGCCTTCTAAGGATTCGCCTGGAAGACAAACCCATTCTCTTCACCACTTTTATCGATCGCAATATCCCTGCCAAGCTAAAAGGTGACGAAGTACGCCTTAAACAAATTCTATTAAACCTGCTTGGCAATGCCATTAAATTTACGAAAAGCGGCAATATCCACTTAAGCGCCACCTGTAAGTGCGAAAACAATGTCGCCATACTTCGCTTTGAAGTGAGCGATACAGGCAGTGGCATCAAAGAGGATGACATGGACAAATTGTTTTTGCAATTTGAACGTGTTGACACAAAGAAAAACCGAAATATCGAGGGCACAGGCTTGGGCCTTGCCATCACAAAACAACTGTGCGAAATGATGGGTGGCAATATTTCAGTTCACAGTATCTATGGCGAGGGTTCCACCTTCACCATATGCCTTCCCCAAACATACACAGAATACCTTCCCCTCACCGGTCTCCCTCCTGTTCGCAACGTGCTTTTGTACGAAGCGCGAAAATACTATGCCAATTCCATTTTGCAGACCGTGGAAAACCTAGGTTCACAATGTACTGTTTGCACCAACCAATCGGAGCTTTTTTGCTGTTTAAACGACAATAAATATGACTATTTACTCACCTCAGCCGTGCATCTCTCTAAGGTGAAAAGTGTAAAACAAAGTTTACAACAAGATTTCGATATCGTGCTAATGACAGAACAAGGCGATTTAACCATGTACCGGGATGTGCTTAGTGTAAGCCTGCCCTTATATTGTCTGCCCTTATCAGATATTTTTGGCGGTAGTGGGGTTTTAGAGCAAAACACTACCAAAGCAAATCACTTCATTGCCCCGGATGCCAAAGTGCTTGTTGTCGATGATAACCAGGTCAATTTGATGGTTGCAAAAGGACTAATGTCTTTATATAAGCTTAACATCGAAACTGCCGCAAACGGTGCTTTAGCCGTTGATATGGTTAAAAACAAACGATACGACCTAGTTTTTATGGACCATATGATGCCCGAGATGGATGGCATAGACGCCACCGCAGAAATCCGAAAATTGCCCGGAGATTATTTTTGCAATCTGCCCATTGTTGCCCTGACAGCCAATGCGCTGGTAGGTGCTCGAGAATTATTTGAAAAAGAGGGCATGAATGATTTTTTGGCTAAACCTATAGAAACACAAAAGCTAAACGATATCCTGCTGCGCTGGATTCCCAAAGAAAAACAACAAAGCGCCGCACCGATGCCTTGGGCCACCGGCTCAGAGTATGAAATTTACATCGAAGGGATTAACACACAATACGGCCTTCAGCTTGTGGGTGGAAAGGTATCCGATTACATGGATGTTTTGGCCACCTTCTATAAGGATGGACTACGCAAAACAAGCTCGTTGTATACCATGTACGTACAGCGAGACCTGGTTAATTTTAAAATAGATATCCATGCGCTTAAAAGTGCTATGGCCTCTATTGGCGCCTTCCATGTTTCTCAACAAGCAAAAAAACTGGAGGAAGCTGCCCAAAAAGACGATTGGGATTATATTGATGCTCATTTCGAAGATTTCCTGCATTCTTTTGAGAACCTTTTAAGCACCTTAGAAGGCCATGTGCAACCTCTTACTGTAGAAGATACCCAAGCCAAATCCCAAGGTGACGTTGCCATTTTGGAAACCAATTTATCCGCCTTAGAAGAGGCTCTTAATTCTTTTGATATTGACCTTATTGAAAAAACCTTGCACGATTGCATGGCTTACGAATGGGCGGGAAGTATTACTAAACATCTGCAGATGATACAAGAATTTTCCGAAGCTTTTGAGTACTATAATGCCAGACCCTTGCTTGATTCCATCAAAACAGAAATTTCACAGCACTACAGCTAACAGATTTTTAACAATCGTACATATTCACTTTTCTCTATTTATATGTTTGTCTATGTTTTGTTTTCTATCCACACTCAACAACAACTGTATATCACCTTGCAAGGTGATATACAGTTGTTGTTTTAAAGTCGGCACCACATTCTCTATTGTAGGTATCACCGCTTATAGGGTATTGTGCAAATTTCTTATAGAGCACTCAATACCTATAAAACGATAAGTGATCAACCTAAATAGAACCGGTAAATAACAAGGAACTTTATCTTCTTTTGTGCTGTTATTTCATCCCCCAAACCGCAAGTGATTGCAATGTTGGCATAAGCTCTTTAGACTTTTCAGTAATAAAATATTCTACACGAATGGGCATTTCATTATATTGCACCCTTGTTATTAAACCATCTTTTTCTAAGTCTTTTAAAGAAGATGCTAGCATCGTATTCGTAATACCTTGAACTTTTTTCATAAGTTCGTTATACCGAATCCCTTGTTCTCTTGAAAGTACACAAAGAATGGGGATTTTCCATTTACCACCAATACGTTTAAGCGATATTTGTAAAGGACATTCTTGCATACAGGGACAATGTTCTGCTTTGCACTCACTCATACTTTTCTTAGCTCCTCATATTTTTTTGCGTTATTGACTTAAAATTCATTTCTATGCTACCATTATATAAACTAAGAAAAACAAAGTCAATCAGTAAAACTTGTCAAAAAAAGGAGTCCACAATGAAAAATTTAGAAAATGTAAGCGAACTATTCAGAGACCAGGAAAGCACAAAAATTATCAGCACAATATCAAAAGATGGTGAAATTCATTCAATTGTAGCCGGCAGCATTATGGTTATCGACAATGATACGATGGCCGTTGCTGAAGCGATGATGAAAACAACCGCTGCAAACCTAGAAGCAAATAATAAAGTGGCTCTTCTTGCTGTTAAAGGCATGGAGTCTTATTTAGTTAACGCTACGGTTCAAAAACGTCATACAGACGGCCACCTTTTCGACACAATTGCGGAAAATTTTGCAAAAATGAATATTCAAATTAAAGCAGTCTGGACTTTTACAGTGGATAAAATTTGTGATGAAAGTGCAAACCCGGCAAGAGCTGGAAAACAACTTTATTAATTAATGCCTGCTGAATAAACCCCTGTGGGGTTCATTCAGCCCCACCGCAAAATGCGGCGGCCATAAAAGTGCCTAAAACAGCACTTTTATGGGGCATATCTTGATGCACTCCACTGTGTTTTCGCCCCTTAAATGAAAAGGCGAAAACGAAAGTGCAAGGTTTTTGTGTGACAAGCAGAAAAACCTATGCACTTTTCCAAATAAAAAATTTCATTTTATAATATGTATATGCCTTTTTTGTTCAGTGAGCATTACATAAGCCGGCCTTTTTCTCTTGTGGCACAGGGAAAGCAATTTTTTGCTTGAGTTTTTTTTAATCTTCCCGGTACCTATAATTTTCAAGATATTCAAACTCATCTATGGCGATGCTTTCCCGTAACCAATACAGATTTTCAAAAACGGTACGTCGGTTTAAATTTTTTGTTGTCAAACAGAATGAGCTCTTCAATATCTGAAACACAAAGCGCTATGCCCTTATCCAAAGCCTTGAAAATGAAATGTTCTGCATTGGGAAACTCTGCCAACTGAAAGGTGATTTCAACCACTTCATCCTTTGCCGAAAAATCTTGCATTTCCATAGCGCCAAGAAGTTTTTGTCGTCTGGCAAATCGTAAAAAATTTCGTAAAACTCTCCCAAGACAAGCTGCTGAAATCATAGCTTTGACCCATATTCTGCACCTCAAATCATACATAAGGTAGTTATCTGCACGATAATGATCCTCACAAATGATTATACATAACATTTATGGCTGTACCGTTCTATAATTTTCTACCGCATACTCGTAACTTGCAAGCAGGTTATCCCAAGCCCGATTTGTAATTTGCGATTCAGTTGCCACAACATCAAAGCCATGATACGCACCCTCATAAGTGTCAAATTCTACAGGCACACCTGCATTTTGGAGCAACTGCACATACGCAAGAGTATCTGCATAAAAGGGATCTTCTGTGCCTACAAATGTATAGGTCGGCGGTAAACCAGAAAAATCCTCTGCCACATTCGGCGAGGCATACCCGGGAACATTCTCTGCGGTGTAAAGATCGCCGAGATACAGCTGCCACGCTATTTCATTGCGCTCGAAGTCCCATACAAGCAGGTCTTCCTCATCTCCATTCGGGATGGACCGGTGGTCAATCATAGGGTAAAGCGGCATTTGAAAAGCAATATTTACTTCACCTTGGTCTCTTGCATAAAGAGAAAGAGCTGCTGAAAGCCCACCACCGGCACTGCCACCACCAACGAAAATTTGCTGTTCGTCTATTCGCAAAATTTCTGCATTATTTCTCACCCAAAGCAGTGTGGAATATGCGTCATTCAGCGCCGCAGGGTAGGGCGCATCCACCGACAGCGTGTAAGCGGGCGAAATAACCACAGCGCCATTATACAAGGCAAACTTTTGCATAAGGCCCAGCTCATCCTCGGGCTTTTTCATGGCATAACCACCACCATGAAACCAGATAACGGCATTGGTTATCTCTGTTTGATTTTGCGCCCTCATCACCAAAATGCGCAGTTCATGTCCATTCTCGGTGTCAATCCAAACTTCTTGCAAAGAAATATCTTCAGAAAGTTCTGCCGGCATGCTGGGTATATTTTCGCTCAGATTTCTAAGGCTCTCTTCGTCATCAAAATGGACCAATACATCCGAAACCAAACCGATTATACGCATATCTTCGTATATATGGGAATAGGCGATGTTAATATATACCACTGCACCTATAAGCAAAACCACAGGCACAGCAATAATAAGAGAAACAGTCATTAATATTTTTTTTGGTTTTTTCATGCTTTACGCTCTCTGTTTCTTTGAAAGTTTCGCAATGAATTTCCCTTTAAAGATCTCGTCTGCTTCACATAGTATCCAAACAATTTAAGTGTAGACCCTATTGGGTAGATTATTTAGAACAAAAAGGTTTTTTTAAGCCCTACCACCTTTATAAGGCATTCGGTTCACACAATTTTAGTATATCATAAATTATCATATGTATAATTTACATATGATAATTTATCTTTTGCTAATTTAATGGTTGTCGTTCTATTCCAACCATATATCCATAGATAACTTGATCCAGCGGGCTTTTTCATCCCCTTCATCAAATCACTTCCCCCAACACCAGCCTGTTTGCTTAAAGCCATGTAAATCTTCGTGTATGGTTGCCCTGTTTTAAATTCCCACTCCAGCTTATTAAAGGTTTTTGTTATTTCTCATCACATAATTATCTTGAAAATAAAATGCCACAGCAGGAACGCATTGCAACGCGCACCCATGTGGCATCTTCGTTTTTCTCACATCAAATCTTTTCCGTTTGAAGGCTCTTGCTCCATACACAAAAGTGCTCATTTTAAGCACGGATGTCCAAGCTATGCCCAAAAGAAGGAGACGAGGGCAACATTTGCATAAGACCTTGCATTTGTGTTTTTGTTAAATCCATGGCATTTTTAGTAACCATTAAAGAAGCCTGTTGTAACACTTGGCTTTGCGAATAGGCCATAGACATAGCAGCAATATCCATTATATACCTCCTTTGCACAAATAGTAAACTTTTAACGTGGTGGATTGTTCTTCGGATCAAATGTGTAGGCAACACGGCGCGACTTTTTGAAGTAAACAAGCCAAGCAACCACAATAATGCTGCCCACAACACTAGTACCAATAAGGCTAATGCCCAAAATATTAATAGCGCCCATGGGGAAATCGGGCACAGCAAGCAAAATCGCTTGTGAAAAACCTTCACCAAAGAAAACAATTGCAAAACCAAGTGCGATGAGCATAACGTAGGCAAGTAAGCCAATTATTGACTGAAAGTAAAGCCACCGCTTAAATTTAAGGCTACGCTGCAACATGTGAAACACAATCATAAGGGATGGCAACAGCGTAAACACTATTGTGCTTCCAAACTGAGGAATAGAAAAATAGCCGCCTATGATAGAGGAAACGATGGTGAACACAGAACTGCCCACTGCTAAAATACAGAACAGAAAATATAATAAAAGCCAGCCCCCTAAGGGTACTTTCTTAGCAGGGAAACCTGTAGTGGCTATGTGCATAATGGGATGATTGCAATGCGGGCAGGTGCCACCAGCCGGCATATTTTGCAGGGGCGTGTGGCAATGAGGACAAGTCGTTTGCATGGTGACACTTCTCTTTCTCTCGACTTTATCATATATGATTTTATATGTGATAAGTATAGCATATAGAAGCTAAAAAAACAAGTTGCGCGATACCAACAACATAGATATTTCACTTTTTGGAACATGAAAATTGAACCAATACTACCTATCCTATTGCAAATTCCCTCTAAAAAACAAGGCAAAAATTTTAGTTAATGCCTACTGATCAAACAAAAAACGACATATACAAATTTAAAATTGTCCTTTTTGTTTGAAAAAGTGCAAGAGTTTTCCCATGTTTCACATAAAAACCTTGCACTTTTGTTTTCGCCTTTTATTATAAGGGGCGAAAACACAGTGGAGTGCATCAAGATATGCCCCATAAAAGTGCTGTTTTTAGCACTTTTATGGCCACCGCGTACCGCGGTGGTGCTGAATGAACCCTTGAAGGATTCATTCAGCAGGCATTAGTTATAACACGCAGGCCCAGCCCATTGTTGTTCCAAATTGTATCGATATTTTTTGTGGGCTTCCCTTCTTTACCCCTGTTTATTTGGGGGCAAACAGCCTGTAAATGTAGCAAGAGCCACTATAGTATCCGTTTCATCAAACAACTCCACCTCGTAAACACACAGCCGTTTGCCCAGTCGCTTTGGTCTAGCTTCACTTTGTAGAATATTTCCTTGCGGCGCGGCCAAAAAATGAATACTGCTGTTTACTGTCACCGTTCCAAGGCAATGCACATTGGCAGCCACAGCGAAAGTGAAATCTGCTAGGGTAAATAATAGTCCTCCTTGCGCACGCCCCAAGGCATTTTTTTGCAACTCGGCTATAGGAACTTGGCAGAGTGTTTTTTCATCGTTGCAATAAAGTATTTTTATGCCCAGTTGCGATGCAAACTGATCTTGTTGAAAATGCTGACGTATTTCTTGCAATGTCTTCATGGGATCTCCTTCAAAAAATAAATTGTAATGTTTGAGTTTTCTCACACTACATGTTATACTAATTAAAATTGCAAGGATGGTGAGGCCACATGGCAGGTGTTTTACGAAAATCGGCAGAGGAATACCTTGAAACCATTTTAATTTTAGAAAAAGAGAAAACCGTGGTGCATTCCGTGGACGTTGCCATTTATATGAATTATTCAAAACCCAGTGTATCGCGTGCTGTGGGCAATTTACGCAGGGCGGGCTATGTGGATATGGCTCCAAACGGCGAGCTTACCTTAACACATACAGGCCTACAAAAAGCACAAAATGTGTTGGAACGCCACCAAGTTCTTACAAAAATGTTTACAGCACTGGGTGTACCAAAAGACATTGCAACACAAGATGCCTGCGAAGTGGAGCATGTCATCAGTGATGACAGTTTTATGTGCATAAAAAAATATTTTGGCAAACAAAATTTGGAACAAGAAAAACGCGACGATAAAAAGAAGAAAACTAAAAAAGGAAAAAAGTAAAATCATCGAGCCAAAGACTTTGTAAAGAGTGGGGACATTTTTGTCAACACTCTTTTTTTCTATACTTTTTCATCACAGCCAGCATATGCAACACAAGAAGTTGAAACAACGCCAAAGCCTCACGTAAGTAGTTCTGCAAAAATGTTGGGCGATTCATCCCGGCGGCAATGCTACGCACTGTACAAAAACCGGCCTGCCGTGCATAGTAGCGACCACGAAAACAGTGGAAATGATTAGTAACCACGGCAACCGGCCGCTTATCAAAAAGGCCTTGCTCTTCTAAAATTGCACGCGCATACAACAAATTACTTTGTGTAGAAGTGCTTTCATCTTCCATATAAATCGCATTTTCGGGCACACTATGTGCCAAAAGCCACCTTTGCATGGCCAATGCCTCACTAATATCTTCACCACGCCCCTGCCCACCACACACCACCAGCACTACCTTGGGATTTTTTTTATAAGCACACAAGGCCATTTGCAAACGACGCTGCAAAATATCACTCACTTCGGTTTTATGTAGACCCGCCCCCAGCACCAATAAGACTGCTTCATCACCTTTTGCCGCACCCCTATACCCAGCCAAAGCTAGAAATAAAATAAATCCAAGCCAGCCAAGAATGCAAAACCAAAGTCCTATTTTTAAAAACAAGCCCAAACCACTTTGGGTAAAACCATCTATCTGAGGCATAAATATACCATATATAATCAACCCAAAGGAAAAGGCCCACAGAGCTAAACTGCCCATATTCCATTTTGATTTAAATAAAACTACCACTGCAGAAATTAAAAAAAATATAGCCAGCACCCAAACCAGCATCAGCTTAACCATAAAAACCTCGTTCTTGTATACACTGAAAAGTAATAACCAATTCATTGTAGCAAAAACAATGCAAGGGTTCAACTATATGGTTAAACATTGATTTACTTATCCTATTTCATATTGTTTTCCACTTATACACCTATCTTTTGCTGGTTTTCAATATGTACTGCGTTATCCCATAATATATATTATTAAGATAACGCAACACATATCTTTTTAGCCATAAGAAGACTGCCACAAAAAATATTTGACAAGATGATAACAGTTATGATATCATAACGATATCATAACGAATCTATTTTATGGAGGGAACTAAAATGCAAGAAATTAATATGAAGGCAAAGAACGGGCTGGTAATTTTGGTGCTAGGCATTGTTCTGTATGTGCTTGCCATCCCAGGTGCAATTTTTGGTGGACTGATGTTCGAAAACGGAAATGGTTTGGGCCTTGCCCTTTTACTGCTTTGCGCTGTGTACAGTGCATTTGGCTGGATTTTATTTTTGGGCATAAAAGTTCTGCAGCCACAAGAAGCCTTGGTACTTACTTTATTTGGGCAGTATCGTGGCACATTAAAGGACGAGGGCATCTATTTTGTAAATCCGTTCTCTGTGGCTGTAAACCCTGCAGCCGAAACCAAATTGCGGCAAAGTGGAGACGTGTCTCAAAACACGGGTAGCATTTTACAGCAAATCCCCACGCAAAACAAATCTACGATTATAAGCAGTGGAAAAAAAGTATCGCTTAAATCCATGACATTAAGCAATAACCGGCAAAAAATAAACGACTTTTTGGGCAACCCTGTGGAAATTTCTATTGCCGTAATCTGGCGTGTGCAAGACACAGCCAAGGCAGTCTTCGAGGTGGATAATTACAAAGAATTTTTATCTTTACAATGTGATGCCTCTTTACGCAATGTAGTCCGTTTGTATCCTTATGATGTGGCGAAAGGTGTGGACACCACCGGCGACGGAACACCAGATGAAGGGTCTCTGCGCGGTTCCAGTGAACTGGTGGCAAAGCGTATACAAGACGAAATCCAGGGCAAGGTACATGAGGCAGGGCTTGAAATTTTAGAGACAAAAATCACATATTTAGCTTATTCGCAAGAAATTGCAGCGGCCATGTTGCAAAGGCAGCAAGCAGCAGCTCTTATCGATGCCAAAAAATTAATCGTAGACGGGGCCGTGGGTATGGTGGAAATGGCTTTGGAAAAAATAGAGGCCAATCAGTCCATACAGCTAGACGAAGAGCGTAAAGCTGCCATGGTATCTAACTTACTGGTGGTGCTTTGTGCCAACAGAGAATCGCAACCGGTTATCAATGCAGGAAGCTTATATTAATAAATGGCAACAGGAGATAAGAAGCAAATTCCTTTACGGCTTTCGGCCACACTTTACCAAGAACTAAGCGCCTGGGCACAAGACGACTTTCGCTCCATAAACGGACAAATAGAATATTTGCTTAGCGAATGTGTGCGCCAACGCAAAAAAAACGGCCATCTGAGCCTAAAGGAATTAGACACCCCGCCCGATTTAGACGTATAAAACCGGGTTCATAACCTTACACCAACCCTACAAGCATGTCATTGGCATCCTTGCAGGGTAGTTTTCGTGCCTAAACCGGATCCAATAAAGTATACAAATAAAAAAGCCATCCACTTGCTTGCCACAAGTAAACGGCTTTTTTAAATAAGCGCTAGCTTAATTCTTCTAAATAATTTACCAAAGCATTCACTGCATCTTCTTCGTCGCTGCCATTCGCTTCAATTTCCACCATAGTACCCTGCGAAAGACCTTGCGTCAAAAGAAGTAGAACCGATTTGGCATTTGCTTTTTTTTGGCCCACACGACCAATGTTAACGGCAGAGGAATAGGTGGTGGCCAAGCGAACAAAATCGCAAGCAGGGCGTGCATGCAAGCCTATTTCGTTTTGTATCCGTGTTTGTTTGAAATACATTATAGCATCGCCTCCTAAACCATGTAGTTAAAATAAATTTGTATTTACTATATCATAAGCCTCTGTTCACTGCAAGTAGCGTTTTACCTACAAAAGTGTGAAATTATTGTACGGATTACCTTTCCATATGTGCGCTTTTGTGGTATAATCCCCAACAGAAGCCCATGCAAAAAAATTAAACAGAGGTGATCCATATGATAAGCAAAAAAAAGATTTATAATATTACAGAGTTGCAGGAATTGCAACGTTTGGCTGTGGAAAGTGAATTTGACGTAGAAATGAGAGATGAAAGCGGTAGCAAAGTTGTTGATGCAAAAAGCTATATAGGCATGTATGCACTTGATTTTACACTACCAATTCTCATTGTAAGCGAAGATGAAAACTATCACAAATTGATTGCAAACATTGGAGAAAACGTAGAATAGGGCCGCAATTTTAGTCAATGGGGAGAAAAAGCTTTGAAACATAAACTGCGCAGTTTTTTTACACAGCGCGTGTTGTCCAACTTGCTTATTATCTGTTTGGGTGTTACATTTTACTTGCTGCTTTCTAACTTTGAGCATGTTAGCGAAGAGTTTTTGGGAGTAGTGGGTTTGTTTTCCCCGTTTATCATAGGTATGGCCTTGGCTTATTTTTTAAATCTTCCCATGCGTGCTATCGAAAAAAAATTTCTATACAAAATAAAGAAAAAAAAGTGGATACGTCCACTTTCCATCACCATTGTGTACGCGCTGTCTGCGGCCATCCTAGGGGTTTTATTGGTACTTATTTTGCCTCAGCTGATAGACAGCGTGCTGTCCCTGATTAACAATATCCCCCTTTATCTTGAAAACTTAACCCAGTTTGCACAGTGGATAACACAACGCTTTGATTTAGAACCGGACACCTTGGACTTTATCGTGGTAAGCTATACGGAACTTGTGCAAGAAGTGATTATGCTTTTGCGCACAATTTTACCAGATTTGCTAGATTGGAGTGTTCGCATTGGCTCAGGTGTTATCACCGGGTTAACGGCTGTGATGGCCTCGATTTACATGCTTGCCAGCAAAGAAAAATTGCAAATGCAAGGCAAAAAAGTTATGTTTGCTTTACTAAAACCCAAAGTAGCCAAAAGTATCTTAAGAACCGCTACTTTAAGCAATCGTATCTTTTCTGGTTTTATCAGTGGCAAATTTATAGACAGTGTCATCATAGGCATCATTTGCTATCTTTTCATGAGCATCACAAACGCATTTTTCTACACGATGCCACAGGCCTTGCTAATTAGCCTTATCATTGGAGTCACTAACATCATTCCTTTTTTCGGCCCCTTCATCGGGGCCATCCCCTCGGTGTTTCTTTTACTGCTTATCAACCCGGGTAGCGCCTTGGTATTTAGCATTTTTGTGATTGTTTTACAACAATTCGACGGCAATATCCTCGGGCCAAAAATATTGGGAGACTCCACAGGTTTGCCCGCGTTTTGGGTTCTGGTGGCTATCATTGTGGGCGGCGATTTATTTGGCTTCCTCGGCATGATATTAGGCGTACCCACGGCAGCTGTGTTCTATGTGTTGTTTAGACGTTATATAAACAAACGTTTACGTATAAAAGGCTTAGACGAAAACGGAAATTTGGTTCATGAAAAGCCGATATCTTTAGATGAACAGGACGTTCAAAGCAAGGAACTGTAATAAAATATAAGGGTTTCGTTTTCTGCCTTTTCCAGAATCGATTTTAAAAATTAAATTGACAATTTTTGTTTTGAGGTGTATACTTTATATAAATCAAAACTTTTTGTTTTGAGGTGCTGATTATGTTTCACACACAAGAAAAAAAAGCTAAAGTATTTAAAGCCCTTTGCGACGCCAAACGTGTAGCTATTGTAGAATTATTGCGCAGTGGCGAGAAGTGCGCTTGCAAGCTGACAGACGAATTGAATATTGCTCAATCGGCTTTATCATACCATATGAAGATTTTATGTGAGTCTGGCATTGTGGAATGTCGTCACGAGGGAAAGTGGTCTCATTATCGCATTAGCCGCCAAGGCAGCGAGGATGCGGTGGCTTTACTACAAGAGCTTACCATGCCCTTTGCTATAAACCACGAGGAAAACTGGCTTTGTAAAAATGATGATGCTGGCTAATGCACACACAATACAAATATGGTTTCGTTTGCCACGTTTCATTATGTATAGTTATTTTCTTTCATAAATAAGATAACACAAAAACAGAAGAAACCTCATTAATGGGTCTACACGGTTTTTGCATACAAACCGTGAAATAAATTTTCATCTATACATCAAATTATTTTGATGTATAGATGATTCTTAGGAGAGTAAGATGAATAAGAAAAAAAAGACAGACATTGGGTTTTTCGAAAAATATTTAACTCTTTGGGTTATATTTTGCATGGTTGCCGGTGTATTGATAGGGAAGTTTTTGCCAGCCATCCCCGATTTCCTTAGCACTTTAGAGTATGCGAATGTGTCTATTCCCATTGCTGTATTAATTTGGCTTATGATTTATCCTATGATGTTAAAAGTAGATTTTAAAAGCATCAAAAATGTGGGCAAAAACCCAAAAGGCTTATTTGTAACGTGGATATGCAACTGGCTTATCAAACCTTTTACTATGTTTGGCATTGCCTACTTATTCTTTTTTGTGTTTTTCAAAAATATCATCCCCCCACAGCTTGCCACCGATTATTTGGCCGGTGCTGTACTTTTAGGGGCCGCACCGTGCACGGCCATGGTGTTTGTATGGAGCCACTTAACAAAAGGCGACCCTGCATACACAGTGGTGCAAGTAGCCACCAACGACCTTATTATTTTAGTGGCTTTCACACCGATTGTTGGCTTACTTTTGGGGGTTGTGGGCATTAGCATCCCTTGGGACACCCTCATTCTATCTGTGGTTTTATTTGTTGTAATTCCTTTAACTCTGGGCATAGTCACACGCAACATGGTTATCAAAAGAAAAGGGATAGACTATTTACAAACTCGCTTTATCCCCAAATTTTCCAACGTTACCACCTTTGGCCTATTGTTAACTTTACTTATCATTTTTTCTTCGCAAGGCGATGTTATTTTAGAAAATCCCTTGCATATCGTGCTCATTGCTGTGCCCCTTATTATCCAAACCGTACTCATCTTTTTAATTGCCTACATGGCCAGCAAAAGCCTTCATTTACCACACAATATTGCTGCACCGGCCGGCATGATTGGTGCTTCAAACTTTTTTGAGCTCTCAGTGGCCGTGGCCATCTCCCTATTTGGCACAGATAGCCCGGTGGCGCTTGCCACCATCGTGGGTGTCTTGGTCGAAGTCCCTGTGATGTTAATGCTGGTAAAATTTGCAAATAACACCAAGCACTGGTTTGCTAAGGCCGCATAATGAACGCCAAATACTCAATATTTCCGCATTAATATCTATTGATTTCTCTGCGCCCTCTTTGCCATGCAACGCATGGCAAAGAGGGCTATTTTTCGTGGTATTTCGCTTGTTATCAAAAAGAAAATAAAGTATAATATATATGTATACATGCAAAAAAATAAAATTGTACTGCATATAAAAAAAATTGGCAAAACCATTGATATGTAACCCAGATGTAACTATTTTATGTTATACTAAATACAGATGAAACGTTTTAGTTTGTCCAGCCGTGAAAGATAGAGGAGATGCAAAACATGAAAAATTTTATACTAAAACACAAAAAGGCCTTAAGCGGTCTTCTTGCTGTCATAATTTTAATTGGGGTTGGTGTATCAGTTTCAAACCAAGGCCTAACCCTAATCAATATTGGCTTGCAAGAAGTACCTTTGGCCGATTTCACCGCCTATGAGGAAGAGACAGCCCGCTTGCAAGAAAAACTGGACGAGGCAAACCTTGCCCTACAAGCGGCCCAAACAGAACATGAAAATGCCCTTGGGACATTGGAAACTCTACAAACCACTTTAGCCGGTGCCGACGGTGCCATCGCCATAGCAACCGCCAACCGAGACGCAGCGCTAGCCGCTGTGGCCACAGCGGAAAACGAATCTTTGGCTGCACCTGACAATGTAGAACTAGCCACAGCAACAAATGCCGCTAGGGAAGCGTTAGCTGCGGCAGAATCTACACTTACACTGTCTAGCGCCGGCAAAACCCAAGCAGAAGAAGACCTACCCGAAGCAGAAGCAAACATAGTACAAACTGCTGATACACTTGCAGTGGCACAATCGAATGCCGAGGCTGCACAGGCTGCTTTAGATGCACATTTAGCAACTGACCCAGGAGATGTTACCGAAGGGAGCTCCAGTATTAGCTCTGAGGTTAACGAAGATAATAGTTCTGAGGATAGTTCTGAAGATAATTCTGACATCAACAGTGATGACGACTCTGATAGTAGCTCCTCTGAACTTACACAGGGCGCTGCAGCCGTAGCCACACAAAATCTTTTTGAAGATGAAGAAGCTGTGGGCGAAGGCCTTGTGGAAAAAATTGTGCGTGTTAGTTTCTACAACGAAGACAGGGAAGCCATTCTAGTAAACGGCAAAACTGTCACCAATATTACCGTATCCCAAGACGCCAGAACTGTAGATGTAACAGGCATAGCAGGAAGCTTGCCAGAACAGTATCAAAATGCAGCCTGGCTGGAAGATGCCCAAGATGTGGATCTTACAGCTGTAAATTTCAACACAACAGCAGAAGAAAACGTATTCTCGGCAGACCTGTATGTAAAAATACATGAAGTGACATTTTATGACAGCGATGAAAACATCATCGATGTGGCAATCCCTGTTGCAAGCAACACTGCCATCACCGTTTTTCCCCAAGGATATGATGCAAGTGCTGACTGGCTCTATGACCATGACAACAACAGTGCCACCGCACGAATCCCCTTTGATATAACCACGCCCATCACAACCGACACCCATTTATATCAGCCAGAAGTCTACACCATCCAGTTCGAAAACCCCACAAGTGCCCCAGGTAGTGTTTCGGGTTCTGCTGCCGGTTGGAACTTGGCAGATTGGTTTGTTATGCCTGAAGAATGGGCCACGGTTGAAGCTACCGCCGAAGTGTTAGAAGACGGCAGCATCACCCAAGTGTATCAACAACCAAATTATGGCGCAGCCCTTCAAGGACCAAGTGTACCCGGATTTATCTCGGGTGCTGCGGTGGGCGCCAGCGGGCCCGCTGCCAGTTTAAACCCAAGCGGTGTTTATGTTGGCTTTGGCAAAACAGACAGTACCGATTCCGGTTTGGCCGGAGCCAACAGCCCCGCCAACCAGTACACCTTTAACTATGAACTGATTGGCTGGACAACCAATGCCGATATGTCGTGGCTCACCGCGATGAGTTCTATCAACGATGTAACCTCCTGGCAAATCAGTTACTTTGACTTGCAAGAGGACATTATAATAAGCCCCGAGCGTGTAGACGAAAACGGTGTGATGAAACTCTATCCGGTTTTTGCGTCTATTTACCCCACGGTGAGCAACCCAAGCGATGGGGCCTATGCACGCTACTACATTCTTACAAACTCTTTGGATCAATTCGACATTGCAGGCGATATTTTTACACCCCGAGATATTTCCTCGGTTGCCGAAAGAGAATATATCAACAACTTTATTGCCTATAACGACAACTATGCTGTGCCGGTATCCACCACAAGTGCCGTTTATGCAGATAACATTCAATTTGATGAAAATGAACTTCCTGTCACCATAAATACTGATTCCGATGTGGCACGTCGCTATTTGCAAGACCCAAGCCAGCGTCCCAGCGATGCAGCTGTTTTTGACACCATCAACCAAAGGCTAAATCTTACAGGCGACGAGGCATACACCACTGTAGACTACGGCGTATACTGGTATGTTTTAAAACCCGAGCGCGATTCTTACCATATCGATGGTGTTATTTATAAAAAAATCGGCACGGTAGAGCAAACCACGGCAGGTGTTTATAACGGAAATGAATATACGGCAAGCGTGCAGTTAGAACTGCCCCCCGGGCTGAGTTTGGATGATTACCGTGTAGAATATCGCCTAAAAGGTAGCGATGCAGAATGGAGTGACACGGCACCAAGCCGAACAGATGCAGGCACAGACGTGTATGAATATCGTGTGGTATCTACTGCACAAACAAGTAACCATGTATTTGCAGTGGGTGAAGTAAGCATAGAGGTGTCTAAGCGCCCCTTGGTGTTGCAAGGACGCAATCTCAGCAAAGAAGATGACGGAACCCCCTTGCTACCCGAATCGGATGAATATGACATTTTAGATTATGATGAGGCAACACAGGTTGGCATAACGGCAGCCGAGGATGCTTATGGTCTATTAAATGACAACACTCTGCAATCCGTGGAAGTGACGGGCGAACAAACAGAGGTTGGGTCCTCAGAATACATACTAAGCAACGCTGTAATTTTAGAACGTGCTACGGGCAGCGAAGCCAGAACAACTATCGCAGAGGCTGAAGAACAAACAAGCAATTATGAAATCACTTATTTACCAGGCACATTAGAACTTTTTGAAGCTCCAGCCGTAGACATTCCCCCGGAGGAAGTTCCGGATGAAAACACCCCGGAAGAACCCACTCCTGAGATACCGATACCCGAAACAAATGAACCTGAAGACACAGAAGATGAACCGACCGCTCCCGAAGAGGGCGAAGATGAACCGGCCACTCCCGAAGAGGGCGAAGATGAACCGGCCACTCCCGAAGAGGGTGAAGATGAACCGGCCGCTCCCGAAGGTGCAGTAGATGAACCGGCCGCTCCCGAAGGTGCAGTAGATGAACCGGCCGCTCCCGAAGAGGCAGAAGATGAGCCCACTGAAACGGATGCTCCCACACCTGATGCAACAACACCTGTTGTCTCATCTGCCATACCGGTTGTTGCCTCTGCGAATGTAGCGCCGAATGTAACCACAGAAAATGAACCAGCAACACCTACGCAAGAAGAACGTTTCACGAACATTCCACAGGCTTTTGTGCCCTTAGCACAAGCCTTAGAAAACGTAGAATTGGAAATTGGCAACACCGTGATTCCTTTGGCGAGCTTTGGCGGAAGCTGGGCGCTGTTAAACTTATTACTGGCCGTAGCGACAGCCCTTCTGTGTGTAAGTTTACTTGTAAGCTATTTTGTCCGTAAAAAACACCCCCGTAAAGAACAAGAGCAAGAAAAAGCGCAAGAGCATACGCATGCAAACACAGACCATAGTGATTCTCACACAAAACGAAAAGGTATCCTCCGCATAGGAAGCCTTGTGGTAGCACTTATTGCAGTGATTCTATTTATTCTAACGCAAGATATGAGTTTACCCATGGCTGTTATGGATGAATGGACTTTATGGATGCTGGTTATCTTTGTAGTGCAATTGATGATAACCATTCTCTCCAGAAAAAAAGCCGTTAAAAACGAAGAGAAGAAACCAGAGCATGCACGCTAACACTAGGCCGCAGTAAGTTTTCTTCCTAACAAAACACACCAATAACCGATACACTCTTTTGTAGGGTCTATCGGTTATTGGCATAAACGGAGGCAATATGGATTATTTTTCTAATCGTAAAAATGTTGATTTGTATAGCAGTATGATGGAAGGATATGACAACCGTTTTATCATAGAAGAAATCCAAAAAAAACTTCCCATAGGCTCGACACTGCTGGAGCTCGGCATGGGAACGGGTGCAGACCTGATTTCGCTATCTGAAATCTACAAAGTAATGGGCAGTGATAATTCGCCACTTTTTGTAAGTGATTTCAAAAAGAAAAGTAAATTAAATGTATGTGTTTTAGATGCAGTTACCGTTGATATCGACCAAAAATTCGATTGCATTTTTTCAAATAAGGTTCTCCAACATTTATCTAAAGACGATTTTTCTTTATCCCTTAAACAGCAAAGCAAGCATCTAAACGAAAACGGGATTCTCTTTTTTACACTTTGGCACGGCAAGCCCCGCGAGGAATTCGAATTCAACGGCGAGCTTCGATTTGTTTACTACGACGAACCGTCTCTTCAAAGCTTGATTCCAAATGAACTTACCATCGAGAATATCGTTCATTACGCCGAGTTTGAAAACAATGACTCGATGCTTGTGGTTTTAAGGCTTAGATAGCATAGCCATACTATATTTCATCCGGGAATGTTCGGCATTCTCCTGCTAAACACGAAGTACCCACGCAAACAAAAATAACCATGCATTTTTAGACCTTCCACCATAATATCAATAGCACCATTTGGACTTATTCTTTATTTTTCTTCATGATTCCGTCTTTTTTTGCCGTTTTCTTTCTGCCTTGCTTTATTTTAAAAGCAAACTCGATGTATACACAATACCTGCCAAGTAAATTCTATTAAAATTTATTCAACCCCACTGCGACATGTAATGCCCATAAAAGCGCTTAATATGGCCTATTTATAAGGTATATCTTCATGCTATCCCCTGTGTTTTCTTCCCATAAGTGAACCGGCAAAAACATGACAGCCTTCCATCCGCTCTTTCAAAAAAAAGACATTTGATTCATCACAATACTTTTTGTGTCTCGATTTGTAACAAGCACATTTGGGCCCATTTCTCCTATTAAAACAGGGGATTTTGGGTCATGTTTTTTTATATTCGCTATGGCTGCTTTTTCGCTTTGCAGTGCGTAACAGTAGCTACAGCCATTGCCACAACAATTATAGGTGCCAATGTCGATACTCTCTAAACAGAGACATTCCGGCCGTTGGTTCTTATCTTTTGTATCGAAAATTGTACAATCTAGAATGCCTTCTATAATTCCTTTGTCAATACAAGCACCGTGCCTTATCCCATATCTTTCCAAATTATATTTTTCGGCACAACTAAACACTTCAATGCCGTTTTCTTTTGCAACTGCCGAAAAAATTTCGCTGACTTTATAGATACTTTCCAGTGTCATAGTGTCCGATGGATCTTTTCCCATGCGGGCAGTAACATTTTTATAGCCGTCCACAAAGCTTATAACACACCTGTTTGTGCTGCCACGAAGACGGTTTGCAAAATGAGCGAATTTTTCTTTATGGTAGGCAATATCATAGTTTTCATCCATGATGATAGGGTCATAGCGCCACACCACCCGGTTCTTTCCCAGCCTTTTAGAAAGAGATATAAAGTCGTCTATAAGCGCATCTTTGTCTGGAAGATTGCGCTCTATTTCTTTGCCATACGGTGTCAGTGAAAACTCAAAATAATACGGGTAACCAAAGCTTTCTATTTCGGGCAGATATTTTAAAAAGGGTCGAGGATTTTTCGTCCAAAATACGATCACGTCCACCGTTTCCAGCGTGAGCAATGCCTTGCTAAATCGATTTACATTATACGGATTTTGAATCAAAACATAACCCTCTTTAAGACGATTTAAAAACCATTCTCCAAAATATGACGGTATATCACATCTTCTACTTGCACTAATGATCATAGTAGATACTCGTTTGAATCTTCCGGGGCATGGTCTCGCTTTGTGCCGGTGTATTCGCGAACCACATTGCAAACTGTTATTTTATAACTTTCAAAAAGCTTGTTTCGGCCTTCGTCTTGGCTCATTCTATGCTGCAAGTTGCTGCGCCACTTTCGAACCGCTTCCTCGTTTTCCCACACATTCATCGACAACAACTTTCCTTCTTCATTGATGCTTTTAAACCTTTCGGCGCTGATAAATCCGTCGGCTGTGCTAAACATCGGCCGTAGCATTGCTGCAAGCTCTAAATATTTTTCCATCCCTTCTTCTGTGGGCTTCACTTCAAATAAAACTATAACTTTGCTCATGCAAATATCTCCTTTTTATTCAATTGGCAATCCATTCATTGTAAGAAAACTCATTTTATCCATATATCCACGCTGAAAAACAATTTTTCCCTCCATCATATGAAAGAACCCGCAGCCCCTAAACCCTTTTGGGTCTTTCCATTCCATCATCGCCCACTCGCCATCCATAAAGATATTCTCTAAAATACACACCATCTCAACCGTGGAAAATTCTTCAACAAAACGCCGATAGATAGCACTCTTTCCAACAACGGGGTCGGTGACCACTTGGTGATTGATAGCCTCTTCGGCGTAAAATTCGCTTAGTTCCTTTGCATTGGCAATGTTAAACACATCCACCCAATTTAATAGTGTTTCTTTTGGCGACAAATTGCCGTTGATTTTACGTTTATACAAAACCCTACATCCGCCCTCACCCTCTACTATGCCACAGTTTTGAAAACCCATCTTTTGATAAAATCTATTGGCACGCGGCGAGGTGACAAAGCACTCAAGCTGTATTTCGCTGTATTCTTTGCATAGATTTCGGCTTGCATACGCAATCAACTTTTGGGCAACACCTTTGCCCCAGTAGGGAATATCAACAGATAACCCTTGTATCTCATTTTTTTCGGTATACATAAACCCTATTAAGAGATCACCATCTAAAACAACAGTTGCATTTCCATAAGTTGCCACCAGATCTCTATCACAAGCGCCACTTTTTAAATAGTCGTCGGCGAGTTTATCGCCAAGGTGCGTGCGTTCATAAACATTAACAATTTTGCGCCCCAATGCAAGCAGTGCTTCTTGGTCTGTGTTTGTCGCTTTTCTAATTGTGTAACCCATGGTATACCCACTTTCTTGATTTTCCACGTATTTTTGCAAAATTGCTACGCCCTGTAAAAAGACCAACCGCACACAAACCTATTAGTGCTATGACTTTCCAATCAATTCATAAAATCTGAAAATATACCGGCAAGCAAACATCACTGAAAATGACATGCTTTATTTATCCAAACATCACAGGTTATACATGGAATTCCCGCTCTTCATTATTCTATTTCCTTTGTTTCGATACAGTCTATGCGGGCTTTTTTAAATTTATTCCCATTACAGGCAAAAAATTTGCGAAAAAAAATCAAAACACAGTCTATACAGATTGAAAAATTTTTTATTTTTGGTATAATTAAATATTATTGTGTGTAAATTGTGTTTTTTTTGTACGCGACTGGTTACACTACATATTAAAACAAAAACCAACTTTATGCAACTTCAAATTCGAACCACAGTGAGGTATTCTTCATGCACAATATCAGTATCATTTTACCGTCTCTTAATCCGGATGAGAAAATGGTGAATTTGGTAAAAGAACTGATCGCCCACCCGTTTTATGACATTATCATCGTAAATGACGGTAGCGATGCCGCCCACACACAGATTTTTGAAGAAGTTGCGCAATATAAAGAATGTACCGTGTTGACACATGAGGTAAACATGGGTAAAGGACAGGCGTTAAAAACAGCCTTTTCCTATGTACTGGAGCACCGAAAAGACAGCAAAGGTGTAGTTACTGTAGATGGCGACGGCCAGCACCGTGTCCAAGACATTGCCGCTTGTGCCGAGGCATTTTTGCAAAAAGATAACATTGCTGTATTGGGCATGCGAGACTTCAACGCGCCCGACGTTCCCCCTCGTAGCCGCTTTGGCAACAAACTAACGGCCACCATGTTCCGTTTGCTCTTTGGCCTGCACCTGCACGACACGCAAACCGGTCTGCGCGTGCTTCCTCTTGGGACATTGGCTGCACTTTGCAAGGTGCGTGGGCAGCGTTTCGAATACGAAACAAACATGTTGTTGTATTTAAAAAAAGCTCGTGTCCCCTTGCAGGAAGTTGGCATTGCCACAGTATATATCGAAGACAACAAAACCTCTCACTTCAACCCCATTTTAGATTCCATACGCATATATGCTGTTATCTTCCGCTTTTTATTTAGCTCTTTTTCGGCCAGCCTCATCGACATGGGCCTCTTTACTGCACTTAATATTCTGCTGGGACCTTTGGCCTCCCGTGGAATGCGTTTATTGCTCGCCACGGTGGTCTCGCGCATTTGCTCTGCCCTTTTCAATTATATCGTAAACCATAATTTTGTTTTCAAAAGCGAGGCCCCTGCAAAAAAAACATTGCTCCGCTATGCCCTTTTATGCATAATGCAAATGTTTGCCTCTTATGTTTTGGTATATTTCTTTTCCCAGCTATTTTCCGCCTTGGTGGGTGTAGATACCCTTATCAAAGTGGCGGTGGACACATTTTTGTTTTTTATTAGTTTTCGCATCCAACAAGGCTGGGTATTTGCCGGCGATAAGGAATAGCATCTACATTGCCCTGCCTATTTCCAAAATTCGACCTAGATAACATAAAAAAGTTGCTTGGGATTTTTGCGAAAACCGAAAAAAACCTGCACTTTCCAAACATTTTTCACACATGATGAGGGAGAACAATATGGCATTTGGAAGCAAGAAAAAGAGGAGTACCTATGTGCCTCGGCATGCAAACAACAGCAATGCAAACACCCCACAAGCAAATCCGCCCACAGTGCACTCCGTGCCACAAAACCCTCGCCCCGAACCGATGGCGCCTGCTGTGCCCGTGCAACATAGTGCACCGCAAGAGAGACCTCCCAGAGCACCACAAGTGCCACAACAGCCGATGCCACAAAACCCTCGCCCCGAACCGATGGCGCCTGCTGTGCCCGTGCAACATAGTGCACCACAAACAACACAACAACGACACAGCATGGCTCGTCAGGCCGCAGCACATGGCACAGCCTATGGCACGCAGCAAGGCACCCCACACGGCAGATCCCCTCGACGCAATGCACAAGCACAGGGCAAAAAGCTTACCCCAAAAAAACACAAATCAAAACTCAAGTGCATTGTTCTTCGCTTTGTCGCTTGTTTTTTCACACTCATCATTTTACTTTTAGTTGGCATCATGGGCGCCATCACTGTCATCATGTATGGCCCAAGCCCCACGGCGCGTGATTTGCTTGTCACCTCGGTGTTAGAAACAAGTGCCCTTAAATTTATTGCCACCCTCTATTTTGAACAAGAGGAAATCGACACCATCTTGGCCAACAACAGCGTTCAAGTAAGCGATGCTATCACTGACACTGACCTCATCCAATTCACCCCACAGGAGGCTACGCCAGATGTGGAGCCTCTGGTAATTGAAACGGTAAACGGCAACACCTTTAATGGAAAGATGATGATTATACAAGACCCCTCGCGTGTATTTGTAGGCACCTCTGCCGACACCTTCACCGGTGAGGCAGGCATGACGGTGCAAGAAATCATCACGCGACACGGTGGCGTAGGCGGTATCAATGCCGGCGGATTTTCCGACCCCGGCGGTGTGGGCAACGGAGGTACACCGCTGGGCATCGTCATGAGCGGCGGCGAACTTTTGTGGGGTGGACGCACCACACCCTACGAGCTGATTGGTATCGACAACGAAAACAAATTGGTGGTTGGCACCATGACACCTGATGAAGCAATTTCCCGTGGCATTCGTGATGCAGTCAGCTTTGGTCCGGCCCTTATTGTGAACGGGGAAATGATGGAGATAACCGGCAGTGGCGGTGGGCTTAACCCACGCACAGCCATTGGCCAACGTGCCGATGGCGCCATGTTGTTGTTAGTGTGTGACGGACGACAAGCCAATAGCATTGGCGCCAGCATGAGTGACGTAGCCGAAATGATGGCACAATACGGCGCTGTAAATGCCGCCAATTTAGACGGTGGCTCTTCCACCATCATGTACTATGAAGATGAACTTATCAATGTATCTTCGTCACTATATGGTCCGCGTGACATTCCCACCGCCTTCGTTATTGCGCCCTAGCCGCGCCGCAAGAGAGGAAACTACCATGCAAAAAGTAGCACAAAAAGGCCGTGTACCCAAAAAGACAACAAGAAAGCAATCTGCACGGCGAAAATCCAGTTTTTGGAAAATATACATCACAGTTATAATCGTGTTTTTAATTGCCATTTCCGCTGGTTTATTCTATCTTTGGCATGTGATGGATGCTTACGAACAAAGCACCCCCGAATATGCCCTGCAAGTGGCCGCAGACTATTTTACACCCGAACAATACGAACAACTGGCCGAGAATGCCGGCATCGTAGCCAGTCCCTACGAATCCAACGATATCCGCCGTGCTGTACTAGAAGAACAACTTGGTGGTGGCGAACTGCAAACCACCCGCATGGCCGAGGGTGGAAGCGATGAAGCACAGTTTTACCAGGTAAAGGCCGGGGACTCTATCATCGGGAGCATGGAGCTTGTCTTCGAAGACGTAGGTATGTTTGGCCGCTGGAGTGTTCAGCAGCCACAAATCAACCCCTCTTTATGGGGAGAGCTTACGATTCGTCTGCCCTCCACGGCCCAATTGTATATCAACGAAGTACCTGCCGGCAACGAAACTATATCACAAAGCGAAATCCCCTATCCTCAACTGGAAAAACTTCCACAAAACATTGTCCAACCAACACAAACCGAATACCGTGTTCAGAACCTTACCACTTCGCCCAGCCTACGTGCTGTAGACGCGGCAGGAAACGAGCTTGCCCTCAACTTGCAAGAGGAGATGCCCTGGCCGGTGGCCGAGGGGCAAGTGCCTGCCGAAAGCGATGTTACCATGTACTATGCCAGTGCCGTTCTTCCTGCACCCCAAGGCGATGTTTCCGCTTTGCAAGCCATGGCTTTAGAAGATTGCGAAACCTATTCTCGCTATCTTTCTAACGACAACAGCTTCACCTCCTTAGCTGTGCGCCTTGTGCCGGACAGCGACATCTACGCCGAGATGCGTGCTATGGAAACCATGTTCTACACCCCACACACCAGTGTAAGCTTCACAGAAGCCGTGGCAGACAACCTACAACAATATAATGAGGATATCTTTACCATTGACACACAATATCTCTACACAGTATTCCGTGGAAACGACCAACCCTATCCCTTCGACACCAAGCTAACGCTGGTTTATGTGCGCGATGGAGACAACTGGCTAATAGGAGACATCCAAATTCGTTCTTAATAAACCCCTATATGCCCTTTGACAAGAGGAGACTTTCCGTATGCAACACGCAAAACTTATGCTTTTGGGCTTGGTGGTTGCAGGCGTCATCTTATTTGCCCCTGTAAGCATTTTAGCCAGTGACCTGCCCACCGAAAGCGCAGCCTTTGTGCAGGCCGACATCCAAAACGAAAGCGGCAATTTTTTAAGCACCTTGCAAAACGACAACCTCTACGCAGGTCTTGACATGCAAACGGACAGCGTCGTGAGTATCACCGCGCAAGAAGGAGGGGCAGGCCTATATATCAACTGGCAGAGCTACCCGTCCGAGGGCTATACCCTACGACAAAATGAAAACACGCACGAGCAAAACAGCGGTTTTTTACAAGAGTATGTTCCTTTTTCCTTTGAGGCAGGCACACCCATCACTTTGCAGCTACACAGTGCGGGGAAACCGGCAGAAATACAGCTTCTTGGTGTAGGTACTTTGCCCGAGAGTATTCACGTTTGGCAAGCCCCTGCCGAGCAAGCCGATATCTTGGTTTTGCCCACCCATGCCGACGACGAGCATTTATTCATGGGTGGCGTGATGCCCACCTATATAAACCAAGGTGGTATCAGTGTGCAAGTGGCCTACATGGTAAACCACAGCGGCGAACCCTATCGCCAGCAGGAGCTTCTCAATGGCCTGTGGGAAGCCGGTGTGCGTCACTACCCCATTATCCCCTCTTTCCCCGACCAATTCAGCGACAGCCTGGAGCACGCCAAAACCATTTATAACGAGGCCGAAATTCTTGCCTATGTCGAGGAGCTCTTCGCACAGTTTTCGCCACAAGTGGTAGTAGGGCATGACCTAAACGGCGAATATGGACACGGGGCACATATGCTATTTGCCGAAACTTTGCTACAAGCTGCACCACAAAGTGCCAATGCACCGCAAAAACTTTATTTGCATTTATACGGCGAAAACCCATTGGTGATGGAAGTGAACACCCCACTGGAACACTTTGGAGAGCGTACAGCCTTTGAAGTGGCCGAAGACTCCTTTGCACACCACAATTCGCAGGAAAGCTATTTTACCGTGGAGCAAGACGGCCCCTATGATTTACGCCTATTCGGCCTGGCGTTTACTCAGGTGGGCCAAAATAGCTCAAATGATATGATGGAAAACATCATTCCTTATGCCGAGCAAGAGCACCAAGCGGCTTTATTGGCTGCGCAACAAGCAGAAGAGCAGGCCCAACAAGCGGCGCAAGACCAAGCACAATCTATTCCCGCCTCTCAATCATTGGCTGCAGACGAACAAAACACAAACCAACTTCTAGTCTTTCTCGTTTTAATTATTACAGGTCTTATTTTGGCAGTTCTCATCACCTTATTTGCGCACAGTAAAAAACAAAAACGAAAATACAAACGCAAACATTAAAAGCGGCGGCCTTTAAAAAGGGTCGCTTTGTTTTTTATTAGAGAAAGGAGCACTTATGACCATACAAGAAATATACAATGCCTTTGATGCCGTGGGTTGTCTCAGCTTCACTAGCATCAACGATGTCGGCGAGCCCGAAAGCCGCATTGCTCATTTGCGTGCTTTCGATGATGAGGGCCTTTATTTTATGACGATGTTCACCAAAGATTTTTACAAGCAATTAAAAAAACACGAAACCATCTCCCTATGTGGCCTAAACGCCAACACCGGTATCACACACGATGCGCAAGGCATGCCTCAATTCAGCGCCGGATATGCTATCCGTATGACGGGCACAGTACGCGAGGTTTCCTTGGAAGATATTATAGAAAAAAACAACCCCCTATTCGATTTTTGCATACAAGACCAAAAACGCTACCCTGCCATGGTGGTGTTTTGCATCACGTCGGGGCGGGGCGATATTTTTGATTATGATTTCAAAAAACAAAAACGAAACAATAAGCTGCAAAGAATCTATTTTTCTTATAACGGCGCCTCTATTCTTTACAAAGGTTTACACATCGAGCAAGACAAGTGCATCTCCTGCGGCCTATGTCAAAAAAAATGTTCATTTTTGGCTATTTCGCAAACGGACGGCCACTATCATATAGACAAGCACCGTTGTGACGAATGTGGAGACTGCTTCTTGCACTGCCCTGTGCAAGCCATTACACATGAAAGGGTATCCGTAGATGACAGAGCTTGAGCAAGTACAATATTTAAATGCACATCTTTTACGCGAAATGCCTCAGCATCAAAAGCAAGCAGAGTCATTCAAAAACGACTTGACCCGGCAAAAAGCTTTGTTTCGCTCATTGAGTAATGTGCGCGCACCAGCACCTTTAAATCCCGAATTTTTGCAAGTACAAGATGCCTTTTTGCAACAGGAAGTATTGCAAAAAGGCGTGATAAGCATAGATGATTTGCCACCAACAGCCAAACAAAGCAGGCTATATCTTTGGCAGGGTGACATTACAAGGCTTTTTGTTGATGCCATTGTAAATGCTGCAAACAATGCCTTGCTGGGCTGTTTTGTTCCCTGCCATAACTGCATTGACAATGTCATCCACTCGGCAGCTGGTTTGCAGCTACGCGAGGCCTGTCACAACTTGATGTTACAACAAGACGCCCCCGAAGCCACGGGCGAGGCCAAGATAACCCCGGCCTTTAATTTGCCTTGCCGCTATGTTTTGCACACGGTGGGGCCTATCGTGTGCGGGGAGCTACAAAAGCAAGACATTGTACTTTTAAAAGCTTGCTATCGTTCTTGTTTACACTTGGCGGCAAAAAATAATCTTACATCGTTGGCCTTTTGCTGCATATCTACAGGCGAGTATCATTTCCCCAATGAAGAAGCGGCCCACATCGCCGTTGAAACCGTACAAGAATTCTTGCAGGAAAACCAAAGTGAAATGAGGGTGATTTTCAATGTCTTCAAAGATGTCGACCTACGAATCTACCAAAGATTACTGGGCGAAGCTGCAAAAATTTAACACGCTTTTACAAGAAGCCGAGGCAATTGTCATTGGCGCCGGGGCCGGGCTTTCGACCTCAGCAGGGCTCGTATATACAGGCGAGCGGTTTAAGCGCAATTTTTCCGACTTTATAAAGGCCTATCCTTTACAAGACATGTACTCTGCAGCGTTTTATCCCTTTCCTACCAGTGAGATATTATGGGCCTACTGGAGCCGACACATCTATCACAACCGTTACGCCGCACAGCTCAATACCACCTATCCAAATCTTTATCGTCTGATGCAAAACCGCAACTATTTCATCCTCACCACCAATGTCGATCATCAATTCATATACAATCGTTTTTCCAAAGATCGTCTATTCTACACCCAAGGAGACTATGGCCTGTTCCAGTGTTCTGTTCCCTGCCACAAAAAAACATATGATAACAAAAGCACCATTATGCAAATGGTAGCACGTCAAACAAATTTAAAAATACCAAGTGAATTGGTGCCCCATTGCCCACGTTGCGGCGCGGAAATGACCCAGAATTTAAGAAAAGACGAGAAATTTGTGCAAGACGAAGGCTGGTATACAGCCAAACACCACTACGAAAACTTTTTAAACACACATCAAAATAGAAACGTATTGTATTTAGAATTAGGTGTAGGCACCAACACACCGGGAATCATTCAATACCCATTTTGGCAATTCGTGCACAAGAATAAAAAAGCACATTATATCAACTTGAATATTCAGCATCCTGAAATACCACACGAAATACAAAAACGCTCTGTTTTGATACAAGGTGATATCTGCCATATTTTACAAGACCTTAATTAATGCCTGCTGAACAAACAAAAAAAGACATATACACATTACAAATTGTAATTTTTTGTTTAGAAAAGTGCAAAGGTTTTTCTGTTTTTCACTCAAAAACCTTGCACTTTCGTTTTCGCCTTTTCATTTTAGGGGCGAAAACACAGTGAAAAGCATCAAGGCATGCCCCATAAAAGTGCGTTTCTGAGCACTTTTATGGCCACCGCATTTTGCGGTGGGGCTGAATAAACACCCTCAGGGGTTTATTCAGCAGGCATTAATTAAACAAAATATAATCAACAAAAAATAGAAGAATTAAATGTTTCAAGCCACTTGTATAAACCCACTTTATTTTGTCCTTTTTATTGTTTTGTTTTCAACTTCTGCACCTCTATTTTTCGCAATCCCTTTTCGTAGAATAAGGCAAGCAAGACAAGCAATGCCCCAATAAATACAGGATACAGAGAAAAACTGATGTTATTTCCCAAAACCCCGAAAACGGCCGGCATCAAAAGTGTGCCTGTATAGGCCGCTGCCATTTGCACACCGGTTACAGCCTGTGAATGAATTACACCAAAATGATAGGGCGTTGAATGGATGATGCACGGAAACACAGGCGAGGAACCAAAACCAATTAAGGCTAGTGCGCCAAAGGCGGCAAATTCGCCAAAAGGCAGATATAGCACCGCCACCCCTACTGCCATCACAAGTATCCCTGCACGTATCATTTGTTTATCACTGTATTTCATGGCAATAAATCCGCATATTCCGCGCCCCACCGTAATTCCAAAATAAAAAAGAGCAGAAAAACCGGCCGCAGCTTCTGGTTCCACACCACGCTGAAACACCAGGTAGCTGCCGGCCCACAACCCCGTGCTTTGCTCGATGGCACAAAAGCAAAAAAAAGCCAGCGACATTTCTTTCACACCCGGGATTCCCACAATTTGTGGCAACCGCAACACCGTGGTATTTTCTTTTTTCCCCTCTTCGTTTTCCAGTATATTTTTCTTTTGTTTCCACACCGGCGCACCTGCCAACAATAGCCCCGAAAGAACAAGCTGTATGATAAACAAAATGATATATCCGCCGCGAAAGCTAAATTGGTTTGTAAGCGCCATCCCCATGATTAAGGGACCTAAAGTTGCGCCAATTCCCCACATGCAATGAAGCCAGCTCATATGTTTGCTTTCAAAATGAAGGGCAACATAGTTGTTTAAGGCTGCATCCACACTGCCCGCACCCAGCCCATAAGGTACAGCCCAAAAACAAAGCACAAAAAACGAAGGGCTGGTTGCAAAGCCCAAAAGAGAAAGCGCCGTAAGCAGTATACTGCCCACTGTCACCTTGTACACTCCTAATTTATACACAAGTTTGGCACTGTTAAGACTGGAAACGATGGTTCCCGCCGATATGATGATGGTGATAAGACCCATGCCCGAGATAGGGACAAGCAATGCCTCGCTTACCAGCGGCCAGGCAGAACCCAAAACGGCATCGGGCAAACCAAGCCCAATAAAGGCAAGATAAATAAGTGCCAACAATAAAACTATCATGTATCCTCCAAAAAAATCAATGCACTTTGCATTATTCTCTTCATTCTATGTTTTATACAAAAATATCCCTAAGGAAGGGCCGATTATTTGGCCTACCCTTAGGGATATTCGCATACCACGAATTTGAAATGCACTAAATCCCAAATTTAAGATTATCCGGTTTTCACACGCCTATGGTCATGTTTTTACATAACCACCCAAGCAACTTCACAAACATTGGTTAACCACGGCCGCTTTATGTCGACAGTGAAACCGAAAACAAATCATGCGCAAACACATCGCCCACCCATACTTCACCATCCTCCACATACAAAGCTCGTGGATCGATAGGCGCAAACCCATCTTGTGCTTCACCCATCTCTAAAAAGGTTTCCACTTCCCCATTTTCCAGTGTCCGTATAGCCCCGTTTCCGCTGTCGGCCACATATAAAACACCCTCATGCATAGCAAAATTCATCGGCCAACTAAACTGTGCTTCGTCGGCAGGGCCATCTGCATATCCTTCTCCTAAAAGACCGGCCATGACACTTACAGTCCCCTCTTCTATTTTGCAGATACGGTGATTGCCACTATCGGCTACATAAAGCACACCCTCTTCATAGTATAATCCTGTTGGTTCATTAAACTCGGCAATTTGCACATCCCCTTCGCGCTCGCCGGGTGTGTTTGGTACGCCTGCAAAAAGGCTTACTTCCCCTTCTTCTGTGATTTGACGAATAACATGGTTTCCCGTGTCTGCCACCAGAAGGCTTCCGTCCTCTAACGTAACAATGCCACTGGGGCGGCTAAAACGCACCTCTCCACCAACTCCATTTTCATAGCCCTCAGCATCTCCACCCACTGTGGCCACAATAGAATTGATTGGGTCATAAAAACGAATCAAATGATTACCCGTATCCGCAATCGCATAGCCATCCAAAAATGTTGTAATATCAAAAGGATCATCAAATGTGGCCTCCAGTGCCGCACCGTCTACACGCCCGCCAAGCGGCAGTCCATTTTCATCGCGAACACTTCCCCCGCCGGCCAACAAAGTATAATTACCCTCTTCAAACTGCCAAACCGCATTGTGAAATTCATCTGTAAACAGTAAAACTCCATCTTCGGCTTCATATAAACCGGTAGGGGACACAATAACTTCATCCTCTGCCGCATACACCAGCACACCAATACCTAATGCCAAAATAGCCGTCGAACCAATTATCCATCTTTTCCGCATTGCTAAAACCCCTTTTTTGCATTCTATTACCGCATATTATGCCAAAATTTCTTCAACCTTAAAAATTTCAAATTGATCACTTTTTCCCTTTAACTTTATACTACTGCCCAGCGAAGTAAAACGCACACGTCCACGCAAAGCTTCTTCCACACCGGGGCCCACATAAATACAGCCGGGTGGGGCATTGCTTTCTAAGCGCGCCGCCGTGTTTACTGTGTCTCCAATGGCTGTGTAGTCCATACGCTCTGCCGAACCTATGTTGCCCACAACGGCAGGCCCATAATGAATACCCACCCCAAACTGCACCGATTGTCCATATTTTTTCTCTAGTGCAAGGCCCAGGGTTTCGGCCCCCTCCACCATATCCATAGCCGCTTTCACGGCTTTGAAAATGCAATCGTCCTGTTGCAACGGCGCCCCCCAAAACGCCATGGTACAATCACCCACATATTTGTCTAAAGTTCCCTCATTTTCGAAAATACAACGGCTTGTTAAACTTAAATATTGATTTACAATTTCCACCACAACAGGCGGGGATAACTTTTCCGACATAGTGGTGAAGCCACGAATGTCTACAAACAGAACCGCTATGTCGGCAAGCCGACCGCCAAGTTCCATTGCACTTGGGTCTCCGTTGAGCAATTCCGAGACAATTTGAGGCGCCACATAGCGGCTAAATGTGTTTAAAACACGTCGTTTTTCCAATGTGGCGCGCACATAGTTTGTGGCCACAGACACAATATAACACAAGGTTGCAGAAAGCGGCACATACACCACTTGTAAAACAAAACCACTGTTCCACAAAAGCAAACAAAGTCCAACCCAACCCAAAGTGATTCCCAGCCAAACCAGCGTGGCCTGTATAATTTTACGATCGTAAAACCATAAAAGACAGAAAAAAGTGACAAAGAACAAAAAGACAGTTTGCGGAAGATGCAACACCTCCGCTTTAGTTTCACCTCGAAGCAATGCCGATATAGCATTTGCCTGATACTCCACGCCAAACATTTTCACGGCGTGGTCGATAGAAGTTGTGTACTCGTCAAACATGCCTTGCGTAAACGGGCCAATCAATACAATTTTATCCGCAAACAAATCTGGGTCCAGTTCACCATTCACAAGCTGTGTAACAGAAAATCCATCGTCAAACCCAAAAGGTGCTGCCTGAAAGGGAACATACCAACGATACAATGGGTCCATTGGAGGTACTTCTTCAGCAGGTAAACCCTGTGTCTCCATATATTTTTTATAAATGCTTTGATGAAAAGAAGGTACCGTTCTACCATCCGGCAAATCCACCTGCCAAATGGCATGACGCAAAATACCGTCTTCATCTATCATGGCATTTACATGCCCTTGCTCTGTAACTTGTAGCAAAGCATCATAGGGTTCTTCGTAATATAAAACGGAATAATCCTCCATATAGAAATCGCCATCTGTGTTAAAAGCAAGCTCTGAGCCAAAAGTAACCGATGTAGCCGCCACCACATTGTCGTATTGTGCCGCAGCCGCAGCCAATCGAGCATCTGCCTCGGGCGAATCGCTCTCTCCGATAAACAAGGTATCCAAGCCGATAACAGCCGGGCGCCTTTGCGGATCCGCATTTAAATACTCCACAGCCGTGGCCAATACATCACGCGGCCAAGGCATAGACCCATAGGCTTCTGCAGCGGCCTCATCCATGCCGATAAGCACAATGTCTGAATGAGCGGCACCGGGTCTTTGGTATAAAGCATCCGAAAGGGTGTTGGCCGCACCGAGAAAAATCTGAGATTCGGCCAGCAACACCATCAAAACGGCTCCTACAACAGCAAAAATGAGTGCCTTGCGCAAAGTATATAGTTTTTTTACCAAGGCCTACCCCCTATTTTTTGCACACATCGCTACCAAACACCTGTGTCTAGCATCCAGTAACTGCCCGAACCATAATCAACAGCCCCTGCTTGTGCCGTTGAATTCACAACCTCGCTCAAACTCCCCATAAGACGGTCTGCACTGGCTGCTTTAATGTATTTGCTTGTGCCATCCCGTGTATAATTTAGTGTTCCCGCACCCACATTCATTTGAACGGCAAACCCCGTAGTGCCATTTTTCTCTATTCTATAATTTCCCGAAACAGTAAGAGTCCCACCGTCTTCGATACGAAATAATGTGCCGGTTCCGTCTATGTTGCTATCTGTCAAGATTAAATGGGCACCATTTTGTACCGTGATGGTGTTTGCGTCAAGCGTTAAACTATAATTATTTGTATCAAAATTCACAGTTCCACTTACCATAAGCCCCTCGGTGAGCGAATGTGCTTGTGTCAATTCTACTGTTGGGGTCCCTGTCGTGTTTGCGCCTACATAGCTGACTACCTCTTGCAAATTGCTTGCCAAAACCGGCTTTCCATCTAATGTCACATACCCAAGGGGTGTCATTCCTGCAAATCCGGCCTCATTTATCAAAAGTACATTATTGGAAGCCACAATCTGGCCGATAGTCGCAGCATCCAAAGATGCATTGCTGTCGGAAATAACCACTTTAACCGGCACAGACGCTGAGAGCGCAACCGTGCTTTCAAAGGTTCCTTTTACCAAGATCGCCGGCACATCCACATCACTTGGACTAAAGGTAAGCGAACCTGTGTTTGTAAAACTGGCTCCGGTGTCGTCTACGCTTGCGGCACCCACGGCCAGTGTGCCTGCATTGGCCAACGCCCCACTACCGCTTGTGATAAACAACTGCCCCGGAGTGCTTACAGAACCCTGGGCCAAATTGGTGAATACACCCTCATTTGTAACCGCTTTATTACTAAATGGCACATTGGCCATCGTTAATGAGCCATTGTTCGTAAGCGTTCCGTTCTGTGTTATTTTTAATGGCTCGCTACTTGCAGTAAGCACAAGCCCTTCATTATTTTCGAAACTACCACTTTCTTCCACCACTAGCAAAGCCGCAGTAACAGTACCTCCATTTGTAAACGTCATGGTTTTAATTTTCAATGTATCATCTGTTATAAAGGCTGCACCATTCGATACCTCGGCCGAAACACCCTCAAAACTCAGTTCATTTGCCCCGGTATTAAAATTACCATTTTCAACAAGAAAACTACCGGCGCCTTTTACTTCTACTTCACCGCTAAATTGAACTGCACCATTCGTTTTTAAACTTATACCAGCCGGAATGTTCAACTCGCCACTGCCCGTCACCGTAGCGCCATCTAACAATACCGTTGTAATGGGTGCCCCTTTGGCCAGCTCTGTTGCAAGCTGTGCCAAAGTAACCGTGCCGGAAAGTACCGAAACACTTGGATCCGGAATGGGGGTTGGCACCGGCGTCACCATTGAACTGGAACTTGTGCTGGTGCTAGAGCTGGTGCTTGTGCTGGTACTGGTGCTTGAACTTGTACTGGTACTTGTACTTGAACTGGTGCCAGTGCTTGAACCGGTACTCGTATTACCAGCAGTGCTGCCACCTGTGGCGTCACCTGTTGCAGTGCTTGTTGCATTCGCTGTGGTACCTACTGCACCGCCTGTGCCATTGCCTGTGCCGGAGTTTGTGAATAGTTGATCTCTAGAACCGGCACTTTGTTCCTGATCACCTTGTTCCTGCCGTATTTGCTGTACACTCTCTTGTCTCTCTATCTGTTCTGCCTCTTCCAGCTCGGTTCGTCTTTCTAGCTCATTTTGCAAAATCTCATGCAATTCCTCTTGTGTATAGCCCACACTTTGGGCGAATTCCTGCAAAGATTGTGGATTTTCAAGCAATTCCCGCAATACAAAAGCCGGCAAATGCATTTCCTCTCCATCTACAAGCGATACTGTTTGTACAGGCTCTTCTATAGCATCCCCAAACGGACGATAATATTCAATAAATCCGCTTTGCAGCTGCTGGCTTGTCACCTCACCTGTCACTTCATGCACATCCACCTGCACCTGACCACTTAGCAAAGCAGAGGCCTGTTGTTCAATTTGTCCCTGCCAAGTAGCACTTATAAAACCGGATGTGCCACGGATACCTGTGACCATATTCGAAGTTCGAATATTCATAACCTCGTTCTCAGACAAAGGCGCTGCAACATCATAGAACAACTGGCCAGCCATCAATAGCACTTCTAGCTTGTTTCCATGTTGGCGAACAAAAAATTCTGTTAACCCATCTAATTTGACGGCTTTTTCATCGTCTAGGCTCAAAAAAGCGTAACTGGCCGCCGCCGTGGAAACCGTGTATCCATTTTGCAACTTCATCTCCTCGGTGGGGGTTATTTCACCACCCGCCGGATTGTATATACGCACATCTCCCTCGAAAGAAACAAGACGCACCGTAGTAGCCACCAAACTTTCCAGCACCTCGTCCGTGCCCCCATCGTTGGCTACCGGTATACTCGGCAAGGACTGCGAAGAACCAGGCTCTGCTTGCACACATGCACTGCACAAAAATAACCCTGCCACAATCAGTGCCAATGTGCTTTTTTTGAATATTTTTGTCCTCATTGCTACCCCCAAGTTGCTACTTCCACTCATTTTTGCTACTTTATTATTTAAAAGGGCAATTCCATATCCTCTTTTGCCACAACACCGTTTGGCAACACTGCCGAAAGCGCTTTTTGCACGGCCTGTAAATTTTCATCTGTACTCCCTGGGTCATGATGAAATAACACAAATTGCTCGCACTGCGTGTCTAGCGCCATTTGCACGGCTACATCGCGCCCTGTATGCCCATATCCTACCTTGTTTTGATATTCTTCCTGTGAGTATTGCCCGTCACATATCAGCACGTTGCACCCTTTCGCAAATTTCGAAAACTTCACTTTCATCACCGCATCCATTTCGTTGTCTGTGGCATAAACAAGGCTTTTGCCGTCGCATTCTAAACGAAATATCACACAGCCACCCGGATGATATGCTTCCAACATTTGTACATGCACTTGACCCAGCCAAAATTCGCTTTCAACAGAATGGCAACTTATATTTGCCTTAAATGTTTCAAAACCAACAGGCCACAGAGGTGGACTCAAAAGACACTCTATTTGTGCCTGTATGGTTTTTCCACCCCGCTTTGCCCCATAAATATCAATATTCAAACTCTCATTAAACATGATGTTTGCAAAGGGAAGCCCTATAATATGGTCGATATGGGTATGAGAAAGCAAAACAGAAACCCTATTTCTATCCCCCAAAAGCTCCGGTGTCACTTTAAGAAGGCCACTACCCGCATCCAACACTATCGCTTGCTCACCCATGGATACAAAAACGCAGGAAGTATTGCCACCATATTGCGCCACTTGTGCGCCGGCCACAGGCATAGAACCACGTGCACCCAAAAAACGTACTGAATATTTTGCCACTCCCGTCCCCCTTGTTTGCAATCTGTTAGAAAAAGCCAAGAACTTTCCCTTTGTGTATCTATCGTACAAGTCTCATTCAAACTTTTTCGATCTTCATACCCTCTATATCCTTGCTACACCGCTATCTATAGCTGCTTGCGCCACCGCTTTTGCCACAGCAGGGCCCACCTCTGAATCGAAGGCGAGCGGAATGATATATTCAGTGTTTAACTGCGTTTGCGACACCAAATTGGCCAAAGCCGATGCTGCTGCCAATTTCATTTCTTCATTGATATCGCTTGCACGCACATCAAAAACGCCTCTAAAAACGCCGGGGAAAGCCAAAACATTATTGATTTGGTTTGCAAAATCGCTCCGACCTGTTGCCACAACAGCTGCTCCGCCCGCTTTTGCTTCATCGGGAAAAATTTCGGGCGTGGGGTTTGCACACGCAAACACAATAGAATTGTGGTTCATCGTCTGTACCATCTCTTTGGTAAGCAAGCCGGGTGCCGAAACACCAATAAACACATCGCTACCTTTTAGGGCGTCTGCCAAAGAACCTGTTTTATTTTCTTGGTTTGTAAGTGCTGCCATTTGCTCTTTTATATGGTTCATACCATCGTTGCGCCCTTTATGAATGATGCCTTTTCTATCGCACAATATAATATTTCTTGCACCTGCCGTTAGCAAAAGCTTGGTGATGGAAACCGAAGCTGCCCCAGCCCCTGAAATAACAATTCGAATATCTTCTATATTCTTATTCACCAATTTCAGCGCATTGTGCAAACCTGCCAAAGTGACAATAGCTGTACCGTGTTGATCGTCATGAAAAATAGGGATATCACATTTCTCTTTTAATTTTTCCTCAATTTCAAAACAACGAGGAGCCGAAATATCCTCTAAGTTGATACCTCCAAAAGAACCGCTTATCAAATACACTGCATTCACAAATTCATCTACATCTTGTGTTTTGATGCATAAAGGAAAAGCGTCTACATCGCCAAATTTTTTAAATAAAACACATTTACCCTCCATCACCGGCATGCCAGCTTCCGGGCCGATATCGCCCAAACCCAAAACAGCGCTCCCATCAGTAATGATAGCGCAAAGATTATGCCTGCGCGTGAACTCGTAGCTAAGGTTTATATCTTCTTGGATAGCAAGACAGGGCTGTGCTACCCCCGGTGTGTATGCAAGAGATAAATCTTGCTTATTTTCCACTGGCACGGTGCACACCACCTCAATTTTACCTCGCCATTCCTTGTGTAAACGTAGCGATTCACTGGCATAATCCATACATTTTCTCCTTTTATCTACTATATACATACTTTGTATTAAAACTTACGTTCTTACCCAAGTGCGCGGATAAAACAGTAGAAGCATGGGAAATAGCTCCAGCCTACCCGCTAGCATACCAAAACTCAACAATATCTTGCCAAAATCACTAAAGCCGGAAAAGTTGCCTGTGGGACCCACTGCGCCAAGACCGGGCCCAATATTGTTCATACAAGCAATCACAGCGGTAACCGTTGTTGTCATATCAAAACCATCTAAGGATAACAACAAAATTGAAATCCCCATTAGCAACATATATACCACAAAATAAACACTTACACCACCCAAAATCGAATTGGTAAGCGCCTTCCCCTCCATTTTCACGGCTATAATATTTCGGGGATTTAGTGCATGTTTCACTTCTTTTATCGCCTGTTTAAACAAAATAACCACACGCGAAACTTTTATTCCACCACCCGTAGAACCGGCACAAGCCCCCATAAACATCAATAGCAATAAAATAGTTTGTGAAAAACGGGGCCACTCGTTAAAATCGGCCGTACCAAAGCCCGTTGTTGTGATGATAGAGGCAACTTGGAACAATGTATAACGGAAAGTCATCTCCAAATCATTATACAAATGATAAATATTTAACATGATTAATACGATGGCGCCGCCGGCAAT
Source organism: uncultured Oscillospiraceae bacterium (assembly GCA_964370295.1). Lineage (GTDB taxonomy): Bacteria > Bacillota > Clostridia > Oscillospirales > Ruminococcaceae > JAAYCI01. Next base: position 113,029 of record CAYJIR010000002.1, read on the forward strand.
AAGCAGATATTTTCTAAGTTCTTCATTTTTAAAGCAGAGCGAAAATTTACGTAACAAAATAAAATAAAACAAATTAAAATTAACACCAAACAACAACATGAAAATACTTATGATATATTCTACAGCCGGACTATTATAGCCGCCAATACTTGTATTCAAAACAGAAAAACCACCGGTTCCTGCCGTGGCAAAAGAGTTGACAGCGCTATCAAAAAAAGGTTGTCCTGCAAGCAACAAACATATCATTTCTAAAACAGTAAGCCCTAGATATATGGCATACAACAACCTTGCACTAAACTGCATTTTGCTAACTAATTTTCCCACTTTAGGCCCAGGCACCTCTGCGCGCATCAGATGCATTTCTGTGCCTTGCGCTCCGGGCAACACAGCAAGCACAAACACAAGTACACCCATACCACCAATCCAATGGGTGAAACTTCGCCAAAACAATAAACTTTTAGGCAAGGCTTCTATGTTGGTTAGTATGCTGCTGCCCGTGGTTGTAAAGCCGGACACTGTTTCGAAAAAAGCATTGACAAAAGAAGGAATGGCACCGCTTAAAATAAATGGCAAACACCCAAACAAAGAAAGCAAAATCCAACTTAATGCCACAATCACATAGCCCTCTTTGGCATGCATTTTTGCTTTGGTTTTTACAAAAAATTGCATTGGCACAGAAAGAGCCAAGATAATAATAATGGGAATTAGGTATACATATGCAATTTCTTCGCCATAAAACAACGAAACAAAAAACGGTAGAATCAACAATACGGCCATAATAAACATGATTCTACCCAGAGTTTTTATCACTATCGGATAATTCATATACAAATCCCTTTATTATTCATCAACAATAATATCCTCTATATCCTTGATATGTTGATTTGTGGTTACCACAATCACATTGTCATTCATCTTTATAACATCTTCTCCGGTTGGAATCACGGCTACATTGGCACGCACTATCCCTGCAATTAGGGCATCTTTGCGAATATTCAAAGTTTTTAGCGGCTTGTTAATAATACTTGCCTTTGTGCTCACAAAAAATTCCAAGGCTTCAGCGCGCCCATCCAACAATTTATTTAACGTTATCACATTATTTCCTTGGGAATTTTCTTTGGCTCTTATATATTGCAAAATAATATTGACCGTAGTAAGTTTTGTAGACACAATGCTGTTGTCCCCAAAGTCTTCCGCTAAATCTATAAATTCACTACGATTTATTTTTGTGACTATTTTTCGCACGTTTTTGTTTTGTGCATACATGGATATAATCATATTTAGCTCGTCAATTCCCGTAAGGGCCACACAAGCATCCACAGATTCTATCCCCTCCTCTAACAGGATATCTTGCTTCGTTCCGTCCCCGTACACTATGGTGGCTTTTGGCAGCTGTTCGGAAAGGGTAATGCCAACATTCTGGTTATTTTCGATAATTTTAACATGCATGCCAATATCGCCCAATTGCTGCGCAAGGTAGTATGCAATTCGGCCGCCACCAATAATCATAACAGATCGGATAGGATCTTTTAAAATCCCAAGACGTTTAAAGAACTTGCTTAAATCTCTGTGTGAGGCGGTTAGATGTATTTTATCCCCTTCTTGCAACACCACATCGCCTTTTGGAACCATCACCTCAGACCCTCTTTGCAAAACGCAAACCAGCACTTTAACATCGAACATCCTATGAAGCTTCGATAAAGGCACATTCGCCAGCTTGCCACCTTTTTCGATTTTTAGTTCCACCAAATCCAAACGGTCTTTAGAGAAACTTTCTATTTTGATAGCCGATGGAAACCGCAAAATCCTGGAGATTTCTATCGCAGCTTGAAAGTCCGGATTAACTATCATAGTAAGCCCCAATTCCCTTCTCATAAAGGGAATTTGTTTAATATATCCGGGGTTACGAACCCTGGCTATACAGTGCTTAGCACCCATTTTTTTCGCCGTCATACAGCATAGCAAATTAAGCTCGTCAGAGTCAGTTGTGGCTATCACCAAATACGCTTTTTCTACCCCTGCCTCTTCCAAAACAGAGTAAATAGCCCCATTTCCACAGACGCCTTGCACGTCTTTCATGTTCATTAATTCGTCTAAAACCGCTTCTTTTTTATCTATTACCGTCACATCATGGTCTTCCTCACACAGATAAGACGCAATTGTGCCCCCCACCTTACCCGCTCCCACAATTAAAATGTTCATACCCACTTTTCCTTTAAGTCATTTTTGGCTAAGTATACAACAAGTTAGCCAATATTTCAACATATTTTTAATTGGCACGCCCTGCACCTTTCTTCAAAAAAATCTCCACACAAGAATATCAACTATCCTGTGTGGAGAACCCTGTTTTTTCTATATCGCCTGCTCCATAATACGGTTGGCCTCTTGTTGTAATTGTTCAATCAAAGCCGGTGTGGGTTCACTATCAAAGTATTCACCCCAGCTACTACTGTCGGAAAAATCCGCATACATTACCAAAGGCACCGCATAAGTGGCCTCGCTATGGCTTTGACACGTCCAATATCCATTCACATCCGCCCAATGCCCGTCTCCAGCCTCTATCACACTACTCGAATCAATATAATACTCCCATGTTCTACCCTCTTCGTCCTGCATGGGGTTACCATTTTCATCGTAATAAAAGAACACCGCCTCGAAATACACTATCTGTTTTCCGGAAACATTCTCGGCATCGAACGACACGTGAGCTTCCCCTTCCGCTTCATCCCATACACCCAATCCATTCCCCGTTGTTTGCAAAGGTATGGTGGCAAAATCAAACGGTTCTGTGTCTCCCCCTTCGTTTCCTCCACTCATAGCGCCCTGTGTTCCTGCACCACCCAAACCATGCAAGACCTCATCCATCCAAGCATCCCAGTCACCTTCACTTTGGCCCTCTCCTGCCCCACCAATGCTTTGCATATACATCCCATAGGCTTCACTCACAGGTTGTATTAGCCTTTCAGCCGTATCGGCCAACTCTGCATCCTCACTATCTTGCAAAAGAGTTAAGGCCTCCAGCATGGTAACATATCGTGCCTCGCTATCGTCTGCCGTTTCATACTCTTCACAAGCCACCATTAAGTCTTCAACTTCTTGCTGTGTCAACTCAGCATGTGCTTCTTGAAATGCCAGCCACTCTTCTTGATACTGATAAACATCTTCCGTTGTTGTGGCGCTAATAATTCCATTCCTTAATTCAGCATATTCATTCGGTAGCACCACCGAATTATAGATAAACAAACCTCCACCCACACCTACTGCCACAAGTACAACCAAAATAATCATGACCATAAGCGGCGTTTTTGATTTTTTCTTTTGTGGCAATGCATTGGAAGCATGTGCCTGCGGCGCACTTGAAAACTCGGTTTGATTTGTTTGCACACTTGAACCATAGCCCTGTGTCGCCTGCGCTTGCGGCACGCTCTGCTCGCTGTATCCATAGGCCTGCGTCGCCTGCGCTTGTGGCGCGCTCTGCTCGCCATATCCATAGCCCTGTGTCGCCTGCGCTTGCGGCGCGCTCTGCTCGCCGTATCCATAGCCCTGCGTCGCCT
>CAYJIR010000003.1:0-9042 GCA_964370295.1 uncultured Oscillospiraceae bacterium
CATAGAGCTATCGGTCGCCATAGAGCTATCGCTGGCTGTGTCTCCACTGCTAGGGATATAAGATTCAATTATGGCAGCGGCTGTGCCATCTTCTATCACCTCTTGCAAGGCGGTATTTACAGCCTCGTACAATGCCTCATTTTCCAAATTCATAGCAGCAGCATATTCCTCTTGCAAATACTCCGTCTCCAAAATCTGAAGACCTTCACTATTTGCCACAAAGTTTTTGGCAGGCTCGTTGTCGATAACCACACAATCCACACGGCCGGTGGTTAACGCCATAACGGCATCCGCACCGCGGCTATAACGGTCGATAGTAGCAAGGCCCTCGTCTTCCAAATCCCATGTGGTGTATAAGTCACCGGTGGTGTTACGCTGCACACCAATGATATAGCCGCCTTCAAACAAATCATCCACAGAAGTGATGGGCGAGCCTTCGCCCACAATGATAGCCTGTACACCTGTGGCATAGCTGTCTGTAAACGCCACTTCCTCTGCGCGTTCAGGTGTCACGGTCATACCAGCTAGACCAATATCGGCTCTTCCGTTTTGTAAAGAAGGAATAATGGAGTCAAACTCCATGTCTTCTATCACCAATTCAAGACCCAGCTTTTCAGCAATAGCTGCGGCAATTTCCGCATCAATACCCACAATGTTTTCGCCCTCATAAAACTCGTAAGGAGGGAAGGCTGCATTGGTTGCCATCGTAAGCACCCCTTCTTCCACTGTGGTGAATTCTGCGCTTGCCTCTTGGGTAGCGGCACTTTCGGCCTCGCCTGAAGCAACGCTTTCTGCGGCGCCTTCAGACGCACTGCCGCAGCTTACCATCAATACTGCTAGCAGCACTAGAGCGAGAAGCATACTTAAGTTCTTTTTCATGATATTCCTCATTTCGTTTATGTTATCCCCGGCCTCCCTGTTCACTGCCGAGCAAGGATAAGCCAGCAAAACAATACCATATCAGTATAGCTTTGATATACCCTTATTTTAATTATATTAAATTTTTTATTTTTTCGCAAGTTTCTTTTTGCAAAACAAGCTCTTAACTCATTCAGAATTCAAGACCAATTGATGATGCACAGTCTCATCATAGACCATACTAAAACGCAAAGAAATCTTAAATTTTTATTCGCTTTCATTATGTAAATTTCACCAATGATGACCGCCTTTGCACTTTGTTTTCTGCATGCCCGTTTAAAGCTCAAGCCAATTATTCAATTTTCATGCCGTGTAGCCTTTATAGGCAAGGCTTGACCGACAATCTATAAATAATGCCTGCTGAATGAACCCTTGCGGGGTTCATTCAGCCTCACCGCGGTACGCGGTAGCCATAAAAGTGCTAAAAACAGCACTTTTATGGGGCATATCTTGATGCACTCCACTGTGTTTTCGCCCCTCATAATAAAAGGCGAAAACAAAAGTGCAAGGTTTTTATGTGAAATATGGGAAAAACCTTGCACTTTTCCAAGCGAAGCAAAAAATATTCGGCCTATTTTCACAGCAAAGATTTCAGCGCGTCCATTGACTTTTCACAGTTTGCGATTTCCCCGGCTTCAGAAAAAGAAAACAACTTTGCGAAAATCAATTCCCATCTCAAATATCCACAAATCGCCTTAAACTGATCTGATATCAGCCGGTACTGTATGTCGTCCAATTCCATCGCACCTGTTATCACTATGCCAATTTTTTTAGGCGGCATTTCTTGATACACACCATCTTTGGCATAGAGCTTATCAATAAATAATTTTGTTTGTGCAGAAACACCCCACCAGTACACAGGCGAGCCGAAAATGATGATATCCGCAAGCAATACTTTATCCATAAGCATCGCACTGTCATCCGGTGACACACAAATACCACCGTTGCTCTTACATGCGTCACAAGCAGTGCATGCATGTATATTACACTTTGAAATATCAACCAGATCAATCCTTGCATTGGGGTGATTATCTTGTGCCGATTTTATGATTTCACCTAGAGCCACACTTGTATTTCCATTTTTTCGTGGACTACCATTTACGATGAGTATATTCATTCTTATTTCCTCCCTATTTCAAACATTTCTTGTGCTTGTTTCATATTCTCTCTAATATTTACTTCAAACGGACAATTCTTCTCGCATTGACCGCACATGATACAATCGCTTGCATTTGTGCCCATGGAATGATAATGAGATTGTATTGTGGGTGGCACTTCACCACTGTCTCTTGCAATGTCTAAAAATTTGCTCACGCTTGCAATATCAATGCCTACAGGACATGGCAGGCAATGGTTGCAATACATACATTTTCCTGTTGCTTTAATTTTGCCTGTCCCTCTTAAGACGCCTAAATAATCTTTTTCTTCATCTGTGCTGTTCAAGTAAGAAAGGGCTTCGTCAAGTTCTTTTCTACTGGAACATCCGATAAGCACAGAGCTTACCGCCGGCCGAGTTAACGAATAATGACAACACTGCACAACACTCATAGCTTTTCCAAACGGCGAACTTTCCGCCTTTAATAGTGTGCCTGCACCAAGCGCTTTCATAACAGTTATTCCCACGCCAAGAGCATCGCAAGTTGTATACAATTTTTGCCTTGTCTCATTAATCATCAATTCAGGTTTATCCAGTCCCTTGAATTCCATCAACTCCTTAATTTCAGTATTTTCGTCTTCAAGGTCATATGCTGGGTTGATGCTAAACATCAACACATCTATCAGCCCGCTTTCCACCATTTTAAGTGCAACAAGTGGGTTGTGTGAGCTGACACCAATATACTTTACAACACCTTTCTCTTTTAAAGATTTAGCATATTCCATAATAGCGCCGTTAAAGACCACATCCCAGTCTTCAAAGCTATCTATATAATGTATCATGCCAACATCTATGTAGTTCGTTTGTAAATCCTTTAACAAATTTTCAAACGATACCTTTGTTTTTTCGGCATCGCGGGTTCGTTCATATTGTCCATTTTGCATAACGGTGCATAAATGCCCTTGTATAATCATTTTCTCTCTGCGACCAACAAGTGCATTCCCTATAGCCTTCCTAACATCGGATTGCGGCATAAATACATCTATATAATTAACACCATTATCCATGGCGGTATGTATCACATCACTCACAAGTTCTTGTGTTTTTTCATTGAACCATTCACCGCCAAGCCCTATAACACCAACTTCTAAATTTGTTCTTCCAAGTTTTCTAAACTGCATAATACATTTCCTTTCTTTTTAGAACATCGATCAAACAAAACATCACACACAAGGTCCACTAGAATTTTTTGTAAAAAAAATGCAAGGTTTTGTCCGTTCACATACAAAAACTTGCACTTCTATCGCTATAGTGTCTCCCTATGAGATTGAGTAAACCACAAAGGGCGTTGCTTATCGGGGCTGTTGACAAACAAAGGTTTTGCAAAAACTAGAGCAAAATTTTTGTCAGATAAAACAAAAAGCGCAAGCGATACTGTGTGTATTGATGAGCATTTTTGTGAAATATGACGGAAATTTTGCCGATGCTTTTTGTGAAGCCGACTTTGTCAACATCCCCTTATCCAGCCGGCACTAATTGTCCTGTTTCGTGTCAGCAATTTGAATTTCGCGCAAATTCACACCTTGCGGTAGCTCATATGCAAATTTAATAGTTTTAGCAACATCCTCAGCAGCAATAGCACCCACACCACAAGCTTCTTTCCATGTGTTGTATCCATTGATGATATCTTCATTTTTAGTATGACTTAAAAGCTCTGTGTCAACAGCACCCGGACAAATGCGCATCACTCGCACATTATATGACGAAAGCTCCCCTCTTGCCACTTCAGAAAGACCCACCACGCCGTATTTACTTGCACAATAAGCTGCGTGATTCCCAAAGGGTTTTACACCTGCAAGAGAAGAGACGTTAACGATGGTGCCGCTTTGTCTTTCTTTCATATCGTTCATAACAATTTGCATACCATTCATAACACCCATAACATTGATATCCAGCATCTTTTGCCACTCAACTGGATCCTGGTTCTCAATATTGCCCAAGAGCATAACACCGGCATTATTAACCATTAAATCTGTTTTCCCATACACCGCTTCTGCTTTTCTCACAGCTTTTTCAAAAGAACTTCTATCGGTAACATCAACTTTCTCGCACATTGCATTATCAAGCCCTACGCTTTCTAACATTTCAACGCGCCTTGCCAAAAGCAACAAAGGGTAACCTGCTTTGCTAAATTCCAGCGCCATTGCCTTCCCAAACCCAGAGCTTGCCCCTGTAATTACAACTAATTTTTTCACAATAAACTCTCCTTATAACATTAATTAAACTTTCCCTGTTTTGATATCCTGTGCCTTAATATTTTACGATATTGGAACAAATTTGTCAATTCATTCCATTTCAAAAAATGAAATCCACAATCATGCATAAGCAAAATCATAGCGCGTGCAAAAGTGCAAGTTTTGTATACACTATATTGCATAAAACAAGTTCTTTTTTATCTTTTCTTATCGGCTCTCTGGTTATGCCTCTCACACTCTTTGGCCATTTGTCTTGGTTCCTTTCGTCTATTCAATGCGCTACAAGGCTTACGATATATTCCGTTTTGAACTGGCTTTAGATCGGAATGTTTGCATCAATTGCTATGATACACCATCAAAATTAAAAAATACTAAATCTATACTTGACAATTTCAAAAAATGGGATATACTATTATATAGATGGTTAGCATTTGCTAACTAATCTATCATCTGGTGCCTTTGGCACCTAAAAAATTATCAATAAGTTAGCGAACGCTAACAAACGGAGGCGTCTATGTGTATCGCTATTATAGGTGGAAATGAATGTATGGAGTGCCGCTACCGAGATCTTTGCAAAGAATATAATTGTAACGCGAAAATTTTCACAAAGCAAAAGGGCATTAAAAATAAAATTGGACAACCCGATATGGTGATTTTGTTCACAAACACTGTGTCGCATAAAATGGTAAATACTGCGTTATCCGCTTTAACCAATAAGCCAACATTGGTGCGTTCACATTCCAGCTCTATTTCGTCGCTAAGGGAAATATTAAATACGCACTTCGCATAATAAAAGGGGGGTTCTGTGCCCGTGTCTACAGACTTGATTCTACAGTATTGTGCTCCCACTTTAGCTGGAATAAAAATGGGGAATTTATTTTCCTATAAATATAACTCTTTTACAGAGCTAACAGAACATGTTGCACAAAAGAACACCCTCTTGAATCAAAAGGGTGTTTATTTTGAAGTTTTAAAAACAAATGGCACAAAAGCCCTTGTATATGTATACAGAAAACGGCAGCTACAAGAAAGGTTATCCTGCCCAAATGTACGTCATTTTTTACAAAAAAATGGGTACTCTTCTCTATCTATAGGGGATTGCCTGCAACAGTTAAAATACAATTTATTATCCCCGGATTTCCCGCATGAAATAGGCATTTTTTTAGGATATCCACTATCGGATATCACTGCTTTTATTCTGCATAAGGGTATGAATTATAAATGTTCTGGCTACTGGAAAGTATACACAGACACACAAGCTGCACAAGAAACATTTGCACGTTTTGCGAAATGCACTAAGATTTACTGTGCAAAATCAAAAGAAGGGTTTGACATCAGCCGGCTTACTGTGGCGTGCTGATTAAATCAATACAATACCGAAAGGACATGTGAAATTATGGGAAAAGTGGCAGTAGTTTATTGGAGCGGAACCGGAAACACGGAAGCAATGGCCAATTTGGTGGCAGATGGGGCAAGAGCAAGGGGCGCTGACGTGGATGTGTTAACCTGTGACGCGTTTACTAAAGACAATCTCGACCAATATGATGCATTGGCTTTTGGTTGCCCATCCATGGGTGCCGAAGTACTGGAAGAAAGTGAATTTCAACCGATGTGGGACAATGTCAAAGACGGGCTTTCCAATAAAAAAGTAGTTCTCTTCGGCTCTTATGGTTGGGGTGATGGAGAATGGATGCGAAATTGGGAAACAGAAATATCGGCTCTGGAAACTTACATCTGCAATGAAGAGCCTGATGCCGAGGCCGAAGTACATTGTAAAGAGCTTGGTGAAAAACTAGTCTAAACGGATAAAAAGAACCCTGTACATATACCTCACAGGGTTCTTTTTGCATTGTTTATCGCCAGCTTTATTATATCAACTATGATGCATGAGTAGAACTTACGGCACAAATTGACATTCAAAAGGCGACTAGAAACTTTCTAGCTAACACCAAGACTACGATGTATACAATAAACATTCAGCACAAAAGTCGCTCACCTATTATGCATTTTTTACGCTCACGTTTTAAAAAGCTGAAACATAAACCAAAACATCACCAATAGATTACCTTTGGGATAGTAATTTATCTATAAGTATGTTAAACTAAATCATAAATCTTTTAAGGGAGGCCGTATATTATGTTAAACTGGATGACAAAAGAAAAGAATATTATTTTTGCCGTGGGTGCGGTAACCGGTGCGGTGCTTTGCAGTGTATTAAAAACAAAAAAAGTGCGCAAATTTGCAGTAAAAACCCTGGCCAAAGGGATGATGCTAAAAGACAATGTTAGCGAAGAAGTATGCAATATTCGGGAAGAGGCAGACGACATTTGTAACGAAGCTAAAGCGATGGCAAAAAATGCTTGCGAATGTGATGAAGGCTGTGAATGTGGTGAAGACTGTGAATGTGAGTCTGCTAAAAACGAATAATGAAAGTGTGGCGCCATGAAATATAAAATTGTGTGCAACCAGCCCGGGCGCCTTAGGCTTCGTTTTGGTAAGTATATTTTCACAAAGGGCCAATGCTACAGCCTACAAGAGCAATTGTTGGCTTTTACGGGGGTAGTACAAGCTTATATAAATGAGAAAAATGGTTCTGTTTTGCTGGAGTTTAGCACAGAACTAGAAAAACAGACAGTTTTGGATATGTTCACCAAACTGTCTCTTTGTGATATAAAAGAAGCCACGCCCAGTGAAGCGCAAAAGACAAAAGAATTGGAATCGCATTTTAAAAAGAGAATTATTAAACATGGTGCAGCACATGCATTGCGACTAATATTTTTGCCCAGCACTTTGCAAAAATATTATGTTATTCTAAAAGCAATTTCTTTTTTGCGTTTGGGTTTTATTGCTTTGCGCAAGGGAAAGCTAAGCGTAGAGGTCTTAGATGCCACAGCAATTGGCGCTGCAATACTTGGCGGCAACTTCAAAACCGCCTCTTCCACCATGTTTTTACTTGGCCTGTCTAATTTGTTACAAGGCTATGCCAATATGCGTGCCAAACATGCCCTCGCCGAGAGTTTAGCTATCAATGTCGATAAGGTATGGATGGTTCAAGACGACCTTGAAATAGAAGTTCCTATGAGCACAGTATGTGTGGGAGATATTTTGCGCATACGAGCAGGCAGCATGGTTCCGGCCGACGGAAGCATACTAAAGGGCGAGGCTATGTTCAACGAAGCCACCATGACAGGAGAACCGTTGCCAGTGCATAAATGTGCAGGAGGCACGGTGTTTGCCGGCACAATACTGGAAGAGGGCGAAGTGGATATTTGTGTGCGCCACTTAAACAGTGAATCGCGTATTGCAAAAATCATAGAGTTGATTGACACAGGAGAAAAGGAAAAAGCGCAAGTTCAAAGCAAGGCCGAACATCTTGCAGACGACATTGTACCCATCAGTTTTGGCTTGTTTTTGGCAACGATTGTTCTCACACGCAACATGGCTAGAGCCTTATCTGTGCTGATGGTGGATTTTTCCTGCGCAATAAAACTTACGACCCCTCTCACCATTATCTCTGCTTTAAAAGAATGTGTTAACCATGACATATTGATTAAGGGCGGAAAATATTTAGAAATCTTGTCAAAGGTGGATACCGTTGTCTTCGACAAAACAGGAACATTAACCAACGCTGTTCCCAAAGTATCAAAAATAATTGTGATGAAAGAAGGATACACCGAAGACAAGGTATTACAGATAGCCGCCTGTTTAGAAGAGCATTTCCCACACAGCGTAGCCGCTTCTATTGTTGCCCTTGCCAAATCTAAAGGGCTGATTCACCCGGAAAAACATGGCAAAGTGGAATATATTGTAGCGCATGGCATTGTCAGCAGTTACGAAGGTCTTCGTTCTATCATTGGCAGTCTTCATTTTGTTTTCGAGGATGAAGGCGTCGCATATCCTACCGAAAAGGAAACTTGGATAAACGAGCAAATCGGTTGTGACAGTGCTGTATATCTTGCTGTAGATGGAGATTTGGTGGGCATTTTATGTGTAAATGACCCGCCAAGAGAAGATGCCGCAAAAACAATAATGCTTTTGCGCGAACAAGGGATACAAGACATCATCATGATCACCGGAGATAGCGAGGGCAGCGCAAAATATGCAAGCGACTTGCTGGGATTAGACAACTATTACGCGGCTGTTCTGCCCGACGGAAAAGCAAAGATTATTGAAGGCCTCAAAGCAAAAGGAAAAACAATTTTAATGGTGGGGGATGGCATTAATGATGCCCCGGCTTTGAGTAGTGCAGATGTATCTCTAACGATGAATGGTTCTTCAGACATCGCCCGCGAAGTAGCCGACATCTCCGTAATCAGTGACGATTTAACGAAGATTGTGCTCGCACGAAAAATAGCCAACCACTTAATGAAAAAAATACAACAACAATATGGGTTTATTGTGTCATTCAATACATTGCTAATAGCCCTTGGTTTATTTGGTGTTATTACTGCAGAACGCTCTGCTTGGCTACACAACACATCTACCATTGGCCTTGCAGCCAATTCAGCAAAACCCATATTGCCAAAACCACCCCTACCTATGAATCAAACGGGAGGCACTGACAATGAAAAACCATAAATTGTGGGCGTACTTGGCAGTATTCTGCCTTATTATGTGCTTTTGGACAGGAAGAAAAAGAACATAGTATTTTTAAACCGATAGAAAAATCAAACTTATTATTTTTTCAACCTCACAGCGCATGCCTCATGCACTGTGAGGTTGAAAACTTTATGAGTTAATGTCGGCTGAATACATCCAATTGGGATTTGTTCA
>CAYJIR010000003.1:9142-11423 GCA_964370295.1 uncultured Oscillospiraceae bacterium
GATCACACAGGAAACTCTGTATACATGAAGATACATCGCGTTTTAAACCACAAGAAGCCAAGTTAGCTGCTATAAAAATGGAAGTTGCCTAAAGGCAACTTCCATTTTTTGTATCTGCTTTTAAAAAACCTTTTTTCGTTCTCTATCCTGCCAGTAAAGCCGGTAGCGCCAAAGACAGTGGCGTAAAGTACGTAATACACAACAAGGCCACTATAAGCACCAGTATAACCGCGATAAGCCACTTCATCATACCACCAATACTGATTTGAGCCTGTTTTGCCGAAATGAATATATTTACACCCACAGGCGGCGTGCACTGGCCAATAACTAAGTTCACCACCATAATTACACCAAAGTGCACAGGGTTGATACCCAAGGGCTCCACCATAGCCAACAGCAACGGCGACAAAATAATGATAGCCGACAAAGTTTCCATAAACATACCCACAATGAAAAGGAATATGTTGATAAACAAAAGCACAACTATTGGATTTGTGGATATTCCCAACACAAACTCTGCCATACTGGTAGGCACTTGTTCTATCGTGAGCAGGCGCCCAAAGGCCGTGGCACCACACACCAGCAAAATAACGGTGCCGCCGGTGTAGCATGTTTTGCCAAAAGCAGAAAATATCTCGGGGATTTTTAATTCTCGGTAGATGAACACACCCACAATAAGTGCATACACACAAGCCACAACAGCCGCCTCTGTGGGGGTGAAAACACCGCCGTAAATACCGCCTAAAATAATGACAGGCACGAGCAAGGCCGGAATGGCATCCACGATGGTTTTAGCTTTAGACATTTCCGGTTCGGCTGACTTGGCCTCTGCTTTAGCCGCTGCAGCATCGATTGCTTCTGAGGTTTTCGAGGCCACATAGCCCTCTTTTTTCAAATCTTTTCCAAAGCCAAATTTTTTGCAAACAAAATAGTTAAACACAATGAGACAACCCGCCATCACAAGCCCGGGCACAATGCCGGCAATAAACAATTCTGTGATGGATACTTGGGCAATGATGCCATACATGATAAAAGAAATACTAGGCGGAATAACCGGGCCGAGTGATCCCGATGCTGCCGCCAAAGAGGCTGCATAGGCTTTGTCATATCGTGCCTCTAACATATAGGGCACCATGATACCGCCAATAGCGGCCACTGTTGCAGCACCCGAGCCAGAGATAGAGGCAAAAAGTGTACAAGTTACGATGGTGATAAGCCCCAAAGAACCCGTAATATTTCTCATGAAAACCGAACACACATTGACCAGCCGCTTGGATATACCCCCGGCCATCATAAGCTCGCCCGCTAGAATGAAAAACGGAACCGCCAAAAGAGAAAAGGAGTTAACCGAACTAAAAAAGGATTGCATAATCATCGACATAGGCAAGCCGCCGATAATCCAAACAAAGAACATACAACAAAGAGACAATGCCATGGCAATGGGAACGTTTAAGAACATCAGCAAAAACAAGGAAAGCAAGATAAACGCGGCATTAAACGTCATGTGTCTCACCTCCGTTTTCATGTGCTTTTTTCTTTTTTTCTGCCAGTTCCTGTGCATGTTTTTCGGCTTCTTGTGCCTGCTGCAAGGCCTCTTCTGCCTCGCTATCGCTAAGCGGCACTGCAAATTCGCCCTTTGTTTTTGCAAAAATATACAGGTTTTGTAAACAGCGCACCGTCATAAATACATGTGCAGACGGGATAGCAAAAAAGAAAATCCACATGGGCATACGCAGACCCAAAGACATTTGATCGGCATCATATAAAGAATACATATAAGCAGAGCTGTATATCACCACAGCTATGGCATAAACCAGCACCATAAGCCATCCAAACAGCACCACATATTTTCTTATTTTTTTAGGCCATACATTTAAAAAGGCATCAATTCTAATCTGGCCTGCCTTATATACACCATAGCTTGCGGTGTAGAACACGAAGTAAATATACAGATATTTAGACAATTCCTCCGACCATGAATTGGCCGAATTGAACACAAAACGCAAAACCACTTGATAGGTAAGCAATACCAATGCCACAGCGATGGTTATCATGCCCACCCATTTTTCAATATTATTATACCATTTCGCATCATTCAATTTAATTTCTTTCATTTCCATACCGAATGGCCACCCCCTGTCATATGGTATGTGCCGGCGCAAGCGCTACCTTGCCTGCACCGGCACACCCAAAACTTCATCTTCTGTTATGCGGCCATACTGCTGTCGGCCATGCTGCTATCTGCCATGCTGCTGTCGGCCATGCTCTCGTCAGCCATGCT
>CAYJIR010000003.1:11523-107745 GCA_964370295.1 uncultured Oscillospiraceae bacterium
GCCATGCTCTCGTCAGCCATGCTTTCATCGGCCATGGCCTCGCCACCACCGCCTGCACGATATTCTTCCGTGAAGGCCTGCGCCTCTGTGATTACGTCTTCACCCACCAACTCGTAGCCCATGTCGGTGATGATATAGCTTGTGGCGTCAATGAATTCTTGGCGTTGCTCATCGGTAAGGTAGGTGATGTTCATGCCATATTCTTCAAGTTCTGCCAATTTATCGGTTTCATACAAATCTTTTGCGCCACGCAAGTTTGGCAAAAATACGTTGCGAATGCCATCGTCCACCACTTGCTGTAAATCTTCCGGTAGGGATTCAAACCATGTTTTGTTGATAACGGGCATATGCACGATGGGGAATGGGTTTGCATCTACCATGTACTCTTGTACTTCCATGAAACGGTCGTCCACCCAAAGGCTTGTGGCTGTCATCAAACCGTCCACAGTGCCCTGTTGCAGTGCGGTAAAGGTCTCGCCGTAATCGATGGGCACGCCCGTAGCGCCAAGTGCATTGCACACTTCGATATACATGTCAGAATTTAAAACACGAATTTTTTTGCCTTCCAAAGCGGCGATGGAATCGATAGGACCCTCATTGGAAGAAATTTTGCACCAGCCTGTACTCCAAACCGGATAACTGATCATATCGGTATTTTCCGAAACAGCCGGAGCGTAAGCAGGCTCTAGTACTTCGTCTACATAAGCATAAATTTCTTCATCACTTTCAAACAAATAGGGCATATCAAATACTTGGAATGCCGCTACACCAGTAGCCGATGTGATGGCCGAAGTAGGCCCTGTAGTCATTTGTACGATGTTATTGTTTACTTTTTCCACATCTTCTACGTTGGAATTAGAAAGCTGACGGTTCGAGAAAATTTCAACTGCAATACGTCCATCACTTTCTGCTTCGATATATTCTTTTAACGGTTGATATCCAAGGTAATTGATAACGTCTGTGTCGGGCACGATGTTAGAAATAACCATTTCGAATTCTGCATTGCTTGTGTCGGTAGCGGCGGCACTGTCGCCTGCTGTGGAAGCTGCGCCAGAATCGGCAGTGGCTGTAGATGCCGGTGTGCTGCTTACACAACCGGCAAAGATTGTGCCTAAAAAGCAAGCTGCCAATAGACCTGAAACGATACGTTTGTATTTCATTTTTTCCTCCCAGTTTGAAACTCTCTTTTTATTTTAAGTATGCTCCACAGCTTACTCTGCTGCTTCACACCACTCAACAATGGAATTAGCGATAACTTCTGCACATTTAAATAAACTATCAAAATCCACAAATTCATCGTTTTGATGGGCCATATCCATAGAGTTTGGGCCAAAATTAATGGCATCCACTCCACCCATTTTCACAAGTGTGCCAGAGTCCGAGCAGGCACACATTCCCACACAACGCGAAGAACGACCGGCAATTTCCTGAGTGTTTTTGTCTATAATTCGTGCTAATCCATGGCTTGGGTCCACACGCCCGCTGTTCCAAAGCGAAGGGAAATAACTGATGGTGGGCATATGATCTCGCAACCAATGGTCCGCCTTTGCAGCAGATAATATAGCCTCTTCAAACTCGGCCAATACTTCTTCCACTGTTTCTCCCGGTGAAACGCCAACACGTCCTGTAAAAACAGTTTCACTGGGCACGGTGCTGTGCCATTCGCCGGCACGTATCGTATTCACACCAACACAGAACGGTATCGGCTTATCGGCGTACAACTCATCATACAACCGTAAACGTCGCCTTTCTTCCAAATCTCTTATGGCATTTATCAGAATCATAGATTTGTAGATAGAATTCACGCCATTAAAGGCCAGTCCACCATGTGCTGCCTTGCCCGGCACCGACACGGAGAACCATCGGTTTCCACAAGTTGCCACATTCATATCCAATGAAGTGGGCTCGGACACGATGGCGGCATCGGCCACATATCCTCTATCTGTTAAAGCCATGGCACCTGTATTCCCGCACTCTTCATCGATGGTTGTTTCCACTAAGATGTCGCCCTTCAAACGAATACCGGCATCTAAAATAGATTTAACCGCAATGTAGTTTGCAGCAATACCCCCTTTCATGTCGGCAGCACCACGCCCATATATTTTTTCATCTTTAATAATTCCAGCAAAAGGATCCATGCTCCAAAATTCCGGCACGGCCGGCACCACATCCATATGTCCGGACAGCAAAATTGACTTTCCACCACCACTGCCCTTGTATTTAGCACCCACCACTGGGCTGCCTTTAAAATCTTCCCTGTCACTATAAAACCCTGGCAAACTACGTAGCCTTTCAATATCTGGCTCCCACTGTTCCACTTCACAACCTAAATCTCGCAGTTTTTGCGCATAATAAGTTTGTGCCGCTTCCTCGTTGCCTTTCGTTGAGGGGAAACGTATCAATTCCGCCACCATGTTCACCAGTGCGTCCCTGTTTTGATGGAGGGCTTTTTGTAACGCTTGCTTATCCATAAAGATTCCCACCCTTTTTTGCCGTATTTATTAAGCAATCATGCAGGGTACTAAAACTTCACCACTTTAACACGACAGCTTTTTTGCACAAGTTTATTATATAGGATAAACAAAAGGGAATCTCAAGCTTCTTTTTTTTTTGTAATTTTTACCTGTTTTAGCCCCTTTTTTAGACGTATTGGCCATCCAGCCTATTTTTCATTCGTGCAATGTGACAAATTTTCCCATGTAAAACCTTCCCACAGGTGTAATGTTTACAGCTTTTTTTAAGCATGATGGATAACATCACGACCTGCCCCATAAAGGTACTCCTTTAAGAACTTTTATAATCATTGTATATCACGATGGAACTGAATGGATTCCACAGGAATTTATTCAGCAGCTATTCCTATAAATTGAAACCACAAAATAATACGTGTAAAAACATATCGTAAGCCCTTCCATTATGGTTTCGTAATTTAACATAAAAAAAGAGTTTTCGCAAAGGCGAAAACTCTTTTTTTAATCTATCTCATCGTGGATTTTTCACTGCGGCTTGCGCAGCTGCCAAACGAGCAATGGGCACACGGAACGGTGAGCAACTAACATACTCAAGGCCTATACTATGGAAGAACTCTACGCTGGTGGGGTCGCCACCGTGTTCTCCACAAACACCAAGGTGTAGTTTGGCGTTGCCTTCGCGCCCCTTTGCAGCAGCCATTTCCACAAGTTGCCCCACACCTTTTAAATCGAGATGTGCAAAAGGATCGCTTTCATAAATTTTGCTCTCGTAGTAATAATCAAGGAATTTTCCAGCATCATCACGCGAGAACCCAAACGTCATCTGCGTAAGGTCGTTCGTGCCAAAGCTAAAGAAGTCGGCCTCCTTGGCAATTTCATCGGCCAACAAAGCAGCACGCGGAATTTCAATCATAGTGCCCACTTCATATTTCATATTGCTGCCGGCAGCGGCAATTAAAGCGTCTGCCGTTTGCACCACGAAATCTTTCACATACTTAAGCTCACGCACTTCACCCACAAGCGGAATCATTATTTCCGGCACAATATTAATTCCCTTGCGCTTGGAAACTGCCAATGCGGCCGAAATAACTGCAGTGGTTTGCATTTTTGCGATTTCCGGATAGGAAACAGACAGGCGGACACCACGATGACCCATCATGGGGTTAAACTCATGAAGGCTTTCGATAACATTGTGAAGGGCCTCGCTTGTCATGCCAAGTTCTTTTGCAATCTCCGCAATATCATCTTCATTTTGTGGCAAGAACTCGTGCAGTGGTGGGTCAAGATAGCGTATCACCACAGGGCGCTCACCCATCACTTCATACAAACCTTCAAAGTCAGCCTGTTGGAAAGGCAACAGTTTTTCCAAAGCTTTTTCGCGCGCTTCCACCTCGGTGGCCACGATCATCTCGCGCATGGCTTTGATGCGAGTTGCCTCAAAGAACATATGCTCGGTGCGGCACAAACCAATGCCTTCACTGCCAAAATCAGAACCCTGTTGTGCGTCACGCGGGCTATCTGCGTTGGCGTATACATGCAATTGGCGCTTTTCGTCGGCCCATTTCATCAAGCGATCAAAGTCGCCTGAAATGGAAGCTTCCACCGTGGGGATGGCCTCGCCATACACCTTGCCGGTAGAACCGTCCAGCGAAATGAAGTCGCCTTCTTTATACACAAAATCACCAATGGTGAATTGTTTTTTGTCGTACTCTACAGCCATTTCTCCAAGGCCCGAAACACAACAAATACCCATGCCACGTGCCACTACAGCAGCATGGCTTGTCATGCCACCACGGGCCGTTAAAATACCTTGAGCAACAGCCATGCCTTCAATATCCTCAGGACTCGTTTCCAAACGAACCAAAATCACTTTTTTGCCTTGTGCGTGCCATTCGGTAGCGTCTTCTGCACTAAACACCACTTGCCCGGCCGCAGCGCCCGGGCTTGCAGCCAATGCCGATCCAATCAGCTTAGCTTTACCAAGTTCTGTTGCATCAAACTGCGGATGCAACAAGCTATCCAACTGTTTTGGCTCCACACGCAAGATGGCTTCCGTTTCGTTTATCATGCCTTCGTCCACAAGGTCTACTGCAATTTTCAAAGCAGCGGCGGCGGTTCGCTTGCCATTGCGTGTTTGTAGCATATACAGCTTACCCGCCTCAATGGTAAACTCCATATCCTGCATATCTCTATAGTGGTTTTCTAGCTTTTGGGCAATTTCTGCAAATTGATTGTATACCTCCGGCATTTGGTTGGCCAAATCAGAAATCGGATTTGGCGTGCGAATGCCGGCCACCACGTCCTCGCCTTGTGCATTGATAAGATATTCCCCGAATAGAGCTTTTTCTCCCGTGGCAGGGTTGCGTGTAAAGGCAACACCCGTGCCACTTGTATCGCCAGAGTTACCAAATACCATGCTTTGGATATTTACGGCGGTGCCCCAGTCATAGGGAATTTCATTCATGCGGCGGTAACTATTGGCACGCGGATTGTCCCAACTACGGAAAACAGCCCGCACAGCCTCGATAAGCTGTGTTTTAGGGTCTGCGGGGAAATCAGTGCCTTGGTTTGCTTTGTAGCGTGCCTTAAATTCGCTTACCAACTCTTTTAAGTCATCTGCTGTAAGCTCGGTGTCTAACCTGACACCTTTTTTCTCTTTCATCTCATCAATGATTTTCTCGTATTCACTCTTCGGCTGTTCCATCACAACATCACTAAACATTTGGATAAAACGGCGGTAGCTGTCATAGGCAAATCGTGGGTTCCCAGTTTTCGCGGCAAGCCCTTCCACCACTTCATCGTTAAGGCCTAAATTCAAAATGGTGTCCATCATACCGGGCATGGAAGCTCTTGATCCACTACGAACCGATACTAGAAGTGGATTTTCTTTGTTCCCAAATTCTTTTTGTGCAATACCTTCCAACTTTGCTACATACTCGAAAATTTCAGCTTGAATTTCATCGGCAATGCGGCGGCCATCATCATAATAACGGGTACAGGCCTCGGTGGTAACGGTAAATCCTTGTGGCACTGGCATACCAATGCCAATCATCTCGGCAAGATTTGCGCCTTTGCCACCTAGCAAATTCCGCATTTCTTTATTACCCTCGCTAAACAGATACACATATTTTGTGCTCATTCAATTGCCTCCCTAGCTTTTTCATTACGACGAATTTCCTTTTCATGATTTCCCACAAAACCATGAGTTTATTATAACAGATACCCGATTAAAACACCACTATCTTTTGTGTTTTTCAGTACTTTCTGCCATTTATTTCTCAAACCCCTTGCAAAAAAAGTACAATACGATAAACTAAATATAAGCTAGATGTACTATTGCACGGCACCAGAAAGGTCTTTGCATGACGCAAGTCATCTCTATCCGAAACCCTTTGGTTTGAAAGGTGGTTATCTATGAGCATTCACGGCAAAGATATCAAGATTTTTTCGGGAAATTCCAACCAAGCATTGGCTCTTTCTGTAGCCGCCAGTTTAGGTTTAGCGCTTGGCAAAAGTGAAGTTTGCTTATTTTCCGATGGTGAAATTTCGGTTAATATCCATGAAACAGTTCGCGGAAGTGATGTTTTTGTTTTGCAAAGCACTTCCATCCCCACAAACCGGCACTTGATGGAGCTTCTCATTATGATAGATGCTTTTCGACGTGCTTCGGCCGGACTTATTACGGCAGTGTTGCCCTATTATGGCTACGCGCGGCAAGATCGAAAAAACAAAGCCCGAGACCCCATCACGGCAAAACTTGTGGCCGATCTCATCGTCACTGCGGGGGCCGACCGTGTTTTAACCATGGACCTGCACGCCGCACAAATCCAAGGTTTTTTTAGTATTCCACTGGATCACCTTGTAGGTTTGCCCATATTAGCCCCTTACTTCGAACGCAAAATGGCTTTGGACGCAGCCTATCGAAACAACCTAGTGGTAATGAGCCCTGATCTTGGCAGTGTTGCACGTTGTCGACATTTTGCAGAACGTTTGGATGTGCCCTTGGCGATTGTAGACAAGCGTCGCCCTCGCCCAAATGCTTGTGAAGTGATGAATGTAATTGGCGACATTGAAGGCAAAGATGTTTTGATAGTAGACGATATGATAGACACTGCCGGCACTTTAACGGGTGCTGCCACAGAAGCAATGCAACGCGGCGCACACAGTGTGACCGCATGCGCCACACACGCCGTTTTGTCCGGCAAGGCTATAGAGCGTATCGAAAGCTCTCCTCTATCGGAAGTGGTGCTACTGGATACCATTTGCCTCCCCAAAGAAAAACACTGCAAAAAAATCCAAGTTTTAAGCTGTGCCCCTATGTTGGCTGAAGCAATTGCCCGTATCTATAGTGACAAACCGGTATCCACTTTGTTTCATTAAAGAAAGTCACTATTTTCCGTTTTTCCTTTGCCTTTACTGTTCTCGTGTATAACGACATTTCTTTTTGGATTTTGTTGGTATAAACCTCTTGATTTTTCACCCATCCACATCGATTAAAATGCTTATAAAAAAGGATACGCATGTTTAAAAAATTTTACAAACAAAATACCATTGCACCCTCCTGGATAATCGCCGGTCTTGGCAACCCCGGAACAAAATATAGCAACACTCGCCACAACATTGGCTTTGATGCTCTGGACTTTTTGGCCAACCGCTGGAATACCCCTATAAAACGCTCTAAGTTCACCGCCTTATATGGTCTGGCTACTGTGGAAGGCCAAAGTATTTTGCTTTTAAAACCACAAACTTTTATGAACTTATCCGGTGAAAGCTTGCAAAAAGCCGGGGCATTTTATAATATTCCCTCTACACGGATGTTGGTTTTGTTTGACGACGTTTCCCTGGAACCGGGCAATTTACGCATTCGCATGTCCGGTTCAGCCGGTGGACACAACGGCCTAAAAAATATCATCCACTATTTGGGTGAAGACTTTCCTCGCATCAAAATTGGCGTGGGTGCAAAACCACATGAGGATTATGCCCTAGCCGACTGGGTTCTTAGCCGTTTTGCACAAAGTGAAAGAAAATCAGTAGAAAGTCGCTTTGAAGACATTCAAAAGGCAGCAGAACTGCTGTTGCAGGAAAAAAACAGCGAAGCCATGAGTCTCTATAATGGCAACAAAACCGCCACCCTAACAATTTAACTAGCCCATTAAAGTGCGAAAAAGTTTTAACCATTGCTATCGGGACATCTCTTCAGAAAGGAACAAATTATGAGAAACACACTAAAGTTTCGCTCTTTTCAAAAAGAAGATGCATCCGCACTGAGCGCCATTATCAACCGCACCTGGGAACTTGAGCGCTTTTCCTCCCCAAAAACGGCAACGCTTGCCTCAGAATTGTACTTATCGCTCTGCCTTAATGCGCAAACATACACCTGTGTGGCAGAAAAAGATGGCATGCCACTCGGCCTAATTGTGGTGCAGGACAAACGGCACTTCCACTTGCGTTTACGCCAAAAGACAAGCCTATTTTTCAAAGGGATTGCGCTTCTTGGGCAAAAAGATTTCCGTGCGCTTTTAAAAATGCAACAAAGCACACTCTCTGCCGACAAAAAATTGTATCAAAATACAGGGCGTTCCTACGATGCAGAGCTTGTGTTTTTCGTTTTAAGCGAAAATAGCCGTGGCCTAGGCATTGGCAAGGCATTGTTCCAACGTGCTCTTGGCTATATGCAGCGAAGGCATATACGAAATTTTTATCTTTACACCGATAGTTTATGCAACTTCGGTTTCTATGATGCACAGAAAATGCGCCTGCACGGACATATAGAAAAACCCATGTTTCCTTATCGCAAACATCCCGTTTCATTCTTTTTATATGATATGGATTTATAATCCCTTAATTACTGGCATCTATCGCCCAAGTTTACTAAACCACATGAGGTACCCACTATGCTATCCTCCGCATTAAAAAATAGCGCAGAATATCGTCGCATTTTACGAACAGCGCAAGCCGGATCCGCCACTTGTGCCATATTCGGTTTGCCCCATAGTGCAAGGGCGGCTGTGCTTTGTGCCCTTTGTAATGAAAGCCAGCGCACAGCCCTCGTCGTTACGTCCGGCGAGGCCGAAGCTGTGCGTTTTGCTGCCGATGTGCAAGCCCTGGGCCGCACCAGCGCTGTCTATCCTGCACGTGATTTTGTGCTTCGCAATATTGAAGGACAGAGCCGTGAATATGAATATCGCCGCCTAGAAGTACTGGGTCGTCTTGTGAGCGGCCGGGTAGAAGTGGTGGTGGCTCCCATAGAAGCTTTGCTACAACACACCTTGCCGAAAGCGGAGTTTCTAGAGGCCACCTCCACCGTAAAACCGGGGATTATGATGCCCCAAAAAGAACTGATGCAAACCCTGCTACGCGCCGGTTATACACGCCGCGGGCAGGTGGAAGGACCCGGCCAATTTTCGCAGCGTGGTGACATTGTGGATTTTTATGCACCAGACATGGAAAACCCTGTTCGACTTACCTATTGGGGCGACGAAATTGAAAGTATTTTCACCTTCGATCCCCTAAGTCAACGCCGAGAGAACTCCTTAGAAAAAGCCTACCTCTCTCCCACGCGTGAAATTCTATTTTTTGACGCCCCACACACGGTAGAATTTTTAACATCGTCGCTTTCCCGCATGAAGGGCAAAAAAAAGGAGCAACTTTCTGCCGTGATGCAGGCAGATTTGCGTGCACTTGCAGCCGGTGTAATCCCCGAAGGCATGGACAGATATCTTCGTTTGCGTTACCCAAAACCTGCCACTTTGTTGGATTACTTCGAGCATCCTATACTTTTTTTCGAAGAACCCAGCGCCATTCGAGAGGAAGCCGCAGGTGTTGCATTTCGCTTTTCAGAGGAATGGAAACACCTTTTAGAAGAACAAGTCCTTTCACCTTCTTTAGACGGTTTTTACACAGACTACATTCATATTCTACGTACCGCATCCAGCGAAACCTCATTTTTTTGCGAGAATTTTTCGCGCAGTATGCCTGATGTTAAACTCACCGACACCATAAATCTGCCCGCACACAGCCTACCACCTTGGCGTGGAGAAGTAGCTGCTCTATGCGAAGAACTGCGCCCTTTACTAGACGAAGGCTATTTCTGCACGGTACTTACCGGAACACCACGCGCAGCCAAAACGCTTGCGCGCGATTTAACAGACCGCAACTTGCGCGTAGTTTCTGCGGGAGAGGGCCAAAATCATCAAGGTGCGGTTGGTGCCGTATCTGTTTTGCCCGGCCGGCTTTCCGCAGGGGCAGATTTCCCCTCTGCACGTTTTGCATTGTTTACTTCACGCAGGGAAGACGAACCCAAGAAGAAGAAGAAACCGAAAAACAAAAATGCCCTTGCCGCTCTTTCTGATATTTCTCCCGGCGATTATGTGGTTCACCAAGGACATGGCATTGGTCTCTATGTGGGCATACAACGTCTGGATTTACAGGGCGTTGTCAAAGACTATCTTAAAATAAGCTACGATAAATCGGATACTTTATATGTGCCTGTCACTCAGCTCGATTTGCTTTCTCGTTATACCCCACCCGGCGATGATGGTCGTGTGAAGCTAGCCCGGCTTGGCTCGGACGCCTGGACCAAAACCAAAAGCCGTGTTCGCAAAGCCACCGAAGAAATGGCAGAAGATCTTATAGAGTTGTATGCCAAACGTGGCAGTGCCCCTGGGCACGCCTTTGCGCCGGATGGCGAATGGCAACGAGACTTTGAGGCACGCTTCGCCTATGACGAAACGCAGGATCAACTAAACAGCGCGCGCGAAATTAAACGCGACATGGAAAAAGCCCATCCCATGGATCGCTTGCTTTCCGGTGATGTGGGCGTGGGCAAAACAGAGGTTGCCTTACGTGCCGCTTTTAAATGTATAACCGACGGTTTTCAATGTGCCATTTTGGTTCCCACCACCATTTTAGCCTGGCAACATTACAACACCTTATTGTCCCGCATGGAGTCATTTCCTATAAAAATAGGGTTTTTATCCCGCTTTGCCACACCCAAACAAACAAAAGAGACCATAAAAGGCCTTGCAAACGGTAGCATAGATATTGTTGTGGGCACCCACCGTCTTTTACAAAAAGATATCCATTTCAAAAAGCTGGGTCTTTTGATTGTAGACGAGGAACAGCGTTTTGGTGTGCGCCACAAAGAAAAGCTTAAAGAAAGTTTTGTAAATGTAGACACACTGACATTATCGGCAACACCCATACCGCGCACGCTCAACATGGCGATGAGTGGCATCCGAGACATGAGCACCATAGAAGACCCTCCCACCGAGCGCCAACCCGTAGAAACCTATGTGATGGAGTATGAACAAAGCCTGATATATTCCGCCATAAAAAAAGAACTGGCACGCGGTGGGCAAGTATATTACTTGCACAACCGCGTAAACAGCATCGATAATTGCGCCGCGCGCCTAGCCGAGGCTCTGCCGGCTGCCAACATCGCCACCGCACACGGACGCATGGGCGAAGAGGCACTTTCGCGCACTTGGCAGGAATTATTAGACGGAGATATCGATATTTTGGTATGCACCACACTCATTGAAACCGGTGTCGATGTGCGCAACTGCAACACACTCATCGTGGAAAATGCCGACCACATGGGGCTGGCACAATTGTATCAAATACGGGGACGCGTAGGACGTAGCGGACGAAAGGCCTATGCATATTTCACCTTTAAACGAGACAAAGTTCTTACCGATGTAGCCGCAAAACGTCTGTCTGCCATACGCGAGTTCACGGCGTTTGGCTCGGGTTTTCGCATCGCCATGCGAGATTTACAAATCCGCGGTGCGGGCAATCTTTTGGGCCAAAGCCAAAGTGGCCATATGGAGGCCGTAGGCTATGACCTCTATGTGAAACTCCTAAACGAAGCCGTGGCACGAGCCAAGGGAGAAACCCCTGCACCGGATAAAGCCGATGTCCTCATTGATATCACTGTGGATGCCTATATTCCCGAGGCATATATATCCGAGGCTGCCGGACGTATTGAGGCATACAAACTGATTGCCGCTATAGAAAATACAGAAGGGGCCCAAGATGTGTTGGCAGAACTCGGCGATCGTTACGGCAAGGTGCCCGACGCTGTACGCGGTTTAGTGGACATCAGCCTTTTACGAATCCTGGCTGCAAAACTTGGCTTCTATGATGTTATACAGCAAAAAGATTCTTTGCTGTTGTATAGTGACACCTTAGATTTTCCAAAGGCCTATCGGCAACTTAAATCCGCCGGAATCGGCGTTCTTGTCAACGCTTCCGCTAAACCCTACCTGTCTGCAAAACTAAAGCCGGGCGAGAAGCCGCTCGACCTTCTTTCTTCCATCATCCAAAATTTAGATTTTTTGCAAGAAGACTCTAATACACTATAAATCACTTTTTTATACCACTTATATAAGGCCAAACGCATTCCAATGCTCGAATAAACTTGGCAACACCCAAAAACCGACGAAACCAACCAAAAATAAAGCATATCCGATGGCACGCAAGGAAAACCTATCGAAACAATATTTATCAGAAAATGTATCGGCCAAACTATGTCTATGAAGCGGAAATTTAAAAATCAGATGGGCGAATACAGCTGCGGAAAAGGCCAAGGGGGCCATTTGGTTTACATTGGGAATTAAGGCAAGAAAAAAACTGATGGGGTTCCAAACCTCGGCATGTAGGGCAATGTTTTGCCCGCTGACAAACGTAAAAAGTCCTCCTGTAAAGAGGTGGGCACCCATTTGATAAGGAAACTGAAAAAAGCACGTGAGAAAAAAACCAAAACAAAGCACAAAGTCCAAATAAAGAAACACACGAACATTCTTTTGCATAAATGTGGTAATAACCAAGAATGGCACCAACAAAATAATCCATTGTGGGTGCCAATAAATGCTAAAAAACAAAAGACCATACACCAAAAGGGGCACATAAAAAGCAAGATATGGCCGCTGGATGTCTTTGGTGTAAAGATAGCAAGCAAAACACAAAATAGCATAGCAAAATAAGAAGAAGGAAACGGGCGCAAAACCACTGGCGAAGCCAAGCGAAAACAATCGTTCAAACATCATTTGTGTAAATGTATCGGCATTGCCTGTTCGCCCCAAATACAACAAAGAAGAAGGTATATATAGCCATAAACTCATCAGTGCATACTTAACAAGCGAAAGTATCCGTTTTTCCTGCAAAAGTAGCAAAGGAATCAGCGGTAAAAACGCAAAGAATTTAAATATCCCAGCCACACCCATCAAAAGGGTAAAGCGTGTATAATCGCCTTGTAAATAGTACAACAATGCCCACAGCATAAAAAACAGACATAGGCTGTCGTATTGCCCCATCACCATGGGAGAGAAAAAAGCAATTGGATTAAAAAGAAAAAACACGGCAGCTGCAAACGAAGTTTTCTTCGGCATGCAAAGGCACTTACAAAGCCTATATATCATATAGCCACAACCAAAATAAAACCCTACGCACAAGGCTTTTGTCCAAAGCCAAAGCAGGGGCTCATAAACAGGCAAGGAAAACACTTGGTTAAAAAGAAAGATAGGTAGCTGCCACAAGGCAAACACAAAATATACCACAATATTATAATGTGCGTTGTTTGTGTAATAAAGTGGAAAGGGATGTCCTGCCACATAATGATAATAATTCAATATCTCGCCGTTCATCAAGCTTTCCCAAAGTAAATAACTATGGTTTGCCGTTTCCCAAAGGTCCGGGTGAGATGTAAAAAGAAAGGTAAGGCAAAACACTCCCCCCCAAAGAACATACTCAACTTTCCGAGGATTTGTTTTGCTTTTCATGAAAATCTCCTTGCAGAAAAATGGCTGCCAAAAAAGTATCTGACACTATTTAATATCCCTGAACAGCGATAGATCAATCGCTTTAAATTGTCGCGTATATTTCATCGCCAAAATGCCGTACACGTAGCCTTTAACATAGAATTACCACAGTAAAAACCGGTAGCATTCACCCATAAGAACACGTGCTGCGGTATTTTTATCGCCCAATTCACAAGTAAGCATACTTGTGCATGTTCCATGAAAACTCTTGTTTTCATCTTTACATTTGCGAGGCCTCTGTAAGCAAACGTTGGCGCTCTTCCCATAACTTTGGGGAGAGGTCTACATAATAGCGGTGGGGAAACTCAAATCGCTTTACTTCCTCCCACAGCGTATCCACCTGCTCTTGGCAGTGGCTACGGATACTTTCTAAAGATGGGCAAATATACACAAGTTTCCCGTTTCGATAAATGGGTGTGGATAGCAACTTCGCTGTACAATTATGGAAAGTTCGTCGTTTCCACGTTTCTAAAGGATCGAACAAAGTAAGGCCGTTTTCGGTTTGTACCTCTTCATTGTATAAGGTTACATAATCGGCCATGGCCTTGCCACTTTCATTGTCGTAAATTCTCCATAATTTCTTCAAATGTGGCGTAGTGATTTTTTCGGCGGTTTCACTCAATTTAATTTTTGGAATATACTGCCCTTTTTCCCGAATAGCCGCCAATTTATAAACCCCGCCAAAAACAGGATCGCTCTTAGAAGTGATAAGATTTTCTCCAATACCGAAAAAGTCTACCTGTGCGTCTTGCAAAAGCAAATCCCGAACAAGATGCTCATCTAAAGAATTAGAGGCACAAATTGGGCAATGGGAATACCCTGCCTCATCCAACAATTTTCGCGACCGTTTGCTTAGGTATGCAATATCCCCCGAATCAATACGAATGCCTCGGGGTTGCAAACCCCGTGGTTTCAGCACCTCATCAAACACACGTATGGCATTGGGAACTCCACTATGCAACACACTATACGTGTCCACCAGTAACAAACAATTCTCTGGGTACAACTCGGCATATTTGCGAAAAGCCTCATATTCGTTTTCAAACATTTGCACCCAACTATGCGCCATAGTACCCGAAGCCGGTATACCAAATTCACGGGCTGCCATCGCACAACTTGTGGCCGCACAACCACCAATATAGGCGGCCCGTGCACCGTATAGTGCAGCATCGTACCCCTGTGCGCGACGTGCACCAAACTCCAGCACTTTACGTCCCTGGCATGCACGCACCACCCGGTTTGACTTTGTGGCAATAAGGCTTTGGTGATTAAAGGTGAGCAACAACAACGTTTCGATGAGTTGCGCCTCTATGCAAGGCCCCTCCACGGTCACAATGGGCTCACCGGGGAAAATAGGTGTACCTTCCTCCACAGCCCAAATATTGCAATGAAACCGAAACCGCAACAAATACATTAAGAATTCTTCGGAAAACTGCCCATGTGTGCGTAAATACTCTACATCATGTGTGGTGAAGCAAAAATGTTCCACCGCTTCAATAAATTGCGCAAGCCCTGCCATAATGGCAAAACCTCCACCGTCTGGTACTTTGCGAAAAAACATATCAAAAACCGAAATTTTTTCTTCATACTTTTCGTTAAAATAGCCCGCAGCCATGGTTAGTTCGTAAAGGTCGGTCATCATTGCAAGATTACGCGCTGGCATTGTATGACTCATGGGGCAGTGTCTCCTTTGTTATCGGTTAACTGAAAGCAACCAAATGTTTCCCTCTGCTAACCATTTAATAAACTACAAAACAACAACTACTTTCGCTTCTTTTTTGAACGAAGGTACCCAGAAAATAGAGCCAGGCAAATGTACAGGACCACCGCCAAAAAGACAAGCCCTAAAATCATAAGAAAAAAAGTGGATTTAAAAAAATCTTGCACGTTACGAACGGCATATAAAAAGAAATCTCTATCGGCACCGCTTTGTGTTACTAGCTCAGAGGTGCCTATCACACCGGCCGGCTCTCCGTCCATAAGCAGCGATACCGTAACCGTCCCCATAGGAGTTCCCTCCTCTAAAGGCGCTTGTGCGAAATCTGGCACCGTGAACTGCAACTCTGTTTCGGTAACACAGCCACTTTCCTCGCTGGGCATAATGGTATATAAATTGTTTAAAGGTATCAGCTTCACATTGTCGCTTTCTCGGTTATAGCGTAATGGAACCTCGGTGATGGGTTGGCTTGTATCTAACACCGGGCTTACCTCGAAGTTGGCAAAGGCCCAATCCAATAAAAGACCTGTTTCGTATAGGGCCGCACGTGTTTGCGCAGGCTGCAACTCGGCGCCCACTGCATCGGCTTCATCCGGGCTTCCAAGCACCACACAAATATAGCGTGCCTCTTCGGTTTCAGACATCGTGGCCAGGTTTTGCCACGGGCCTAAGGTACCGGTTTTCCCGGCCTGCACCGCCCCTTGTGCCGCACCCAAAGCCGTATAATACGGGCTTGTTTCCACGATAAGCCTGTTAGAGTTGAAAATATTATATGGTTCTGAATGTGCCTCATGGGCCGCCATTTCATACTGGCTTGTACCAGATATCTCCACGAGTTCAGGAAAGGTGCAAAACTCCCGCAAAATTAAGCTCATATCTCTTGCCGTGGTAACATTTTGATCTGATAGGCCTGTTGGATCTACAAAAGTAGTGCCCGTACAACCCAATGCCTGGGCTCGGCTGTTCATCATAAAATAAAAATTTTCCACATAGCCGCCAGACACATAATCGGCTAAAATCAAGGCTGCTTCGTTTCCGCTGGGTAGAAGCAAAGCATAAAGGAGTTCGCGCACACTAAGAGTCTCCCCCCTGCGAATGTCTGCAAGAGAAGCATTGAGCCCATATAATTCATCAAAAATCCAGTCTTGGTCTGCTGTAACGGTTTCTTCATCTAGATTGGCCACATGCTCTATGGTTATAATGGCTGTCATCAGCTTTACCAAACTGGCCGACACCATCGGTGTATCTGCATTTTTTTCGTAAACGGCAAGCCCCGTGTCTTCATTCACCAAAATAGCGGCCCCGGCGGCGAGTTCAAACGGCGGCAAATACAAGCCCTGTTCCTCACCACCCGGGCGCACATTTGGCAAAACAACTTCCACCTCGGCCGGCTCTACTACTTCACTGGTCGCAGAGCTGATTTCAGCCGACTGTGGTACCTCAGAAGCAAAAACAGTAATCGGAGCACCTAAAAAACAAAATGACAAAATAAAAACAACAACATTCAAACGGTGTTTTTTCAAAATCATCAAACAAAAAACCTCTTAAAAAACCAAGCATAGCCGGTTTTTATTTCATATTTTCAATTTCTATGGCCATGCACATAGTAAAATATTATTTTTCTCTCCAACCACTACGCGCCCCTATATCACAAACAATTATATAATGCTTATCCTTCAATATGGTATATACAAACAGTTATTTGATACACACACTTAATTTAGTATACACATTTACAGTATACACGTTTTTTTCTTTGGAAACAAGGGCACAAAAGTTATGGTATACAAAAACACAAAATTTGTGTGATTTGTAAAAAAATGATTTATTTTCGACGGAATATTCTAGCAACTATCGAGCACATTTATCGGAAATTTTCTTGTGTTTTAAAATTTACTATGCTATTATAAATTTGAGAATGCTGTGTTTCTCATTTCTTTTTTCACTTGAAAAGTAGTTTCCAACCGATGATGAGTTAGCAAACAGAAATACGAGGTGATATCTTTGGCATTAGATGCAATTGACGTGGTACGCAATGCAGAATTGAAAGCAGAAGAAACTGTGCGCACTGCTTCTTCTTCGGCAACACAGCTGGTGGGCAATGCCGAAAAGCAAGCGGCCGACATTGTGGGCACGGCAAAAGACAATGCACGCAAGCAAGTGGAAGATGTTGTTTCCAACTCACAGCAAGAAAATACAGACGCTTTGGAAAAGGCTTTTGTAGCGCTTGGGGCAGAAATGCAAGCCTTTCGCGATGGTGCGCTTTCGCGGCAAAGTGATGCAATTCAAGCTGTACTAAAGGCACTGGTCTAGCTTTACTGCATCGTATAGATGCGGTGACAGTGCAAGAAAAGGAGGGATTGTAACAATTGGCCGTATTAGAAATGGAGCATTTTGAACTGTGCGCCATGAGACGGGACCGCAAACAAATTTTAGAGTTATTGCAGCGTCGAGGCATTGTGGAACTACGGGATTTGTCTGTGGATGGAGAGGTGTTTGAAAAACTGGATACAAGCAGTGTTCAAACGCTGCTTGAAAAAAATGCTCAAACAGCGCGTCAAGCTGCCGAAGTTGTAGGCCGCTACGCCGAGATTAAAGCACCCCCTCTTTCCTTTTTACGTGGCCGAGACAGTTGGAGCGTGCAAGAGCATGAGGCTTTTTGCAAACGAGAAACCGAGGTATTGCAGCTGGCACAAAATATACTTGCAGACGAGCGAGAAATTGCAGAGATTAACGCAGAATTTTTACGCTATGATTTGCAAATACAAGCACTGGGGCCTTGGCTGGATTTGCCTGTGGCACAAACCTTCTCTGGCACAAAGAAAACAGCAGTTTTCATTGGAAGCATCGAAGGCGAGTTGACCGAGAGCGAGATACTGGAACAATTGGCAAACGAGGCACCGCAGTTAGACCATTTTCATTTGGAAATCATTTCCACTGTGCCAATGCAAACCAACCTCTGTGTCATCGTTTTAAAAGCGCAAGCAGAACAGGCAGAAGAGGCTTTGCGACAAATTGGATTTGCAAAACCGGCCTCGGCCACACACCGCTTGCCAAAAGAGAAGCTGGAACAACTGCTAGCAAAACAAGACGAAGCCAAAAATCGCAAAAAAAGTATTGAAACACAAATAAACGCGATTATACAAAAAGATGGCAACAAAGTATTGGATGACCTTCACCGCTTGGAAGACCATATGCAAATGCGGGCGGAAAAATACCACGCCATAGAAAACTTGGCACAATCAAACCACACCTTTGTTTTGGAAGGCTTTGTTCCACAGAAGTTTGCCACTTCGCTACGCAAAGAGGTGGAAGATAAATTTGAGTGTGCCGTAGATACCTATCATGTGGGCTACGATAATTTAGAGTGCCCCACTGCCGTGGAGAACAAATGGTTCCCACGACCAGCCGAAACCGTTCTAGAGAGCTACAGTTTGCCAAACAGACGCGAGCTGGATCCCACACCCATTATGAGTATTTTTTACTTCATTATGTTTGGGCTGATGTTCTCAGACTTTGGCTATGGCCTGCTTTTGGCCGGTGGCACAGCATTTTGCCTTCTTAAATTTAAAGGCATGGAAGACGGTTGGAAAAAGCAACTGCAACTATTCTTCTGGTGTGGCGTATCCACCATGTTCTGGGGCGTGGTCTTTTCTAGCTACTTCGGGGATGTTGTAGATGTAGTAGCGCAAACATTCTTTGGCCGGCCAGAAACAGCAGAAACTTTAATGCCTCCACTGTGGTTCTTGCCCTTGGATGACCCCATGCGTCTTTTGATGTTTTGTCTTGCCATTGGGGTTGTGCACTTGTCTGTGGGGTATGTTCTAAATGGGGTAAACAGTTTCCGTCGTGGTGATTATACCGCTGTTTTATACGATGCCGTTTTCCCTGGGCTTTTTGTTTACCCACTTGTTTTCATCTTGCTAGGCACCGAAATGTTTGCCGGTATGCTGGGTGGAACCGAACCCCTGCTTGCCCTACCACCGGTTATGAACACCGTGTTTGCCGCTGTGGCAGTTATTTGTGCACTGGGTGTTATTTTTACCGGCGGGCGCGAAAGCAAAAACTGGGGAAAAAGAATATTGAAAGGCGTATACGCGCTTTACAATGTGGTTTCCGGTTGGCTGTCCGACATTCTAAGCTATTCGCGCCTTTTGGCACTTGGGCTTGCCACCGGTGTTATCGCATCGGTTATGAACCAGCTTGGAGCCATGGGCGGCGGCGGTGCGATTGGTGCTATCCTATTCATTATCGTTTTTGCCGTAGGACAATCTTTGAACTTTGGCATCAATGTACTGGGTGCCTATGTGCACTCCAATCGTCTTGAGTTTGTAGAGTTTTTCGGAAAGTTCTACGAGGGTGGCGGACGCAAGTTTGCACCTTTGGGAATACATACTAAGTATTATAAAATTGAGGAGGAAATTTAATATGACTGGAGCAGAAATTTTTTCTGGGTTAGGAATGTTCTTTGCAGTATTAGGAGTAGCCGTGGCATCTTTTTTACCGGGTTGGGGTTCGGCTAGAGCTGTTGGTATGGCCGGCCAAAGTGCGGCCGCCGTGGTAACCGATGACCCAAGCATGTTTGGTAAAGTGTTGATTTTACAGCTGTTGCCGGGCACGCAGGGCATCTACGGCCTATTGATTGCTTTTATTGCCATGTCTCAAATTGGCCTCATTGGCGGATCTCCCGAAATGAGCATTGTAAAAGGCCTTGGCTATCTTGCTGCTTGCTTGCCCATTGGCATTGTTGGCCTTATTTCAGCCATCAACCAAGCAAAAGCCTCTATCGCCTCCATCAACCTCGTGGCCAAACGCCCGGATCAATTCGGCAAGGCTATGATTTTCCCCGCCATGGTAGAAACCTATGCCATTTTGGCCCTGCTTATAAGCCTTTTGGCTCTCATCGGTTTAAACGGCTTATCCATCTAAGGCTTGAATCTTAATACAAAATTTAATAATCAAGCAAAGGAGGAGAAGCCGTGGCAGGTCTTGACAAAATCATCAAGGAAATTGCAGACGAGGCAAGTGCCGAGGCAAAGTCTGTGCTAGACAATGCCAAAGCACAAGCCGACGACATTTTGGAAGCGGCCCGCAACGAAGCCGAGGCTCTACACGAGAAAAGCGATTTAGCGGCTAAACAACACCGCAATGAAATAGAGCAATCGCGCAACTCAGCTCTGGCTTTACAAAAACGTCAACGCCTTTTAGAAACCAAACAAAGCTTGTTAAACGACACATTAGAAAAGGCGCGCGAAGAATTGTATGCCTTGCCCGCAGACCTTTACTTTACATTGCTGTTAAAATTGGCTGTACAAGTAGTGGAAGAGGGCGAGGGTGAAATGATGCTGTGCGAAAAAGATGCACAGCGTTTGCCACCAGATTTCGAAGCAAAGCTGGCGGCCGTTTTGCCAAAGGGCAGTACCATACATATTTCCAAGGAAATACGCCCTGTAGACGGGGGTTTTGTGTTGAAGTATGGAGATGTAGAGGCCAACTGCTCGTTTGCGGCCATCTTTGACGCACGCCGTGAAGAATTTGCCGATATCATCAGCCCAATTTTGTTCGGCATTGCACAATAGTGCAAAGAAAAACGGTATGCGAAAGGAGGGGCAGCAGTGGCAGAAGAATACATTTATGCGGTCACACGAGTACATATGGCAGAGCAAAATTTGCTTAGCACACAAGACCTAGAGCAGATGATTTCCTTGCCAAAAGCCGAAGATGTGTTTCGTTTTTTAGCAGACAAAGGCTGGGGCAATGCCGAAACACCTACAAATAATGCAGAGGCCTTGCTGGCCGCCGAAACCGAAAAAACATGGGGCTTAATACAAGAATTGGCTGGCGAGATAGAGCCGTTCAATGTGTTTCGTTATGCGAACGACTATCATAATGTAAAAGCCGCCATCAAATTAAGCTATGTTTCTAACGAAGAAAAAGACCAAGAGCATTACTTTATTCCCTATGGCACAGTGGCAACCGATAAAATCAAAAAAGCTGCAAGTGAACACGATTTCTCTTCTCTACCGGAGAACTTGGCCAAAGCAGGGCAAGAGGCCTACGAAGTTTTAGTGCAAACCAGCAATGGCCAGCAATGCGACATGGTGCTGGACCGTGCTGCACTTTGTGATATCGGTATGGCCGGTGAGGCAACCAATAGTGAACTGTTGCGCCGCTATGCTGAAATTGTGGTGGATGCAGCCAATATTAAAGCCGCTGTTCGTTGCCAGCGCATGGGTAAAAAACGCGACTTTATTGATCGCGTCCTAGCACCTGTGGGCAGTTTAGATATCAAAACTCTTAAGGAAACCGCAGCCGATAAAGCCGAGACCATTTATGCTTATTTGGAAACTACGGCCTATGCCGGTGCTGTAGAGGCTTTAAAAACCTCCATGGCTGCATTCGAAAGCTGGTGTGAAGATGAGATGATTCGTATGATTCGTCCACAGCGCACACAGTATTTCGGCCTGGAGCCACTGGCCGCCTTTATTTTGGGGCGAGAAAATGAAATTCGCATGGCGAGGCTTATTCTCAGCACCAAAATCAACCATCTAAGCAACGATTCGCTTAGGGAAAGGCTGAGGGAAATGTATGTATAAGATTGCAGTTCTGGGCGACAGAGACAGCATCTACGGCTTTGCCTCAGTGGGTCTGGACATTTATCCTGTATCAGATGACGGTAAAGCCTCCAAATTGTTAAAACAGCTCGTGGAAAACGGTTATGCCGTTGTGTATATTACAGAGCAATTGTATGAACAACTGGAAAAAGAACGTGCCCTCTATGCCGAAACACCTTTGCCGGCGCTCATCCCCATACCGGGCGTGTACGGGAATACGGGAATTGGCATTTCTCAGGTTAAACAGTCGGTGGAACGTGCCGTTGGTTCCGACATTATCTTTGGCAACAATGGCTAAAAGCCCACAACGAAACATTTAAAGTAGGGTTAATATCTACATACACCTTTATTGGTTGCAGTGGTATTGCCCAAGAAATTGAAACCCAAGGCCTCAAAAAGGCGGCGGTTTGGGAAGGACGGATTGGAGAATATGAGCAGCAAAGGCACGATTCAAAAAGTGGCCGGCCCGCTTGTAATTGCCGAAGGGATGCGCGACGCAAACATGTTTGATGTGGTGCGTGTGTCCAACAGTCGCCTTATTGGCGAAATTATTGAAATGCATGGCGACAAGGCTAGTGTACAGGTATACGAGGAGACATCTGGCCTTGGGCCCGGTGCTCCTGTGGAAAGCACCGGGATGCCCATGAGTGTGGAGCTTGGCCCCGGCCTGATTGAAAACATCTACGACGGTATCCAGCGCCCACTGGAGGTTATAAAAAAACAAAGTGGCCTGCGTTTAGAACGTGGTGTGGAGGTGCCCAGCCTCGACCGAGAAAAGAAATGGGAGTTTACTCCCATCGCCAAAGAGGGCGATGAAGTTAGCGGAGGCGATGTGCTGGGCACTGTACAAGAAACTGAAGTGGTTTTGCACAAAGTGATGGTTCCCCCCAATGTGAAAGGCCGACTAAAAGAACTAAAATCGGGTTCTTTTACCGTGGAAGAGCCCATTGGCCTTATCGAAACAGATAAAGGCGAGGTACCTGTGGCACTAATGCAGCGCTGGCCGGTACGAAAAGGACGCCCTTATGCACAAAAGCTGAACCCTGATGTGCCTCTTGTAACGGGGCAGCGTGTTGTTGATACTATGTTTCCTTTGGCCAAAGGCGGTACTTCTGCCGTACCCGGCCCGTTTGGCAGCGGCAAAACCGTTATACAGCATCAGCTTGCAAAATGGGCTGATGCCGACATTGTTGTTTATATTGGCTGTGGCGAGCGTGGCAACGAAATGACCGACGTGCTTCGCGAGTTCCCCGAACTAAACGACCCGAAAACCGGCCAAGTGCTCATGAAACGTACTGTGTTGATTGCCAACACCTCCGACATGCCGGTGGCTGCACGTGAAGCCAGCGTATACACAGGCATCACCATTGCAGAATATTTCCGTGACATGGGTTACTCTGTAGCCTTGATGGCCGACTCTACCTCTCGTTGGGCCGAGGCTATGCGCGAGATGAGCGGGCGCTTAGAAGAGATGCCCGGTGAAGAAGGTTACCCTGCTTACCTTTCCAGCCGTCTTGCCCAATTCTACGAGCGAGCCGGTCGTGTTATCACCTTAGGTAAGGAGGCTCGCGAGGGTGCGCTTTCTGTTATCGGTGCCGTGTCGCCTTCCGGCGGTGATATTTCAGAACCGGTCACCCAAGCGACCTTGCGCATTGTAAAAGTATTCTGGAGCCTTGACTCCCAACTGGCCTATGCCCGTCACTTCCCGGCCATCAACTGGCTCACGAGTTACTCGCTTTATCAAGACGATGTAGGCACTTGGTTTGATGCCAACGTAAAACGCGATTGGATGGAAAAACGTGGCCGTATGATGTATCTTCTTCAGGAAGAAAGTGAATTGGAAGAAATTGTGCAATTGGTGGGCATGGATGCACTTTCCGCACCAGACCGCTTGAAACTAGAAGCCGCACGCAGTATCCGCGAAGATTTCCTCCATCAAAACTCCTTCCACGAAGTTGATACTTATACCCCGCTGGAAAAACAGTATACTATGATGAGTTTGGTGCTTGCCTATTATGATGCCGCGCAAAAAGCATTGGACAAAGGTATTGGCATCAACGACTTAGTAAAACTACCCATTCGTGAAGCCATTGGCCGTATTAAGTATGTAGAGAACGAAAAAGTGCCGGCCGAGGCAGAACGAATTATGGATGAACTTGCTTTGCAAATTGACGAATTGGCGAAGAAACTGGAAGAGGAGGGTGCCTGATGCCAAAAGAGTATCGTACGATACAGGAGGTGGCAGGCCCGCTGATGCTTGTGCGGGGTGTCACCGATGTCAGCTTTGATGAGCTGGGAGAAATTGAATTAGAAAGCGGAGAGCGTCGCCGTTGTAAAGTGCTCGAAGTGAACGGCACCAATGCACTTGTACAGTTGTTTGAAGCCTCTACCGGTATCAACTTAGAAAACAGCAAAGTACGTTTTTTGGGACGTAGCATGGAATTGGGTGTCTCTGAAGATATGCTCTCGCGCGTGTTTGATGGCCTGGGTCGTCCCATAGACGGAGGGCCGGAAATTCTGCCGGAATTCCGTCGCGACATCAACGGTTTGCCCATGAACCCCTCAGCGCGCACCTACCCGGAAGAGTTTATTCAAACCGGCGTTTCGGCCATTGATGGCCTGAACACCTTGGTTCGTGGCCAGAAATTACCCATCTTCTCGGGCAGTGGCTTGCCTCATGCACAACTTGCTGCGCAAATTGCACGTCAAGCAAAAGTGCGCGGCACAAATGACCCCTTTGCGGTTGTATTTGTTGCCATGGGTATTACCTTTGAGGAGTCGAACTATTTCATCAACTCATTCAAAGAATCCGGTGCTATCGACCGTGCGGTTATGTTCATCAACTTAGCAAATGACCCTGCCGTAGAACGTATTGCCACACCGCGCATGGGCCTAACCGCTGCCGAATATTTAGCCTTTGAAAAAGGGATGCATGTTTTGGTTATCATGACGGATATCACAAACTATGCAGATGCCTTACGCGAAGTTTCTGCGGCGCGTAAGGAAGTTCCCGGCCGTCGTGGCTACCCTGGTTATTTATATACCGACCTTGCCACACTGTACGAACGAGCCGGCCGTTTAGAAGATCGTGATGGTTCCATAACCATGATTCCGATTCTGTCTATGCCCGAAGACGACAAGACGCATCCCATCCCTGACCTTACCGGCTATATCACAGAGGGGCAGATTATACTTGCACGTGATTTATATCGCAAGGGCTTACAGCCCCCCATCGATGTACTGCCCAGTCTTTCGCGCCTTAAAGACAAGGGAATTGGCGAGGGAAAAACCCGTGCAGACCATTCTAACACGATGAACCAGTTGTTTGCGTGCTATTCTCGCGGAAAAAATGCCAAAGAACTCATGACGGTTTTGGGCGAGGCGGCACTGACAGAAGTAGATTTGCTGTATGCCAAGTTTGCTGACGAATTTGAAGCACAATACGTAAGCCAAGGGTACCTTACCAACCGCGACATTGAAAGCACTTTGGCCATTGGTTGGGAATTGCTTCGTATACTGCCGCGCAGCGAGCTAAAGCGTGTTGACGACAAATATCTTGACCTTTATTATGACGCAACCTAAAATAATAACGGCAAAAACCTCGGGTTCGATTGTAGGGGAATTTGCCCGTGAATGGAGGAGGGAGAGCCTTTGGCAAAAAAACAGGTGAACCCCACCCGCATGGAGCTCACCCGCCAAAAACGCAAATTGGTTACGGCAAAACGTGGCCATAAGCTGTTGAAGGATAAACGGGACGAGCTAATGCGCCAGTTTTTAGAACTGGTACGTGTGAATAAAACTTTGCGTGAAAAAGTGGAGGACGGCCTTGGAGCTGCCGCACAAAATTTTGCGCTTGCACGTGCCATGATGCAAGACCCGGTGCTAGACACGGCCCTTTTGGCACCAAGCCAAGAGGTTACCTTGGAAGTGGAACAACAAAATATCATGAGTGTGTTGGTGCCAAAAATTAGCTACCAAACACGCAGCCCAGATGAAAGCAACATTTATTCCTATGGTTTAAGTTTTACCTCTAGCGATTTGGATAGTGCTGTGAAAAGTTTGGATGATGTTTTGCCGGATTTGTTGCGTTTGGCCGAGGTGGAGAAAAGTTGTCAACTGATGGCAGCCGAAATTGAAAAGACGCGTCGACGTGTTAATGCCCTAGAGTATGTGATGATTCCCAATTTGCAGGAAACCATCAAATTTATCACCATGAAATTAGACGAGAATGAACGTTCCAACCAAATTCGTCTAATGAAAGTAAAAGATATGATGTTGCAACAAGCGCATCAATTTGAAGAAAAGGCCGCTGCACGTTATGCTGCAGAGGAAGCCTAAATCTTTAAAGAACAATCCCGCGACTAAAAAGCAAGAACTTGCGCTGTATCACACAATGCAAGTTCTTGCTTTCTTTTTAGATAAATGCCCACTGAACAAACAAAAAATAACATATACATATTATAAAATGTCATTTTTTGTTTGGGAAAGTGCAAGGTTTTTCCCGTTTTTACACAAAACCCTTGCACTTTTGTTTTCGCCTTTTCATTGAAGGGGCGAAAACACAGTGGAGTGCATCAAGATATGCCCCATAAAAGTGCTGTTTTTGGCACTTTTATGGCCACCGCGATAGGCGGTGGGACAGAATAATCTCTTCATAGATTTATTCAGCCGGCATTAGATTAAAAACACCGAGATAGGCAAAATTGCCTACTCGGTGTTTTTGCAATAGCACTTTAAATTTTTACAGCTGACTTGCCGCCACAGCACATGCCACGGTAGCCCCCACCATGGGGTTGTTGCCCATGCCGATAAGTCCCATCATCTCTACGTGTGCGGGCACCGAAGAGGAGCCAGCAAACTGGGCGTCACCATGCATACGACCCATACTATCCGTAAGTCCATAGCTGGCAGGGCCGGCGCCCATATTGTCCGGGTGCAAGGTACGGCCAGTGCCGCCACCAGAAGCCACCGAAAAATATTTTTCATTGTTTTCCAATGCCCACTTTTTGTAAGTGCCTGCCACAAGATGCTGAAAACGAGTGGGATTTGTAGAGTTACCTGTGATACTCACTTGCACACTCTCATGCTTCATAATCGCAACGCCTTCCAAAACGTCATCCGCTCCGTAACAATGCACAGCGGCACGCTCACCCTCAGAAAACGAGGTTTTACCTGTCACTTTTAGCTCACCATTTTCGAAGTCATACTCGGTTTCCAAATAAGTAAAACCATTAATACGGCTAATAATATAGGCTGCATCTTTGCCAAGGCCATTCAAAATAACACGCAAAGGGCGTGTTCTGGCTTTGTTTGCCGTTTTGGCAATACCAATGGCCCCTTCTGCGGCAGCAAAACTTTCATGGCCTGCCAAAAAGGCAAAGCACTCTGTTTCATCGCGTAAAAGCATCGCGCCCAAATTGCCGTGCCCCAAGCCCACTTTTCTTTGCTCGGCCACACTACCGGGTATGGTAAAAGCCTCTAGGCCCTCGCCGATGGCAGCCGCGCAGGCTGCAGCATCCTTTAAACCACGTTTCACAGCAATGGCGGTTCCGAGCACATAGGCCCATACCGCATTATCAAAACAAATGTTTTGTACACCACGCACAATAGCATCCACATCAATGCCCTTTGCGCTCAACATCTCTTGACACTCGTCTAGGGAGCCAAGCCCATTTTCTTTTAAACATGCCTCAATTTTAGACATACGTCGATCCTGATTTTCAAAACTGGCCATCGTGTGCGCCCCCTTTCCTATTCTTCACGCGGGTCAATGTATTTCACCGCGCCGTCTTCTGCTTTAAAACGTCCGTAATTTTTAAGATTTGTCTCGTAAGCCTCTTTGGGATCAGTTCCTTTGCGAATCGCATCCAACATTTTACCAAGGTGCACAAACTCATAGCCAATCACTTCGCTGTTTTTATCCAGTGCCATGCGTGTGATATAACCTTCTGTAAGTTCTAAATAACGAACACCTTTTGACTTGGTCGAGAAAATGGTGCCCGTCATGCTGCGCTGGCCCTTTCCAAGGTCTTCTTGGGCGGCGCCCACCGGTAAGCCCCCTTCCGAGAAAGCTGTTTGGGTGCGTCCGTAGGCAATCTGCAGAAATAACTCGCGCATAGCCACATTGATAGCATCACACACTAAGTCTGTATTCAGGGCTTCCAAAATAGTTTTCCCCGGCAAAATTTCGCCGGCCATGGCCGCCGAGTGCGTCATGCCGCTGCATCCAATGGTTTCCACAAGGGCTTCTTCAATCACACCCTCTTTTACATTTAAAGTCAGCTTACATGCACCTTGCTGTGGTGCGCACCAACCCACACCATGAGTTAAACCACTAATATCTTTTACATCGTAGGCTCTCACCCATCTGCCTTCTTCCGGAATGGGTGCTGGGCCGTGATGTGGCCCTTTTGCAATGGGACACATCCGTTCCACTTCATGGGTATACGTCATACTAGAATGCTCCTTTAATCGAATTTATGCACTGTAAAACAAAGTGTATTTATGAAACCTATATTATCTAAAGTATTTTATACGCTTTACTTTACAAACAGCATATTGTATTCATTATAAAGCGTTCTTGCATTTTTTTCAAGCAAACAAACGATTCTCTTCCCCAAAGAGCGCAATTGTCTTTTTCTTTTGCACACAGCTACCTTATTTTATATAAAACGACTATGCGGCTGTAAGGTTATTTTATCTTTCTGTTGCCATAAAGAAAATCGCTAAGGTGCCCGGCCCTGCGTGGCTGCCAATTACAGGCCCCACATG
This sequence comes from uncultured Oscillospiraceae bacterium, assembly GCA_964370295.1. Taxonomy (GTDB): domain Bacteria; phylum Bacillota; class Clostridia; order Oscillospirales; family Ruminococcaceae; genus JAAYCI01. The sequence goes on from CAYJIR010000003.1 coordinate 39,917, forward strand.
ATTAATGAAAACCTCTTTAACCCCTAATTTTGTCTTTATTTGTTCTTCCACATAGCGTGCATCCTCGATGCAATCTCCATGAGAGATGAATACAGTTTGCTCGCTTACTTGTATGGCGCTTTCTTCCATGTGTTGCACAAGACTATCTAAACTTTGGCGACGACCACGTACTTTTTCCATGGCAATCAGGTGCCCCTCATTGTCCATGTGCAAAACCGGTTTAATATTTAGCATTGTACCCAGCATCGCTGTAGTGGGAGACACGCGCCCCCCACGCTTTAGAAATCCAAGATCGTCTACCGTAAACCAATGTGCGCAGTTCAAACGGTTTGCTTCTATCCAATGCACCAAGTCGTCGGAGCTCATACCCTCACGCTTTTTTTGCACGGCATGATGAACCAAAAGCCCTTGGCCAAGGCTGGCTGCGTAACTATCTATCACTGCAATATGTGCTTGTGGATACTGTTCTCTAAGTTCCTTTGCCATAATTCGCGCCGAATTTACCGTGCCTGAAAGCCCCGAGGAAAAACCGATATACACAAGGTCATACCCTGCATCCAGCACTTTGCAGAACGGTTCTTGAAAATCATGTGGATTCAACTGGCTGGTTACAGACATTTCTCCCTTGCGCAGTTTTTGATAAAATTCCTCCTTGCTAATTTCGGGCCATGCCGGATGATTTTCATAGGTTTTTCCCTCTATTGTGAAGCGAAGCGGCATACAAGCCACATCATATTCTTCGTATTTTTCCGGCGTTAAATCGGCGCTAGAATCTGTTACTATCTTATACTCTCTCATCACATTCACAAACCTTTCTTGCTACTTGTTTATTTTAAACTAATTTCGTTTTGTCGAATTGAAAAAATCTAGGCAGCCCATCTTCGTAGCAAACATCTGTTTTCCCACGGAACAAAGGCAATAAATACTCTATCATTTCTTGTGTAACATTGGTTCCATCATCACAAATCCACGAAAGTGGCACTTTCTTTTCATGGTTTGCCACCTTGTCTAGCTCTGCCATTTCATAGCGCACAAGATAAGGTTTATTCGACACACGTTTGATGCATACCATTTTATCGCTTATACCGCTAAGCGCTGCCTCTACAGCATAAACACCGCACATTTTTGCCTCTTCCAAATCTGTGCCAGAAGCCAAATGCATGGCAACACGCTGCAATGCACTTGGGTCTACACTGCGCACTTTAAGCCCAGGATATTTTTGCGAAAGCTCAGTCTGCACCATATTGCCTAAAACGTCAGCCACACCCCCAAGGGCTGTATGGCCAAACATATCCACTGCACCACTGTTTGCCTGTGCAACATATTTGCCATTCGCAAGCCGCACACCCTCGCTTACAGCCACCAAAACACTGGTTTCACTGTCTAATTTTTCTTGCACATGTTGCAAAAATTTATCTGTGTCAAAAGGAACTTCCGGCAAGTAAATAAGATGTGGGCCTGTAAACCCATGCGCACGTGCCAAAACGGAAGATGCCGTTAACCAGCCTGCATTGCGCCCCATCACCTCCACTATGGTTACCGACGGTATGGGATACACAGCCGTGTCTATCATCAGCTCCGAAAAGCTGGCGGCCACAAAACGCGCGGCCGAACCAAACCCCGGTGTATGATCTGTTTCCATCAGGTCATTGTCCACCGTTTTGGGTATACCAATGCACTTAATGTCCTCGCCTTTTTCACTAAAATAAGCCGACAAACGAGCAATCGTATCCATAGAGTCATTTCCGCCATTGTAGAAGAAATAACCTATATTGTAGGCACGCATAATCTGCAATACTTCTTCGTAAAGATGTTTTGCGTCGGATTTCAGCTTAAAACGGCACGATCCCAAAGCCATAGCCGGCGTATGCATCAATAGTTCAAAATACTTTTCCTTCACCATCTGCTCAGATATATTGATAATCCTTTTTTCTAAAAGTCCCTGTAGACCATTTAGCGCACCATACACCGTGCCAATTTCCTTTGCGGCCATGGCGCGTTGCACCACACCGGACAGCGAAGCGTTAATTGCAGGAGACGGCCCCCCCGATTGTGCTACCATAACATTTTTCATCTTGCGAAGCTTCCTTTCCTAATTATACTCAACTTTTATTTTAACACGTGGTTTCTTATGATTCAAGCCGAAACTCTTTATTTATTTATTGATATCCGGTAGATCCAAACCCTCCCTTGCCTCTTTGCGTTTCGCCCAAACTTTCCCCTGGCACGAAAACAGCCTGCGCAATTGGCATCACCAAAAGTTGGGCAATGCGCTCTCCGTCTTGAATTTCCACTGTTTTTTGAGATAAATTGCATAAAGACACGCAAATTTCACCACGATAATCACTATCTATCACGCCCACACCGTTAGACAAAGACAGACCCTGCTTTGTAGCAAGCCCACTGCGAGAAAACAACAAGGCTACGTACTGTGCCCCCGGCAATTCCATGGCAAAACCTGTGGGAATCAACACGCGCTCCATAGGTTCCACACATACACTTCCCCCCTCTAAGCAGGCACAAAGATCCACCCCCGCCGAGCCTTCTGTGGCACGCTTTGGCCATTTTGCACCGTCTCTAAGTGCTTGCAACTTCACTTGCATTTTCTTCCCCTCTTTGCCATATGGTTTCTTAGCTCTGTGTGGCACGGTCATACAGGCCACGTGTAAAAGCTGTTTCTGCGGCACGGTGTTGCGAAAACATCGAAAGCACCCTGGCCGCTTCTTGTTTTGTTTCGTTTGTAAAATAAAAAATCCCCTTGTCTGCCAAGCATTCACGCAAACGATCTCCCATCCACAGTGGAACCGGATTATGCAAGGTTCGTATTCCCTCTTCGCAACTCAACCGAAACTGTTTTCCCTTACGATCTCGCACATACCCTTCCCGCTTACAGTTAACACAATCTTCCTGTGTACGCCGCAAGGGACAAGCCCTTGTAATCATCAAAGGAAAATGCCCATATACCAACATTTCCAGCCCCAAAGAGATTTCGCACCCCTGCGCCAAAGTCGCTTCCTGCGCCAAACTAAGCTCTGGCGATACCGTAAGAGACTGAAAGCCCTGTTCATGCAAAAAAGTGGCCGTTTGCGCATTTGTTACAGGCAAACCAAACCCACCGGCAATCCTCTTTCCCTCGCACAGTTCCCATTGCCCTATACCATGTATTTCAAAGCCCCAAAAACCCAATTCTGCCGCTTGACACACAGCCCTTTTCACCTCGGCCTCTTGCTTTGCATCTATAAACCGTGGTAAAGAAAGACGTGTTCTACTACGGATTTCCTCGGGCACATTTATAGCTTCTTGCAATGGAAAAATCAACAGCTCGCATTGTGTCAATGCTTCTTGTGGCATAAGTGCCACCTTAGAAAACCGCGCATGATACGCCTTTATCCTGCGTGTAGTAGGCCGATTTATCAAGGGCGCCCTATATTCTGCCGACACCGTCTTTTGTTCTGACGAGCGCTCGCGCAAAAGCAACAAATTATGTAAGGCGGTTCGGCGCAAATTGTTTATAAGAGAGGTCGGAGCAAATACCCCTTCTTCGTTGCACACTTGCAAATCTCGCAGAAAAAATGGTGTACCACCGGTTTTTTGCAAGGATTTCATCAGGTCTTGCGCTTGCTGCGCCACACTTAGTTGTTCTTTCAAGCCGTGCTCTACCTTGTTCTTGCCGTCTGACACATACAAGTATGCTCCATCACCATTCAATGTTAGGTGCATATCCACCGGCACGCGCATACGCTCTCGCCTATAGAGTTCTCTCGCTTTTGGCAGGGCTGTTTTTGTTTGCTCTTTCTCTGCTTCACCGCGAAAGCCGAACATTTCGCATCCTATTTTTCCGCCGTACCAACCATCTGTAAAGCTGCCACGGCTAAATACCGCTTGTAAAAATACTTCGTCGTAGGCCTTTCCCTCTCTGGCACACAGGGCGGCATCTACAACCGCGGCAACATATTCGGGCGTGCGCAGTCTTCCCTCTATTTTAGCACACGCAACACCCATTTCCTCCAATTTCGGCAAAGCTTTTAGCACCGATAAATCTTTTAACGATAAGGCATATTGCTCTTTTTTCCTATCGCTGCCTTCTTTGCAAAAAGGCAGGCGACAGGGCGCGGCACAAGCACCACGATTACCGCTTCGCCCGCCTAAAAAACTGCTAAAATAGCACTGACCGGACATCGACAAACACAATGCCCCATGTACAAAAATTTCCACTTCTATTGGCGCACGCTTTGCAATATAAGCGATTTCCTCTTCGCGCAATTCACGCGCCAAAATGGCACGCGTAAACCCAAGCTTCGCCAGTTTTTGCACCCCGGCCAAAGTATGCACCCCCATTTGAGTAGAGGCATGCAAGGCAAGCGACGGCGCCACCTGTTTCGCAATAGGGACAGCCGCTAAATCTTGCACAATAGCCGCATCACATCCGGCTTGGTAGGCTGTGTGAAGTGCCACGGCAAACGCATTTTCTCTGCCCGCAAACACCAAAGTGTTTAAAGTTACATACACTTTACAATTTCTGGCATGGCAAAAAGCCACCGCTTTATATAAACCCTCTTCATCAAAATTCTCGGCACTGCGGCGTGCATTAAAACCCTGTAACCCTAAATAAACACAATCAGCACCGCTGAATACAGCGGCGCTTAAAGTTTTCTCGTTTCCGGCAGGGGCTAGTATTTCAATGCGCCTTTGCGAAACCGACATTTATAAATCCTCAATTACCATTTGGCCATCCTTGTTTTTGTCTGCCTCTTCTTTTGCACTGGTATTTCGTCCTTTTTGTGCTTTCCCTTCATAATGGGCCAACTCGTTTCTCAGGCGCTCCACTTCCAAGCGCGCTTCCTCTGCCGCCATACGCGCCTTGGCTGCATCCTCTAAATAATCTTGGATTTGCACACGCATATTGTCTGCCCCAAACGCATTCTTTTCTGCTTCGTCCAAATAACCAAGCGCTGTAATGACAGCCGCGGCCGCAACCGAAGCATTGGGTGTATCAATCATCACTTGGTTCATGTCTGCATCCAATTTTTCTGCCAGCCCGAGAAGGTACTCGGCAGAATCGTTGGTAGAAACCAAGTAACTGGACCCGCAGATTTCCAATTTAACTCTTTGAGACGGCATTTTTGCAAACCCTCTTTCTTTTTTATTTCAGTTTTCACACCACAAATTGATAACACTTGCTTTGTCGTTATATTTTACAGGAAACTTTTTTCGTTTCCTTACAATCCTTGCGAAATCACAAAGAATTTTTCATCGTCACCCACTAGTATAATACAAAACACCTTCATTTGGAAAGCTTTTTTCACTTCTTTACTTCTTTTTCTATATTTTTGCCGCTTTGCACAAACCTTATCCCCCTTTCTCGGTGGTTTTTTTAGTCATCCTATTGTCCACAAAAACAAATGTACGCATAAGCATACAAAATTAGCGCCAATTTCTTTGTTAAAAATTCTCGTTTGTTTTTTTCTTCAGCTTGCAATCAAAACCTTATGTAAGGTATAATGAAAATGGTATTTTATATTGTAATTCCGTAATTTATAGTTTTTATAGCGCGTGTTTTTGGGCGTTGTCGCACACAAGAAGCACTCACCCGAGAAATGGAGGCACACTATGAAGCAAAAATTAGGACAAAACATCGACAATCAAGAGTTTGAAACTCGTATTCAATCGTATTTATTTAGTGAATTTAACACAGACCTGGAATCTGCCAGTTTAGACCAAATTTATCGTGCTCTTGCTCGAGTCACACGTAAAATCATCAGCGATGGGCGAAAGCAATTCATGGCACATACCTATGGCACCAACGGAAAGCAAGTTTACTACCTGTGCATGGAATTTTTGCTTGGGCGTAGCCTTCGAGACAACTTGTCGAACTTGGGGCTAGAAAAAGTGGCGCAACAAGTGCTTGCCTCGCATGATTTGAAACTAGACACTGTGTATGAAGAAGAACCGGACGCCGGCCTTGGCAATGGCGGTCTTGGGCGTTTGGCAGCTTGTTATTTAGACGGTATGGCTACAACACAAGTGCCCGGGCAAGGCTATTCCATCATGTACGAGTATGGCATCTTTAAACAACAAATAGTGGATGGTTGGCAACAAGAAATGGCCGATGACTGGTTGCCCTCGGGTTCTGTGTGGTTTAAACAACACCAAAACGCCTCCATCGACGTGCGCTTTGATGGCGAAATAGAAGAAAGTTGGGACGGGAATTTTCACCATGTAGTTCATAAAAACGCCACTGTAGTGAAAGCGGTGCCACACGACATCTATATTTCCGGATACGGCTCAAATGGTGTATCTAAATTGCGCTTGTGGAAGGCCAAAGCTCCCGGCTTTGACATGCAGGCTTTCAACGCCGGTGATTACTATGATGCCATGACGCAAAACGCCAATGTCGAACTTATCTCAAAGGTCCTTTACCCCAACGATAACCACATTGAAGGTAAAATTTTGCGCTTACGGCAACAATATTTTTTGTCTTGCGCCTCTGTAGACGACATAGTGCAACAGCATCTTGAACAATATGGCACCATCGACAATCTGCCCGACAAGGTTGCCATCCATATCAACGACACCCATCCCACACTTGCCATACCGGAATTGCTTCGAATACTACTAGACAATTGTGGCTTTAGCTGGGAGATATCCTTCGATATTGCCAAACGCACCTTCGCCTACACGAACCACACAGTGATGAGTGAAGCACTGGAAAAATGGCCTTGTGATTTGTTCAAACGCGTTTTGCCACGCATCTATCAGATTTTGCAAGAAATGGATCGCCGCGCACGCGCCGATTTTGAACAAGCATTCCCCGGCGACCAAGGCAAAATTGACTATATGGCCATGATACATGATGGTGAAATTCGCATGGCGAACATCTGCTGTTATTGTGCACATTCCATCAACGGTGTGTCTAAGTTACACAGTGAAATCATCAAAGAAACAGTATTCCATGATTATTATCTCTACTGCCCTGAAAAATTTACCAATGTGACAAACGGAATTGCCTATCGCCGCTGGCTTTTGCAGGCCAACCCAGCCCTTACCGATTACCTAGAAGAAGTGATTGGTGATGAATTTAAAACAGACGCCTCGGCTCTATCTAAACTTTTTTCCTATCGAGACAACAAAGAGGTGCTTACAGGGCTCGCACAAGTAAAACACAAAAACAAAGTCATTTTTTCCGAGCGTATCCAAAAAATATACGGCATCTCTCTTGACCCTAACAGCATCTTTGACTGCCAGGTGAAACGGATGCACGAATACAAACGCCAGCACTTAAATGCCTTGAACATTGCCTGTGAATATTTATATTTAAAAGAGAATCCCAATGCCGACTTTGTGCCCAAAACATACATTTTTGCAGCCAAGGCGGCCAGTGGCTACTACATGGCAAAGCAAATGATTCGTCTTATATGGCAACTGGGTGAACTGATTGAAGCCGATCCGGTTGTGCGAAAAAAACTACGCATTGTCTATCTGGTAGATTACAATGTAACCACCAGTGAACTTCTTATGCCCGCCAGCGAAATTTCCGAGCAAATCAGCCTGGCCGGCACCGAAGCCTCCGGCACAGGCAACATGAAGTTTATGATGAACGGTGCACTGACTTTGGGTACTTTGGATGGCGCCAATATCGAAATTGCCGAGGCCGCAGGCAAGGACAATTTCATACAGTTTGGCATGCTTAGCGAAGAGGTTGTAAGCTTAAAGCAGCAGGGGTATAACCCTTCTTCTTATATTGCCAACATACCCATGGCCGATGAAGTATTAAATTTCTTGGCACGTGGTTGGAGCGGGGAAAACTTCCAAGAAATTGTTGAAAATTTACGCACACAAGATCCCTATATGGTAATGGCTGACTTTGCCGACTATCGCAAAGCACAAGAACGTGTATCTCAGCTATATCGCGATCAAAAAACTTTTATGCAAATGAGCCTTTCTAACATTGCGGGCAGTGGTATTTTTGCCGCCGATCGCGCCGTGTTAGAATACGCAACTAATATTTGGGGTGCCGACCCCGTTAAATGGTAGTATGCCCCCTTTCCAACAATGAAACGCTAGAAAGAATTTGGGAGGGAAACAAATCATGTCTGCCATTTTCAACAGCCAGGACGAAGCCTATAAAACACCCTTCGGTGCCATTAAAACCAACGAAGAGGTCACATTCACCTTGCGTGTTCCCAAAGAATTTTTCTGCAAAACACCCTATCTGTTTTTACAGCCGGATGGCTGTGAAGCAAAGCAGCTTTTACTGGAATTTTGCGGCAGCCAAAACGACTGCGACCAATTTCGAATTTCTTTGCGTCTGCAGGACGCTGGTGTATATTTTTACTGGTTCGATTTATACACAGGCTACCGCAAACTTTACGCCGGCTTGCTTGGACGAGCCTTTCTTACCACCGGCGATGGCGCCGCCTATCAACTCACTGTTTACGAGCCCACTTTCACCGTGCCCAAAAATGCTGCAGGCGGTGTGATGTATCAAATTTTTCCAGACCGATTCCAAGAGGGCAATCCGCAAAAACCTTTACATTTTTATGAGCGTATCTACCGCCACAATAAACACAGCGAACCCTACTTTTGGCCTTTGAATACTGAAAAAGGTCATTTGACTATGGATTACTTCGGCGGAGACCTCCTTGGCATAGAACAACGTCTTGGCTATCTTAAAGCCATGGGCATCAACTGGATTTATTTAAACCCAATCTTTGAAGCACATTCTAACCACCGCTACAACACAGCAGACTACATGAAAATAGACCCCTACCTCGGCACAAACGAAGATTTTGCGCGACTTTGCGAAAAAGCAAAAACCCTGGATATTTCCATTTTGCTCGATGGCGTATTCAGCCACACCGGGTCCGATTCTCTTTATTTTAATCGCGAAGGACGCTACCCCACTCTGGGAGCCTGGCAGGGGCCCAAAAGTCCCTATCGAAACTGGTATAAATTTCATCCGGATGGTGGATACGATAGCTGGTGGGGTTTCGACACTTTGCCCGCATGCAACAAACAAAACCCCGATTTTCGGCGCTTTATCTGTGGCCCCGGCGGTGTAATCGAGCATTGGCTTAACCTGGGGGCCGCCGGTTTTCGTTTGGATGTGGCCGACGAATTGCCAGACGACTTTATCGAAGAAATTCGCACAGCGGTAAAACGATGCGGTGAGGATAAGCTCCTAATAGGAGAAGTGTGGGAAGACGCCTCTAATAAAGAGGCTTATGGTGTCCGTCGAAAATACTTTTTAGGCCATGAGCTAGACGGCGTAATGAACTATCCATTCCGCAATGCTATCTTGCGTTTTTTGCACGACAAAGATGCTTCGCAATTTGCCCACTCTGTGATGAGTATTTGCGAACACTACCCTCCACAGGCACTCTCGGTTTGCACCACACACTTGTCCACACACGACACAGAGCGGGCACTCACCATGCTTGCCAACGAACCCACCGGAGACCACGATCGCAATTGGCAAAGCGGACGTCGCCTAGATGCGGCCAGCTATGAATACGGCATTCGGCTTATGCAGCTAGCTTTTGTTTTACAGTTCACTTTGCCAGGCATACCTTGCATCTATTATGGGGATGAAGTGGGCATGCAAGGCTACAAGGACCCCTTTAACCGAGGTTTTTTCGATTGGACAAGCCATGAATCGCGTTTGATAGAGCTTGTAATGTCGCTTTCCAGCCTACGACACGATTGCCCCGCCTTTGCTGAAGGCCGTTTGTATTTCACCCACTGTGCTCCCGGTGTGCTATGCTATGAACGCAGAACCAATAGCGACGTAGTAGCCATAGCCCTCAATTGTTCCGGCCGCAGTGTTGAGGTAAATTTGCTAAAAGAAAGCATTCACTTGCCGAATATGAAATACATTTGGCGCACTAAAAAATTACAGCAAACAACCTTGTAGAAAACAGTTGCCACTACTTTCGCTATGATTGGCCCGCCAGCATAGTGCTCTATTTTATTGATTTTTTTCTTGGAGGATATATGGCCTTACTTTTGGCTTCGCAAAGCCCACGTCGACGGGCTCTTTTAGCACTACTTACAAATCATTTTGATGTGTTGGCACCCGAAGTGGACGAAAGCAATTTTGTGCATTTACCCGCACTTGAACTTTGCGAATCACTCGCTATAAAAAAAGTCGATGCAATACCTTTTACCGGGGCATATAAGGCAGTTTTAGCTTGTGACACCGTTGTCGATTTAGAAGGCCGTGCTTTGGGAAAACCACAAAACTGTGAAGATGCTATTAATATGCTCTCCTCCCTAAGCGGTCGCTGGCACGAAGTACACACAGGGGTTTGTCTTTTACAACACAACGGACGTAGACATAATTTTACACAAACCACCCGTGTATGGTTTGATACCATCCCTAAATCGGACATTCTAGCCGTATGCGAAACCGATGAACCTTACGACAAAGCCGGTGCCTATGGCATACAAGGCTGGGCTGCCGGTTTCATTCCGCGCATAGAAGGCTGCTATTATAATGTAATGGGTTTGCCTGTGGCTACACTAAGAAACCTACTAACGAAAGAGAATTTATTATAGTGCTCTTTGCCTGTCTAAAAATTTGTGCAATTTTTTAGCTAACCGACACAAAATTTACTTGTTTTATGGTGTAATTTCTGTTATAATAGCTGTGGATTGATTTTTACATATCCTTTTGGCTTATTTATCGTTCATTTCGTTCGTCTTTTCGGTGTATACTCATTTTAAAACCGGAGGTAACTACCTGCATGAGCGCGGCTATACTCACCTTTGTCTCCGGCAAAGGCGGCACCGGCAACAGCACCGTTTGTGTGTTTTGCGGGCAAGCCTTGGCTGCACTGGGAAAACGAGTTTTATATATCGAGCTTAAATTCGCATTGCGCACGGCCGATTTTATTGCCGGCATGGCAAAACACGTGGTTTATGATATCTCGGACGTGATGCAAAACCGTTGCCCTCTAGAAAAAGCTGTTCTTGAACACCCTCGGCAACCAGGGTTTTATTTGCTATTTTCCCCTTTTGAGGACAATCTGTTCGGCAAACGAGAGCTTACCCAGTTGCTTTCCAATTGCCATAATGACTATGATTATATCCTTATAGATGCACCGGCCGGCTTGGAGGAAGGTTTTGCTCTTGCCACAGAGGCTGCACACCAAGCAATTTTTGTACTAACACCCGATCCGGTCAGCTTACGCATTGGTCAACTTTTGGCAAACCAACCCGAACTAGAACAAAAACCACAACGCATGATCCTAAATCGTGTCTTACCTCAAAGAGCCTTGGCACCGGGTGTTCTTCTGGATTTAGACGAAGCCATCGACCTTGCCGGTGTACAGCTGCTCGGGGTGATACCGGATTCCTCTGCTATACAAGTGGCCACCACAGGTGGTGCTGTTTTGCAAAACCATCAATTGGAAGCGCGTATCTTTGAAGCAATTGCACATCGTATTTTAGGAAAACACATGCCATTATTATATACATAGCCCATTTTCACAGGCTGAATGATAGGAGAACCCCCATGAATATTGCATTGACTGCACATGATTCCAAAAAAGAGTTGATTGTTCAATTTTGCACAGCCTATATTCATACGCTTAGTAAGCACACCCTTGTGGCCACAGGTACAACCGGAAAATTGGTTGCAGAGGCCACAGGTTTAGATGTACACCGTTTTCTTTCCGGCGTGCATGGCGGTGCACAGCAAATTGCTGCACGCATTGCCTGTGATGAAATCGACCTCTTGCTATTTTTCCGGGACCCTATCAACCAAAAGACCGGGAATCCCAGCGAAATGGAACTGTTGCATCTATGCGATATGTACAGCATCCCACTCGCCACCAATATCGCCACGGCAGAGGTGCTTATCCACGGCCTTGCACGCGGAGATTTAGACTGGCGTGATATTGTAAATCCTAAAGATTAGTATTTCACACAAGCACACTTGTATTTGATTTTGCTTTATAGAGTGGCTTTTATTTGTGTTCGAGAACATCATTTTAGGTCGTTTTGACAAGGCGACATTCGTCGTTTTGGCAAAACGATTTTTTCTTGAAACTACGAAACACCCATGCACCTTGTTAAGGTTAACTATTTGACGGTTTAGGCCATACCGCCTGCATCGTTTTGCGCAGAGGAGGTTACCTTTTTGTTTAAACCGGCCCAAATCCATGGCGATTCTTTGCCTGTTCCACAGCTTGTTTTTTCTCGTCTTGGTTTTCCCGAAGCAGACGAACCACGCTTTAAGGTGGCTTTATACATGCTTGCAAACGGCGAATGCGGCATACGGCAAGTGGCCGATGCTCTGCATATTTCCACAGACCTTGCAGAAAAGGCCATGCTATACTGGGAAGGCGCCGGTCTTTTAGAACGCAGTGCCCCTGCCCCTGTACACAATGTTCCAACAAAGCCGCAAACAAGAGTGCGCATGAGCTTGGAACAGGCCAACTTAGCCACAGGAAGTGATAAAATATTAGGGGCCATGGTTCAAGAACTTCAATATATTTTCGGCGGCATTATGAACCAAAAAGAATATGCCGTGTATTGTACTTTATACTGCCAGGACGAGTTTCCGGCAGATATGATTTTAATGGCTGCCATGCACTGTGCTGCCGAACAAAAAAGTGGCGCCTTTCGCGTGGAGCGAACCTTGCTTTCGTGGAGAAAAGAAGGTCTTTCCACTTGTGCCGATGTAGACGCCTATTTGCTTTTATTGAGTGAAAGAGAACGTCGCTATCAAGAAATGGCCGAGGTTCTTGGGCAGGCAAAACCGATATTTTCAGCAGCAGAACGCCGTATGATAGACAGCTGGCACGAACAATTTGGTTATGATATGAGTATGATAGAAGCCGCACGCCTTGCAGCCGGCGATAAACAAAATGAACTGCGTTATCTCAACGGCATTATCAAAAAATGGCAGGCCAAAGGCTATGCCACCGTGCAAGACATGCAACATGGCGAACAAGCCAGCAACCTATTAGTACAGGGGTCTGGCAAAAAACCAAAAAAGGAAGACGACTTGTTACAAAACACTTATTTCAACCCAATTAAACGGAAAGGTGAGTAAAATGGGGCGGCAAGAACAATACACTCTCGCCATGAGAGAGGTGCTAAAACGTCGGCAGCGTGCCGAAACACAGGCCCTAACTCGCTATGAGGCCTTGTTTAAAGAGCACCCACATTTGGCCGAACTCAACCGCAAGCACAGTGCTACCGGTGCGGAAGCGGCACGCTTATCTGCCGGCGGAAACACAGAGGAAAGTGCTAAAAAGTTGCTAGAAATGCGACAGGTGCAAAAAGAATACGAAGGCGCATTGGCACTGCTGGGTCTTACTCCAAACGACCTGAAACCGCAATGGACCTGCAAAGTATGCTGTGATACAGGGCGTACACACGGACGTATTTGCGAATGCATCCACAAAAATGTCCGCGATATGATGCGCGAGAACGTGAACGAATTCGGCCCTTTACAGCGGTGTCGCTTCGACAATTTTGATGTTAACCGTTATCCTCAACACATGGATGGCCTGTCTGTTTCACCCAAAGAACTCATGCGGCACAACTTAGAAAACTGCCGAATTTACGCACAAGAATTCGATCTCTCCAGCGAAAGCCTCTATTTATATGGCGATGCCGGTCTTGGCAAAACACACCTTGCTTTAAGCATTGCTCATTTTGTCTTAGAACGCGGTCATGATGTTTTATATGTAAGTGCTCAAAAAGCCTTTGCACGCCTTGACAAAGAGCGTCGTTCTTGGACAGACACCGGTTATTTCAATAGCCTTTTAAAGGCAGATTTGCTAGTGCTGGACGATTTGGGCACCGAGTATTTAGATGCTTATACCCGCAGTTTACTTTATGAACTTCTCAACACGCGGATGCACCGCCGCCCCACGGTATATACCACCAATATCGGCAGCCAGGCCCAGCTTCAACAACGTTATACCGAAAAAATTTCTTCCCGTCTTTTGGGCGAATGCCACTGCTTGCACTTCGTAGGGCAAGACCTCCGCTTACAAAACCGAAAAAAAGCGTAAGGAGCAAAACTGCTCTTTACGCTTTTTCTTTTCTTATGTACTTATTCGCTTGCCAAAGTACGCTCTAGCAATATCGCTGCAAAATCCAGGGCATTGTATAAGCCATTTTTTACACTTTGCTTTTTAATGCGGTCTTTGGGGGCGAGGCTATCGTCTGTAGAAAGCAACATCACCATAATTTTATCCGGCATTTCCTCATCACTTTCCATTCGCGTAGATAAAATTTGCATAAAGACTACGTAGGCCTCTTCCATGCTTCCATAATACATCTCATTTTTAGAACGTACCAAAGGCCTATTTTTATATATCATTTTGGCTTCAAATGCCATGCCGTGTTGCTCCTTTTCTCTGTGTGGGTTTAAGCACCTAAATAATTTTTCACCATCGCTTGCAAAATATCGTCTCTGTCTACTTTGCAAATTTTGGTGCGCGCCCCACCGTAGGTAGTAATATAAGTGGGATCCTCCGACAAAATATAGCCTACAATTTGATTGATAGGATTATAACCCTTTTGCTTTAATGCGGCATAAACCTCAATCATAATTTGTCTGATTTCTTGCTCTTTATCGTCTCCAACAGAAAAAATCGTTGTAGTTTTTTCGTTCATCCCAGCACCTCCCCTACCATGTAATCATAACAATTATAGTATAAAAAAACAATAAATGCAAGCAAAAGCACCTATCTTCTTCTAATTTTGCTAGCTTCTTAATACGACATCAATTTCATCTAATTTTTTTAAAATCTTTGCCACAGTTCCATCTGCTTCTTCATCGGTTAGTGTCCCTTCTGCACTGCGTAGCACCAGGCTATAGGCCAAGCTTTTTTTGTTTTCTCCCAGCTTTTCACCGCGGTACACATCGAACAGTGAAACTTGCTCTAAACGTTTTCCACCCGCTTTTCGAATAATTCTTTGCACCTCACCTGCCGGAACTGCTTCATCGCACACCAACGCAAGATCACGTGTGACAGCCGGAAAACGCGGTAAGGGGCGGTATTGCGGCACACCGCCACGCGCCTGCCAAAGCGTGTCTAACCACACCTCAGCCGCCAACACCCGAGTCGGTACGCCGTAGGCTTCGCATACCAGCGGATGTAATTCGCCCACGCGCGCCAAAAGTCTTGGTCCGTTTTCCTGTGCAGGCAAATAAATGTCGGCACAGCGGCCCGGATGATATGATTCTCCTGCATCATTACGTTGCACGCTTAATACAGATAGATCAATACCAAAAGCACAGAATAGAGCCTCCACAACACCTTTCACCGCACAATAGTCCCAATGTTTCCCATAGGCTGCCAACACCAATTTTTGTTGTTCTTGCGGCAACTGTTCATCGCTTTCGTGCGGCAAATACTCCGTGGCAGTTTCAAACAATGCCGCACTTTCATTTCGTGCAGCCCAGTTGCGCCCAACCACGTCCATCATGCTGGGCAGGGCTGTTGTTCGCATCAATGAACTGTCTTCGCCTAAAGGATTTTGAATCTTCACGGCCCTGCGCAAATGGCTATCTTTCTCCAGGTGTATGCGGTCGAAATTTTTGGGGCTGTAAAAACTAAAGGTTTCACACTGCCAAAACCCAAAGCCACACAGCAAATTTCGCAAACGGCGCTCGAATTGCTGGCGCTCGCTAAAAACTGCCTTGGCTTGGCCATTAAGCACCGTCATAGGAATGTGGTTATAACCCACAAAACGGGCAATTTCCTCTGCAATATCACAAGTTCTGCTTACATCCGCACGGAAAGTAGGAATACAAATTGTGTCACCTTGCACAACAAAATCCAGTGGCGTTAACATTTGCACCATTTCTTCGCGTCCCACCTCGATACCCAAAAGGCGATTGATTTCCTCTGGCACAAAAGGCAACTGACGCACAGAACGCGGTGCGGGATATATATCCAACACACCATTTACAATATCGCCTGCATCCAACAATTTCACCAATTCTAAGGCACGTGTCAACGCCGGCATCACTTGCTCCGGATCCAATCCTTTTTCAAATCGGCCAGAACTTTCCGTGCGTAGGCCCACACACTTTGCCGCGCTACGCACCGACGGGCCGTCGAAAGAAGCTGCTTCAAACACCACACGGCAAGTGCTATCATAAATACCGGAAAATTCCCCGCCCATCACACCGGCCAAAGCCACAGGGCCCTTTTCATCGGCAATCACCAACATATCATTTTCCAGTTTTCGCTCTACTCCATCCAGTGTAACAATGCACTCTTTGTCCTCTGCCGTGCGCACTGTAATGTGCCCCCCATTTACATAGGCGTAATCAAAGGCATGCATAGGCTGGCCGTACTCCAACATCACGTAGTTTGTGATATCCACTATATTGTTAATCGGACGAACACCACATAAGCGCAACCTTTCACGCAACCAACGCGGACTTGGCTTAACACGCACATTATCTACCATGGCAGCACAGTAACGAAAACAACGTGTATCGTCTTGTATGTCCACACTCAATATTTCTTCTATGTTGCCACCCACTGCGTGTGGCGGTGGCGTTGGTGGAGAAAAAGGCACCCCAAATGTAGCGGCCGCCTCACGTGCAAGGCCAAGCACAGAAAGGCAATCCGGACGATTGGGTGTGATTTCAAACTCAAAACACACATCATCCATGCCAAGTGCTACTGCTGCCTCTTGCCCCGGTATTGCCTCCTCTTCTAAAACAAGAATGCCATCTTCAACGGCATTGGGAAAATCTCGCAGGTCCAAGCCAAGCTCGCCAAGGCTACACAGCATGCCTGCACTTTCCACACCACGCAATTTACCACGACGAATTTCGCTGCCATTGGGTAGCTTGGCCCCATGAAGTGCTACAGGGCATAAATCTCCCTGTTTTAGGTTTTGTGCCCCGGTGACAATCTGCACATTTTCAGCACCTGCATCTACTTGGCATACCCACAGGTGGTCCGATTCTTCATGGCGTTCTAGTTTTTCAATACGACCTATCACCACACGGCTCATCTTGTCTCGTTCGCTAAAATAGGTTTCCACCTTCGAACCGGACATCGTCATTTTATCTGAAAACTCTTGGGCATTGGCCACAAACGGCGCATAGCTTTGTGCCCATCTAAGCGGCATTTTCATAATGTATCCCCCTATATCAGTGTGAAAATTGGCGTAAAAAACGCAAATCATTTTCATATAATAGACGCATATCATCGATGTCATATCTCATCATCACAATACGCTCCAGCCCTACACCAAAAGCAAACCCTGAGTAGATTTCCGAATCTATGCCACAGTTTTCTAATACTTTCGGATGCACCATACCACAACCCAAAATCTCAATCCAGCCCTCATGTTTACACAAAGAGCATCCCTTACCACCACATTTAAAACAGCTCATATCCATTTCGGCAGAAGGTTCTGTATAAGGGAAATGATGTGGACGAAAGCGAGTTTTGGTATTTGGCCCATATAACTGCTTAATAAACAAATCCAATGTTCCTTTTAAATCTGTAAAGGTGATTCCTTTGTCCACGGCCAATCCTTCTATTTGATGAAAAATAGGCGAATGAGTGGCATCTGCAGCGTCGCTACGGTAAACACGTCCCGGGCAAATAATCCGGATGGGTGGCTCTTCTTTTAACATTGTGCGAATTTGCATAGGGCTTGTTTGTGTGCGCAGCAGAACATTTTCGCTGACATAAAAAGTGTCTTGTGTGTCTCGCGCAGGGTGGCTTTTAGGCATATTCAACATTTCAAAATTGTATAAATCCAATTCTACCTCGGGGCCTTGTACTGCGGAAAAACCCATACCCAAAAAAATTTCTTCCAATTCGTCCAGCACGCGCGAAAAAGGATGTGCAAAACCACATTCTGGCACCACACCCGGCAAGGTCACATCCATTGTTTCATTTGCCAACTGCTGCTTTTGTTTTTCCTGTGCCAAAACAGCCGCACGTGTTACCACAGCAGTTTCCACCTCACCACGTATTTCATTAGCCAGAGCCCCCATCAGCGGGCGCTCGTCGGCAGCAAGTTTTCCCATTTGTTTCAACAAAACAGTAAGCTCGCCTTTTTTTCCAAGATATTGCACACGCAAACTATCTAGTATACCCTCATTTTCAGCCTTTTCTATTTTCTGTACAGCATGACTACGGATGTGCTCAAGCGCTTGTTTCATCGCAATTTCCTCCTGTTGTAACAATACATTAGCAAAACAAAAACCTTCACCCCAAAAATTGGGGCAAAGGTTTGCTTTGCGGTACCACCCAAATTCCCGCTCTATGGCAAGCACACAACTTCACACATAAAACGGCTCTCTTGCCCGATAAGGGGGGCCTCCCACCCAGCCTACAGCGGCACAAAACCGGTTGAGCCAAGGTCGCTCGGAAGAGAACTTCACCAAAGGCCCGCTAAGAACACTCCCAGCCTAAGGTGTTCCTCTCTGCATAACTGGCCAACAGCTACTTTTCTTCGTCATTGCGTTTTTCTAAAGTTCGCATATATTATAGCATTTTGCTCTTTATTTGACAAGGGCTCTAATGACAAAACCGCTTGATAAGGGTTTTTCTTGCAACACACAGACAAACTAGGAAAACTGTTTTTCCGGCGTAA
The DNA here is from genome assembly GCA_964370295.1 of uncultured Oscillospiraceae bacterium. Taxonomy (GTDB): domain Bacteria; phylum Bacillota; class Clostridia; order Oscillospirales; family Ruminococcaceae; genus JAAYCI01. Next base: position 58,517 of record CAYJIR010000003.1, read on the forward strand.
GATGCAAAATCCGCACACGACACAAAACAAGGAAAGCCACCAATGCCAACGCGGTATCCGGCATACTCCAACTGGCGTTATACAAAAGCGAATACAGCCACACCGGTGTACCTTCGGGCGCATACGCCCCCCACAAAATAATTCCAGACAAAAAGCTGGAAGCCAAGCGAACCAATCCCGTTGCCAACACAGATACCACAACGCCCACTTTAAAAGACGTAAATTTATGCGCTAGAGGACCTGCAAGGCCCATAAAAACATAGGGAAAAACATAATCTAACAACACACACAAGGCCATCCCCCACAATGTGGGCACCAACATAATATCACCAAGGCCCTGCATCGCCTGCAAAAAGCTGTACCCCAAAGCTACAGCCATTCCCCATTTTCCACCATGACGGAAGCTAAAAAGCAACAACGGCAAAATAGAAAAAGGCGTTACCGTACCTCCCATGGGCATGGTGAACAGCTTTAGCATCGAAAGGACAAAGGCTAAGGCCACCATCAAAGCCGCCTCCACCAAAATAGCCGTCTTTGTCATATCTTTTGGTAATCTCATACAATTCACTCCTTTTGTTTTTAGTTCGAACTTGAAACTACTCTACCGATTCGTTCAACACAAAAACAAAACCCACGGCATAAAAACCGCAGGCAAAATGAGCATGGCTTACCAAAACTCCCTACGCCGGCATTACCCAGATCAGGTTTTAGGGTTCTCTTTTTAACAAAAGAATCTCAGCCCGTGAAAGCACCCCTGTTTTTATGTTATTTAAAAGTATAGGCCTTTTTCTCAACTTTGTCAAACAAGAGCTCCGCACATTTCTACCTATTTTCCTTGCCGAAACGCCAAGATGTGGTATACTAAAAAAGATAATGTTGTGCATGACGTGCAATTGCGTTTGCGAGGAGACACATGGAAAGACGAAAATTTCGACTAAAAAAAATCGCCATAGGTTTAGCTGCTTTGATTTTAGCAGCTACTCTTTCCTATGTGATACGTGACCTGCTTGCATCCCAAAACCCAGAAAGCGCCCTACCTGTGATAGAAATTGAATACAATGGGCTCCCCCTGCCACAACAACACTATCTGATGGATTCATATTCTTGGCGCTTTTTATTTTCCACCGTGGAGTGGACCGAACCCAACCGCGATGCAGTGAATACCCTAGAGCCAGCCCCTGTTGTACCCGGAACACCCCTTAACATCGACTTCTCCTTCCCATGCAATAGCATGGTGATAAGCCGCTCTTACGGAAGCCGAAATGAATTTGAGCCTGTAAGTGGTGATTTACAAACACCGTTTAGCGGTGGAACCTACACCTATCGCATCGAGGCTGAGTGGGGTGCACGTGGGTCGGTACTTTACTATATAAAGGTGCGCGTGTAGCTTATGAAAAAAAATTTATTCGGTATAGAACATCGCTTTATCATTTTGATTGTACTAGCTTGCCTTGCCTGTGCCACAGGCCTATTTTTGGGAACCCGTTTCGATTTAATACTAGACCAAACCTTGTACAACCCAACGGCGATTTGGGCCATTACTATGGAGGCCATTGGCTGGTGGGTATTGTATTTGCCCATGATACTCCTTTTCTTGCTAAAGTCTTTTAACACGCCTCCAAAAAACAAAAAGGTCACTTTATTTTGGTATACTTTAGCCGGAGGGGCCCAGCTTGCGTTGTTTCTTATCGCCCTGCACTATTGGCAAAACAGAGGCCTTATACAAGGTATTTTTTCACCGTTTTCTGTTATTTTCTTTGTTCTTGTTGCCGCTGTATTTTATCTTTGCACGCGGTATTTGGCGGCACAAAACTCTTATATGCGAACCAAGCTTTTGTTTTTTGCACGCTTTGGCTCCTTATATTTGCTTTGCAATTTAACACTTGTAAATATTTTAAAATTAATTTGGCAACGCCCACGCTATGATGAAATGCTGGCCACGGACCAACTGGCAAATTTTACGGCATGGTATCATCCCTTTGGCCCTGGCGGCAGCTCGTTTCCGTCTGGGCACACAGCCAGTGCTTGTGGAATACTTTTACTTTTTATTTTGTGTGACCTGTTCCCTACATGGCAAGCTCGCAAACTATGGGTATCTTTGTTTAGCTGGGCATACATTGGCCTGATGGCATTTTCACGTTTGGTCATGGGTCGTCATTTTTTAACAGACACCGTAGCGGCTATGTTTTTGATGGCAATACTATTCGTTTGCCTGCACCATAGCAAGTGCTATCGGAAATCACTGCTACAAGTTCTTAGCGCAGAAAAGGAAGAGAGGACATAATGTTTCAAATGATAGCTCCATGCTATTTTGGCATGGAAAAAGCAGCCGCCTTCGATTTTAAACGAATTGGAGCAAAAAACGTACAAATTTCCGACGGCCGCATCACCTTTAATGGTGATGCAGAAATATTAGCCGCAGCCAATTTGTGGAGCCGCAGCGCCGAACGTGTTCTTTTGCGCCTTGGTGGATTTCATGCCGAGGATTTTAATGCCTTGTTCGATGGTGTTTTTGCTCTTGCTTTAGAAGAATACCTCCCTGCAAATGCTTGCTTCCCCGTTAAAGCTTCCAGTTTATCCAGCCAATTAAGTAGTGTGCCTGCTTGCCAAAAAATAGTAAAAAAAGCGGTGGTTGAACGGTTAAAAAAAGGACATGGCGTACAAAATCTATACGAAAACGGCCCCGAGTATCGCCTACGTCTCTCGCTTAGAAAAAATGAAGCAGAACTGTTTTTGGACACTTCCGGTGCCGGGCTGCACAAGCGCGGTTATCGTCGTATCTCCGGCGCGGCCCCCTTAAAAGAAACCTTAGCTGCGGGGATGGCCGATTTAGCCCATGTACGCCGAGACAGCCACGTGCAAGACCCCTTTTGTGGTAGCGGTACTCTTTTAATAGAATCGGCGCTTAAAGCCAAAAATATAGCCCCGGGCCTACGACGCAGCTTTGCCGCAGAACAATATGCCTTTTTACCTGCGGGTGTATTTGAGAAAATACGTAAACAAGCGCACGAGCAGGAAAAACCACAAGCCGATTTCCATGCCTTTGGCAGTGATATAGATAGGCAAATGATCGCTTTGGCACAGGCGAATGCCAAGCTGGCTGGTGTTTTGGATGTTTGCCACTTTGCACAACAAGACATGCGTCATTTTGTCCCCGATAGCGATGCTATTTTGATGGCAAATCCACCCTATGGCGAACGCATGATGGCCGGTGATGAGGCGACCATCATGGAGCAAGATTTCGGAAAAGTTTTCCACTCGAACCGCCCACGTAGCGCTTATATACTTACGGCAAGCGAAGAATTCGAGCGTAATTTTGGGGAAAAGGCCACAAAAAAACGCAAGCTTTATAATGGTATGATACCTTGTCAGCTGTATATGTATTATTCCCATTAATCGCTTTGTTTACACAATGTCTTTTCACCGGCATCGATTTATTGCAAAATTTTCGCCAAAATGCATTCATTCTCATCCAAGCATTTTGGCGGCTTTTTTATTGTATATATAAAGCTTGCTTTGCCACTTTGATAAACATGGCTTGCAAGGCAAACCCCACACGATTGATTTCCACGAAACAAGAACTTTGCAAAAACTAAGATGAAATTTTTGCCAGAAAAAAGCACAAGCGATACTGTGTATACTGATAAACACCTTAAATAACGCCTGCTGAATAAATCCCTGCGAAGTTCATTCTGTTCCACCGCTATGTAGCAGGCATTATATAAATTGGCAGGGCATAATAGCCCTGCCAATTTATATAAACCACATCACTATTTAGGTGGAAGCAATACTGGGCGGTGAATAAGCCCGTACACTTAATTCCCTATCCATCTGATACAGCACTTGCGCATCTTTTCCAAATAAACTAAATTTTTTCAAAAGATCTGCTGCATTTTTTTCTTCTTCGCCCTGTTCTTTTACAAACCAGTTTAAAAACTCCATCGTACGAAAATCATTCACGTCTTTTGCTGCCGCCACAAGATTGTGTATACTGCTCGACACCATTTTTTCATGTTCGAAAGTAACACTCAAAGGTTCGCCATGCTCTTGATAATTTTTATTCGGTGCCTCGATGTCGAACAGACGCACCGCCCCATCATTATCTAGTATATACTCGCGAAAAAGCATGGCGTGGCTCATTTCTTCTTGTGCTTGCACATAAAACCAGTTAGAAAAACCGTCTAAACCTTCTTCGCGATAATAGTTAGACATCTCAAGATAAAGATAGGCCGAATACATTTCCTTTTGTACCTGCTCGTTAAGCAAGTTCAGCACTTTCTCTGTCATAGAAACTCCCTCCTTTTCGCCATATTAAAAACTAAACCACACCCTCTGTTTTCCATAAACCATGCAAATTACATAGCTCATACACCGCATAAGGGCCACTTTCTACACAAAACTCGGCCACAGGCTTTTCTCCGGGTAAAAGGTGCACATATTTTACCCGATTATTCTGCTCCAACAAAATCCATTGTATAAGGTGCTCAGCCGTCATGGGATGCTCTACTTCTCCCACTTGTACTTGCAGTACATTCCCATTTACGCTTACACTGGGAACATGTTTTTCCTTTGCAGCATCGGTTACACCGGCTTGCATAATCTCCATTTTCTCGCCACAGCACTGCAAGGGCACCCCTGCATCCACCATCATCACTGCAACATTTCCACAGTGGCTACATTTTAGAATTTTCATCATTTTATTGCTCCTTTCCATGTTAAGCAAATTTATATAAAAAACCCATTTTGGGTTTTCTATCCATATTGTTTTACCGCTAGTATAGCAATTTCCCATCAACCCGTATCTAGAAACATGTCATATCTTGCGGTTTAAATCTACTATTTTAGTATAATTATATTTTTTGGTTTTGTCAATCTTTTTTTAAGTGCATTCTTATCCTACGTTTCCAAGACTTCAATATGACGCCGACCCACCAACAAAAATGCACCACCTACCACAAATAAAAGTACAATGGCCAAGATAGCAAAAGAACTGCGGCCTGTAACAGCCACCACTGCAGCGTAAATAGCGGGGCCTAAAATAGAGGAGAATTTCCCAAAGATATCGTAAACGCCGAAATATTCATTCGAATGCTCTTTAGGGATGATTTTACCAAAGAATGATCGGGAAAGTGCTTGAATGCCACCTTGTACTGTTCCCACCAAAAAAGCCAAGATCCAAAATAGGATTAACGACTGTTCCCTCGTTAAAAATCCTTCTTCCAAACCAAAACCCATCACAAAGCCAAGCACACAAATAAACACATACAGCCCCACCGAAAACATTAGCATACGTATGGTACCCACCCTCACGGCAAACCTACCAAATAAAATCGCACATGGGAAGGCTACAAGCTGCGTAACCAGCAAGGCTAAAATCATACCGGTGCTATCCAGCCCCAGCGCAGTGCCATAGGCTGTGGACATTTTAATCACTGTATTTACACCGTCGATATAAAAAAAATAGGCCAACAGAAAGAATAAAATACCCTTGGTTTTGACCATGCGTGTAAGACTTTTTTTCAAAGATTGCGAAGTGCTCGCCATAAGTTTCGTTTTGGGAATGTCGCGCCCATGCACCTGTTTATAATTTCTTAGCAGTGGTATAGAAAACACCAACCACCACACTACAGTAATCACAAGAGAAATACGCACAGCCAGCACAGTATTAATACCAAAAGCGCCACCAAATGTCATCAATGCAATGGCACCCAAAAAGGGAATGGTACTACCACCAATATAGCCCATGGCGTAGCCCCAGGCTGAAACACGATCCATCTTTTCCTTGCTTGTCACATCGGTTAGCATGGAATCATAAAACAGACATGATCCCGAAAAACCAATTTGGGCAAAAATATAGCCCACCAGCAACCCTTCCCAATTGCTAATCAGCGCACAAAAAAGCGTGAATACTAAACCAATGCTCAAAAACACGATCAACATGCGTTTTTTCATACCATGGTAATCGCCCAGTGCTCCCAGAAAAGGCGAACATAGCGCAATTAACAAAGTGGCAACCGCGGTAGCCACACCCCACCAGGCATCGCCACTAACGCCGGCCGCTCCAGCTGTACTTGTGAAATAAACAGGAAAAATGGCCGCCATCATAACTGTGGCGAACACCGAATTGGCCCAGTCATACCATATCCAGCTACGTTCTGCCTTTGAAAAATATTTTTTCATAAAAGCACCCCTTCGAAATTTTCTTCGAAATCTTCAAAGTCGGTGCCCTTCTCTTGTGCTCCGACATACACTTTTTGCACAAGTTGCACACAGAGCGGCAACGCTTGCTCCCACAAAGCATACAAAGCCATCGTCTCCTCTGGTAAATGGTTATCTTTGGGCAAAGACAAAGTGGAATACTCGTCTTCTTTGCCCAAGACACGTTCGGCCGTTTGCACTGCCGAATTCCAATCTAGCACGCGTGTGAAAAACCGAAAAGAACGCACACAAGATGCAGCTTGCCCGCTTGTGATGCCAAAGGCCAAAGCCGGCACCTCCACATTAACCCGAACAGGCAAATTTAGATAACGTGGCTCCACTCGATGATAACGCTGTCGTATAAAAACATCAAAATTTGTCTCTAGCCATTTGTGGCGTTTCCCATCACACGCTGCCCATTCGTTTACATACGGGTGGCACGTTCTATCCAAAGCATAATGACAACATAGACCCAATGCATAGGCAAGAAGCTCCTCATCTGGTTTTTCTTGTAACTGGGCACAAAGCCCGGCAAACAACTGTTTGCCGCTTTGGCTGTGCAACAACATGCCTTTAGCTGCAATTTCACTTTTTTTTAAAGGCTGATGATAAAACAAAAGGTCGGGCCCTTGAAAACCCAAACGAAATAGCCGTATATTCTTTTTTGCCGCCACTTTCAGGGCCGTGGGCATCTTTGAATATATTTGTATACCGAACTGGTCGTGCGCACTTAATGCCGGCATAAATCCCCCTTAAAACAATTATACTATTAAGTTTTCCCTCTAAACGCGTCTATTGATACCTATACTCCGTCAGTGTTTCCACAAACACGTCACATACACTGCGCAAAGCCATTTCGTCTTTGGCCGAGCTCTTATCAGAAACGCCCACAACATAAAACCCTGCCTTTTTTGCAGTCTCCGCAGCATGAAGGGCATCTTCAAACACAGCACAAGACGCAATGTCCGTGTTCAACTTTGCAGCCGCCTGCATATAAATTTCCGGGCTTTGCTTGCCTTGCCCCACTCCTTCGGTGGTGAGAATATCCACAAAATAATCTTCAATACCAAGCCTTTGTAGCGCCGCTCTAGCAAGTGAATACCGAGTGGCTGTGGCAATGCACATGGGTATATTTCGATGTTCTTGCAAAAATGTCAACGCACCCTCTTTTAACAGCATTTTCTCCCTGTAGTAAAACTCCATCTTTGCAACTAAGGCGGCTACTATTTCATCCGGACTTTGCGTAAAGCCAAAAACCTCGCACAAATGTTCTGCCGATTGATACGCGTCCATTTGTTTTAATGTTTCATTCAAATGGGGCGGCACCTGGTGCACCCCTTGCTCTTTTAAAAATGCGTCCCCCACATCTTGCCAAACATGCATAGAATCTAACAAAGTGCCGTCTAAATCAAATATGAATGCCTTTATCATTAATTATCTGCCTCATTATCAATCCCACCAAGACTTTGCTTAGCAAGCATTTTTTTAAAAAAACGCTGCGAACCAAAACTTAGTCCGCAGCGAATGGCACGCCCACAGGGAATCGAACCCCGATATCTGGTTTAGAAGACCAGTGTTCTATCCGTTGAACTATAGGCGCTTATAAAGGTGCACCTTTTGGCGCACCCAAAAACAAACTCACATGCGAGTTTGTTTTAGCTATTTTCTATTGTATCATATGCCCACACGAAGTCAAGAGCTGAGGTATACTCAAAAACAGATGCCATGGCATCCTTATTCCTTCTAAACTATTTCACATAGCCCACGAAGTTTTCCCATACCGGAACAGACTGCTCCAGCAAACGTTGCTCGTCCACTTGTACCAAACGACCCTCACGCACCACCACACGCCCATTTACCACAGTCATGTCCACAGCACCCTTATAACCTACCGTAGCAGGCATGGCTTGCAAATCGCGGCTGGCGCCACATAACTCTATGCGGTCTAGATCGATGGCGAATAAATCGGCCGCTTTTCCGGTTTCTAAGCTTCCCACATCCTCCCGACCCAACAAACGTGCGCCACCGACCGTAGCCACCTTTAGCATATCATAGCCGCTTGGGGCTTTAGCGCTACTGTGCAAGCGGTGTAGCAAAAATCCCACGCGTAGCTCTTCCAACAAGTTGCTGCCATCATTACTTGAGCTTCCATCAACAGCGAGACCCACAGGCACACCACGCTGTAGCATTTGAGGAATTTTAGCCACGCCGGAACTCAACTTCATGTTACTAATGGGGCAGTGTGCCACACCCGTTCCTGTTTCCGCCAACAAATCAAGCTCTTCCTCGTTAAAATGTATACCATGTGCATACCATACATCACTTCCCAACCAACCAAGGCTTTGCATGTAGGCAAGGGGGCGCATCCCTTTGGTCTCTAGGGTATAACGCTCTTCATCCAAAGTTTCGGTTAAATGCGTGTGTAAACGTACGCCGAGTTGTCTTGCCTGCACGGCACTTTCGCGCAACAAATCCTCGCTTACACTAAACGGCGAGCATGGGGCAAGCATCACCCTACGCATCGAAAACCGAGAAGGATCGTGATAACGGCGCACGGCTTCTTCGCCGTCGCGCAAAATCTCATCCACAGTTTGCACCACACTGTCCGGTGGCAAACCACCATCTTTTTCGCTCAAATCCATGCTGCCTCTAGACGCATGCAAGCGAATACCCAAGGCTTCGGCTGCACGAAACTGTGCACCTATTAAATCTCCACTGCCCTTTGGGAACACATAGTGATGGTCGGCACAGGTGGTACAGCCTGTTTTTAAAAGTTCACCAAGCCCTGTCAGGGAAGAACAATACACCAGTTCTTCGTTTAGCTTCTTCCAAATTTGATACGAGGCCTTTAGCCAATCAAACAACTCTAGATTTTGCAAAGGGGGTAAATTGCGGCTGAATGTTTGATAAAGGTGATGGTGGGTATTGATAAGCCCAGGATAGACCACCATGCGCGAAGCATCTATCACTTCATCGGCTTCACACGTATCGTTTCCAATATGCGTTATCTCACCATTTTCACACATTAGATTTACTTTGTTATACACCTTGTCTTCGGCATCACAACTCACCAATGTATGAATATTCTGTAGCAGTAGCTTCATGTCGTATTCCTCCGTTTTTTACGTTTATTAAAAAACCGGCTGGTATACGGCGCAAACAACACGCTACGTTTTATACAGCGGCAACAAAGCCACCATGACCTTGTTAAAAAAATTATATTGTATTCATTAAAAAAAATCAAGTGATATTCTTTTATTCTCTCATTGCCTCTTAAATTCAAACGCCACCTGCAAAACAGGTGGCGTAATTTAACATTTTCCAAAAGTGCACAATTGTTGTGCTACCGCTGGGGAAAGACTATTCTTCGCTTTTTTTGCCCGTTTCCTCAACAAACGGTTCCTCGTCCAATACAATTTCTAAAACACGTTGACGCATAGTTTTTGTCACTGTTATATTCCAGCCCTCGTAGAGGAAACTTTCGCCTACCTCGGGAAAACGGCCCAACTGCTCGGTTACCCATCCGCCCACCGTAGCGCTATCAATCTCGCCCTTAAACAAAAAAGTTTCAAAGAAATCGTCAACATCCGTGCTCCCCAAAACGCGATAGCATGAGTCTGATTCTCGCGTGATCGCCTGCACCACATTTTCGTGCTCGTCCCAAATATCTCCTACCAGTTGCTCTAATATATCCTCCACGGTCACAAGGCCCACGGTGCCACCATATTCATCGACCACAATGGCAATGTGGCATTTCTTTTGTTGCAACTGCTCCAACAGTTTAGATATTTTCACCTGTTTTGTTACAAAAACTACAGGCTTAACCACTTCTTCTAAGCTCTTCTTTTGTTTAATCACTTCAAACCAATAGTCTTTTTGAAGCAAAACTCCCTTAATATTGTCCTCTGAACGTCCATACACAGGCAGACGCGAAAAGCCTGACTCATGGAATGTACGTTCTATCGTCTCCATACTATCTTCTAACGAAACAGAAAGCATGTCAACACGTGGCGTTAAAATATCATCCACTTCGAGATCGTTAAATTCGATTACTTGGCGTATCATGCCGGCCTCAACTTCATTGATTCCGCCGTCTTCATGCGCCTCATCCACATAGGCAAGTAGCTCTTCTTCTGTCATGTTTTGGCCGCCCTTGATGTGAAACAAACGCAAAAGCAACCGCTTCCATGCACTAAAAAAGGCATTTACAGGCCGCAACACCGTGCTTAACGCCATCAGCGGCAAGGCTGCAAAGATAGCGAATTTTTCCGGTTGCTCCTTGGCCAAGGTTTTAGGCGAAACCTCTCCAAACATCAATACCAACACAGTCATCACCAAGGTGGCCAGCGAAACACCGGCGTTACCAAACCACCCCACAAACAACACCGTTGCTAAAGAAGAAGAGGCAATGTTAACAATATTGTTGCCCACCAGCACAGTTGATAATAATTTATCGTACCTACCCACCAAAGTTAACGCCCGTGTGGCCCCTTTTGCATTTTCACCCGTGGTTATCATGCTTTTTAGGCGCACCGGATTCAACGATGAATACGCCGTTTCACTGGCAGAAAAAAAGGCTGACATCAACAAAAGAAATCCCAGACTCGCTATCAACGGAAGACTACTGTCTGTTTCCATAAACCGGCTACAGCTCCTATCATTTCACAAAACTTTAATTATGCGCTCTTACATTGCGCCAACAATGCCTCATTTAAACATTTTGCTATTTCAGCAGGGCAAGAAGTATCTTTTCCCTCACAACGAATGTTAGAAAGCAGTTCAATCGCCTCATTGGCACTTCGGCCACACAACAAACTACACACACCCTTTAAATTGCCATCACATCCACCTTGCACACATACACTTTCAATCACATTATCGCAAGTTAAGCGCACGCTTGTGCTTTGACTGCATACGCCTTGATTCCTTCTCTTATAAGTCATGTTTCATCCTCTTTCTGCATCATACAGACAACTTCGGTACTATGTCGCAAATAAAATCGGCCGCTAGATCTACACCTATACGTCCTACGTCCAAAGATAAATCGTAATTATTGGCATTATTCCAATCTTGGTCCGTATAAAAACTGTAGTAGTTGGCACGAATCCGGTCTGTTTTTCGGATCAAAGACCTCGCGGCATCTTCGTCAAGTTGATGTAGTTTTACAATACGCTTCTTGCGTGTCTCTAAATCCGCATGCATAAAAACCGAAAAAACTCGTACTTGCTCTCGCAAAATATAATCAGCACAACGCCCCACAATCACGCAAGAACCCTCTTCGGCCACTTCGCGAATCACCTGTGTCACATACAGCTGCAAACGATCATTAGAAGTATAGGCAAACTCATTAAACGAGGTAGGCAGCTGGCTACCTGTAGCCACCATAGACAACGAGTACAAAAGACTATTCGTAGGGCGCTCGTCCGCCTTTTCGAACATATCTTGAGAAATACCACTTTTCTCAGCAGCCATTTGCAATAGCTCGCTGTCATAAAATGCAATACCCAATTTTTCGGCCACACGTTTTCCCACTTCACGTCCACCACTGCCAAATTCGCGTGCAATACACACTGCAATTTTGTTTTGCATTTCCATGTCCCCCTCATTAATTGTGGCAAATGCCTAATTAAAAAATAGTATACCACATATTTTTCTTTTTCACAAAAGACTTTTATCTAGAAAGAAAATTTTGCGAATTTGGCTCACCAAATTCGCAAATAAGAAACCTGTTTATTGTGCCAGAATTTTGCTTAAATCGTTACTAAATGCCACAGGATCTTCCACGGGCAAACCTTCTATAAGCAAGGCTTGGTTGTACAGCAGGCCTGCATAGGTTTTTAGCAGTTCCTGATTTTCGCTTTGTAGTGTCTGTAATTTTGCAAACAAAGGATGTTCCGCATTGATTTCCAGCACTTTTTGGCTTTCCACCTTATTTTCGCCCGGCATGCTATTTAACACCTTTTCCATCTCCATAGAAAGGCCCCCCTCGGATGTTAAGATAACCGGATGATTTTTTAAGCGTCCGCTCACTTTCACCTGCGTCACCTTGCCGTCAAGGCTTTCTTTAAGGAAGTCAAATAAATCTTTATTGCTCTCGTTTTGTTTCTCTATTTCTTCTTTTTCTTCTTCACTCTCTAAGCCCAAATCACCGCCGGAGATATTGCGGAATTCTTTCTCGTCGTATTGACGAAGCATACTAAGCGTAAACTCGTCCACATCGTCTGTGAGAAGAAACAAATCGAAGCCCTTGCCCAACACCATTTCTGCCTGTGGCAAACGCGAAAGCCTATCTATACTATCACCGGCCGCATAATAAATATATTTTTGTTCTTCCGGCATATTGGCACAATACTCTGCCAAAGTCGCCATCTTCTTGTCCTTGGCAGCATAAAACAGTAGCAAATCCTTCAAATTATCACTTTCTGCCCCAAAAGATTGGTACAGGCCCACTTTTAGCTGCAGACCAAAATTTTTGAAGAATACCTCGTAGGCTTCTCGATCATTTTTAAGCCAAAGCCCCAGTTCACTTCTAATTTTACGCTCCAAAGATTTGCGAATCAGCTGCAGTTGTCGGTCGTGCTGAAGCATTTCGCGGCTGATGTTAAGGCTGAGGTCCTGGCTATCTACCAAACCACGCACAAAGCTGAAATGATCTGGTAGCAAGTCTGCACATTTTTGCATGATCATCACACCGGACGCATACAATTGCAAGCCTTTTTCATATTCTTTAGAGTAATAGTTATACGGTGTGCGCGAAGGCACAAACAAAAGAGCGTTATAGGTGGCTGTTCCCTCTGTATTGCTTTGAATCACCTTGGCCGGGGCCTCAAAATCAGAAAATTTCTCCTTATAGAAAGCCGCATAATCTTCTTCTGTTAGCTCGGCTTTGTCGCGCTTCCATAAGGGCACCATACTGTTAAGTGTGCGCAATTCTTCCACTTCTTCATATTCATTTTCCACGTCTTTTTTGGGACGCGTCTCATGCACTGTCATCTTAATGGGATAACGTATATAATCAGAATATTTTTCCACCAACCCACGTAAGCGGTGCTCTTCTAAAAATTCACTATAACGCTCGTCTTCTTCATCCTCTTTAAACACCAAAATAATATCTGTTCCCACTTCGTCACGTTGGGCCGGTTTAACCTCATAGCCCTGTGCCCCTTTGCTTTGCCAGCAATACGCTTCGCTTTCACCAAACGCACGGCTTATCACACGCACTTGCGAAGCCACCATAAATGCAGAATAAAAACCCACACCAAATTGCCCGATGATATCAACATCTTCGGCTGCTTCATTTTCTTTGCGGAAAGCAAGGCTGCCACTGGCGGCAATGACGCCAAGGTTCCCTTCTAGGGCAGCCTTATCCATGCCAAGACCATTGTCCGAAATGGTAAGGGTTCGCAACTCTTTATCGGCTTGTAAGAAAATTTCATACTCGCCACTTGCAAGGCCGGCCTCGGTATTTGTCAACGAAAGAAAATGGCGTTTGTCGATAGCATCTGAGGCATTGCTGATAAGCTCACGCAAGAAAATTTCTTTATGTGTATAGATGCTGTTTATCATCAAATCCAGCAATCGTTTCGATTCTGCTTTAAATTGTTTCATATGTAAGAATTCTCCTGTTTAAAAAGTTAATTAGCAGTCTATGTATAAGAGTGCTAAAACCAGTGTACAACATTTTTAAATTTCCTGCAAGGGGAAAAAGAAAATTTTATTCGTTTTTCTATATATTCCTTTGTGTTCTTCTGTTTATTTTATGCTATACTAAATGTAAATCCGCATAGGCTTTACAGCTAGGGCAATCCCTCTATTCAACCTTCTATATTGCGCCCACGCGGTTGTTGCCACTTACGCATCACTGCAGTAGCATCGCCTACGTAAAAGTAATGTCTAAATAAGGAGGACATCATGACTGTTTTATTACTGAACGGAAGCCCGCACAAAGAAGGAACCACCTTTGCCGCATTAAAAGAAGTTCAACATGCGCTGCAACAAAAGGATGTGCAAAGCGAAATTCTACATCTTGGAACAAAACCCGTATATGGCTGTACCGCCTGCCGTCATTGTGCCAAAACCAATCGTTGCATTTTTGAGGACAAAGCCAATGAAATAATAGAGAAAATGCAAGAATCTGATGCCTTTATTGTGGGCTCTCCTGTGTATTACGCCGGGGCTAATGGGGCTCTTTGCGCTGTACTGGATCGCGTTTTTTTCGCAGGCTCTTCTGTGATGGCTCGCAAGCCTGCTGCCGCTGTAGCCGTATGTCGCAGAGGCGGCGCCGCAAGCGCACTGGATAGACTCCACAAATATTTTGGCCTGTATGAAATGCCCATCGTCTCTTCTACCTATTGGAATATGGGCTTTGGCCGCAGCATGGAAGATTTTTCACATGACGAAGAGGGCATCCAAACCATGCGAATTCTTGGCAAAAATATGGCACAGCTATTGCAAATGCAAGAAAAAGCAAATCTGCCCCCAGTAGAACAGGAAGCAAAGATATGGACAAGCTTCATTCGTTAAGCACAAAATGTATAAAACAACAACTATTCTTCATTTTTTAATTTTCGTATTCCAAATTGTTATTGCAAATCATAAGAAGCTTGCAAGCACAATACGGTTTTTGCCTTATTGTGCTTGCAAGCTAGCAAAATCCAGTGTGAGCAATTCACTAAAATGATGGATGACTGTTTTCGCCTCGGGCACCTTGCCAAAACCATAAGAGGCAAATATAAAGGGGATTTTCGCCACTTGGCAAGCAGAAAAGTCACCCGCTGTATCGCCTACATACACCGCAGTAGACAAGGCATTTTTTTTCATGATATGTTTCAGATTTTCTCCCTTAGGGCGGCCTGTGTCGCCAAAACACAAGGTATCTTCCATATAATGGCTAAGGCCGGTGTTTTGTAAAAAAGCCTCTATATAACCGGACATGCAATTGCTAACAATAAACAATTTATGCTCTTTGCTAAGCTTTTCTATCCCCTCTTTCACCCCTTCAAACACAGGACATGGTGCCGTATACATAAAGGAATGCTCGCTATCGGTGCAAGCTTTTGCTATCTCCTCGCGTTTTTGCTCGCTGATATCGGGAAATAAGCTATCAAAGATTTCCAAGGACGGTTTCCCAAACAAATCTTTAAGCTCTTCACTTGTCAGTTCTTTTTTTATTTCCGGATACTTTTTTATGGTTTGATTCCAGCATTCCGCCACCTGCTGCGTGGAATCCCACAAAGTGCCGTCTACATCCAATATTATATTTGCCATAATACCCCTTTTCGCATTTACCTTTGTGCACAAAGCAGCTATTCACCTTTTTTTGTTTGCTTTTCTTCGTTTTTGCTCGTTGTAAAACGATATTCTTTTCCTTGCCGAATTCGTTTCAAATTTTCTTTGTGCATGATTACAATTAACAAAGTGATGATGCAGGCACAAACAACAGAAAAAACCACAAATTGATGACTTATTAACCCAGCCCATAACCCGGTTGCCACAGGGTACAGCGAAATCCCTACCACCGACCCCAGCGACACCATGCCGGTTGCTTTAAATAAAATTAAAAAAACAACAATTAACACCATCGCCACCGCCGGGTTCAGTGCCAAAATCACACCAGCTACCGTGGCAACGCCTTTGCCCCCACGAAAACCAAAAAACACCGGAAACATATGCCCTAGTATCACGGCAATTCCCGCCAAATAGGCTCCATACAATGGCTCGCCCGTAGCACTTAACCACATTGTGAAAAAACGGCCAAGCAACACAGCCACCACACCTTTCAACACGTCTCCCAGCAAGGTAAGCACTGCCGCCTTTTTTCCGAAATTGCGCGCCATATTGGTCATCCCTGCATTTCCAGAACCCAAACTACGCACGTCTTTTTTATATATTCCTTTGCTAATCATAACGGCAAAGTTTATACTACCCAATAAATATCCTGCAAGCACTCCCAGCACCAAAGCTACCGCCATCATTGCATGCAACACCTCCCACTTCTAACAATACGATTTCATCCAAGATTATAGCACGCTTACCCTTGTGCCGCAAGTTTTCTGTTTGACAAAAACCGCCATTGGCTCTATGATAGAAGCCACTCGTTCGATTTTACCCACGCTTGGTCTATCTGTACATTTACAGAATACCACAATAAACTGTTCTCATCATGCTCTTTTAGGAAAGGAAGGCAGTGCGCATTGTTTTCATTTTTACAAGGCGATTTTACCTTGCTGTTAGCCCGTGTGGCAGGCCTTTTACTTGCCATACCATTTCACGAGGTATCACACGCCCTCATTTCGGACAAATTGGGCGACCATACCGCACGCGACTTGGGACGTTTGTCCTTAAATCCTCTTAAACATTTCGATGTGATGGGATTTCTTAGCATGATGATTATCGGCATTGGCTGGGCAAAACCTGTGCCTGTAAACCCGAATCTTTACAAAGATCCCCGCCGGGGAATGGCACTCACAGCTTTAGCCGGCCCCTTGTCTAATTTTCTCTTGGCCTATATTTCCTTTATCTTTTATAAAACGTTCTATTATTTCGGCAATTTTTTCACACTATCCACCGATACAACATCGTTTATTTTATCTCTTTCCACTTTCTTCTTCTACTTTTCCATTCTCAATTTAAACCTCACGATGTTCAATTTACTTCCCATCCCGCCCTTAGATGGCAGCCGTATTTTTGGCCTTCTTTTGCCAAAATCTTTATATTTTAAAGTGATGGGCTATGGCAGATATATGATGTTTGCCGTTTTGATTTTGGTATTTTTAGGCCTATTGCAAGCCCCACTTTCCTTCTTAAATAACTTAGGCATTCAAGTCCTGTCTTATGGCACCATCTACCTTGACATTTTGTTTCGTTTTTTATTGTCTTGATGCGTTTTCATCGCTGTGCAAACACCCTTTTCATCCCCACAGCACGCAATACCCGCCTTGACAAGTTCGTTGGTTTTTTGTTAAAATAATAATAACATTTTGCGGCTTTAGCTCATCCGGTAGAGCGTCTGCTTCCCAAGCAGAAGGTGGCGAGTTCGAGTCTCGTAAGCCGCTCCACAGCGGAGCAAGTTGATGTTCCGTTTTTTTTGTTTCAATTTTGGCAGTAAAGAGACTGCCTGGCAGTGGAGAAAATCTTCATGATAAAAAAATCTTTATCTCTCATTTTGGTTTTTTCTGTTTTGTTTTCGTTTAGCGGTTGCGCCTCTCTTTTGCAAGGCTTTGCATCCTTTTTGGATAGGCCGGAAGCCTCTACATCCGGAACTGCTGCCGAAGCCACGGGAGATGAAACAGAATGGGTGATGTATTGGTATCTCTGTGGCAGTGATTTGGAAACAAATTATGGCTCGGCCACAGAAGATATTCAAGAATTGCTTGCTGTGCCTTTGCCAGAGAATGTAAAAGTGGTTATTCAAACAGGCGGCGCCGACCAATGGCAAAACGATTTTGTGCGTGCCGATCGTGTGCAACGTTTTTTGTATGACCACAACGGCTTAGAACTTGTGGATGAACAACCGCAAGCAAACATGGGCGAAGCAAAAACCTTATCAGACTTTTTACGTTTTGCCACCGAAAATTATCCGGCAAAACACAGCTTGGTTAATTTATGGAATCATGGTGGTGCCACCTTGGGCGGCATTGCCTACGATGAATTATATAACTATGATTCTTTGGACTTAGACGAATTAAACGATGCACTTGCCGCGGTTTACACACCCAACTCTTTGGACCCCGCCATTGACATTTTCGGCTTTGACGCCTGTTTAATGGCCACCCTAGATGTAGCCGATAGCCTACGTGATTATGCACACTACATGGTGGCATCCGAAGAACTTATGCCCAGCAATGGTTGGTATTACACCGGCATGTTTAAACCATTGGCCGCAAATCCCAACCTATCGCCTCTCGATTTTTCAAAAATCATTTGCGACAGCTATTTAGAAGGCTGTGAAATTGTTGATACCGATAGCGATGTCACTTTGTCAGTTGCCAACTTGACCAAGTTAGGCGATTTGCTCGTTGCCTATGAAAATTTTGGCAAAGAGGCCTTGGGTTCTGCTATCGAAGCACCTTCTTTCTTCACAAGCTTTTCAAAAATAGCCAATGAATCAGAGAACTATGGCGGCAACACACGTGAACAAGGCTATTACAACATGGTCGATTTGGGACATTTGGCGCGAAGTTCACAGCAGCTTTTGCCACAAACTTCGGCCGCTGTTTTAGACGCCTTAGACGCGTGCATAGAATATGAAGTGAACGGCCGATATCGCAGCGAAGCTTCCGGTTTGTCTTGCTATTACTCCTACAGCGGCGACTTAATGGATTTTTCCCAATATACAGAATTTGGTATTAGCGAGGCCTTTAAACATCTTTATTACTACGGCCTTACCGGCAATTTACGTCCGGAAGGCGTTGAGTATGTTTCAGACTTAGAGCTTCCAGGAGAAGATTTCTCCGACTTTGCCGCCAGTGACTTGCAAGAAGTGCCCAGTTTACACACGGTAGATTGGAACAACGCCCCTATAAACATTTCACAAACAAACCACACTCTGTTAGAGCTTGGAAGTCAAGCCGAAGAAATTTTATCATCGGTCGCTTTTCAATTGTTTTTCTTAGACGTGGAGCAAGACTTGGTGGTAAGTCTTGGCACCGACAACGCCATTGCGGTTAACTGGCAAGAAGGTGTTTTCGAAGACAATTTTCAAGGTACTTGGGGAAGTTTAGACGGTGCCTTGTGTTACATGGAGGTCTCGTACGAAAGCGAAGATTACACTCTTTATTCCGTGCCCGTTTTGCTAAATGATGTCAAACACAACTTAAGCATTGTATATGACTTCACGCAAGAACTCTACGTCATCGAAGGTGCGCGTTTGCCCAGCCCGGAAGATTCTACGCTTGCCGAACGCACCATCGTACCCTTGCAAAATGGCGATGTGGTGCAACCGCTTCACTTTGCCTCCACAGTTTTTGGAGACCGCGGCGAATTGCAGGAGATACCGGCCGACTCTGTCACCGTGGATGAAAACACCTCTTTTCATGAGATGTCACTGGGCAACGGCACCTATGTAACTCTTTTTGAAATGCGTGATTCCCAGGGCAACACGGCATTGTCTTCACCGGCAATGTTTGAAATTCATAATGAAGAAATCACTCTTTCTTTGCCATAACTTTTGTTATAGTGCAATGCACAAGCGCTATCTTGTAACATAATCAGTAGCAACCTGTGCCTTGCCAAATATATGAAAAGGATGTGTTGTTTTATGGAATATCGTATCGAAGGCGGCTCTTTACCCGTTGTGCTTTGCCAATTGCAGGCCGGTGAATCTGTCATCAATGAAAGTGGCTCCATGGTTTGGATGACCTCTAACATGAAGATGGAAACCATTGGTGGTGGCGCTTCCAAAATGTTGGGTCGCTTGCTTTCCGGTGACACAATGTTCCAAAATGCGTTTACAGCCGAGGGTGGCCCGGGCGAAATTGCGTTTGCTCCGTCTGTCCCGGGCACCATAGTTCCCATCGAGGTTACACCGGACAGACCCGTTGTCCTGCAAAAATCGGCTTTCTTGGCTGCCACACGCGGTGTAGAACTTTCTGTTTTCTTTAACAAAAAATTAGGTGCCGGCCTATTTGGTGGCGAAGGTTTTATTATGCAAAAAGTAACCGGATCTGGCATTGTATTTGTCGAAATTGATGGCCATGCTGTGGAATACACCTTGGCTGCCGGCCAAAGCATGATAGTGGATACAGGCAACTTGGCTATTATGGACCACACTTGCACCATGGACATTCAAAAAGTTCCCGGTGTGAAAAATATGTTTTTTGGCGGCGAGGGTGTTTTCAACACCTTGGTTACCGGCCCCGGAAAAATCACCGTGCAAAGCATGCCTGTAAGTAGTTTAGCCGACGCTTTGCGCCCCTTCTTCCCCTCCAACAAATAACCGCTATCGTACTGTATAGACGCGTAATCGGGGCGGTGTTGCCATAGCAACACCGCCCCACAAAATATAAACCCTGTTCTGCTTGCAACAAACATTTAATGCCACTGAACAAACAAAAAAGACATATACATATTATAAAAAGGTATGCCCCATAAAAGTGCTTTTCTGAGCACTTTTATGGCCACCGCATTTTGCGGTGGCGCTGAATAAGCACCTGCAGGGGTTTATTCAGCAGACATTATTTACATCAAAGCATTTCCTTATTATTTTCGCGCAATCATGCAATCTTGCACGCTAAGCTTTCTCTTTCTTGGGGTCTCGCTTTCGTCACTATAACCGAGAGGCATTACCATCATCAGTTCATACTCCTGCGCGCTCACACCACATAGCTTGGCCACTTCCTCTTTGTTACGCCGGATTTCTGCAATCCATACGGCACCCAACCCCAAACTATGCGCCGCGAGTAGCATGTTCTGCGCACAAGCTCCCATCGACCCTGCATCCTTCACTGTATCATATGCCACATTTGTATCTAAAAATTGGCATATCAAAACGGGAGCCCCTCTAATGATATCTCCATATTGACACAACTGTGCAATATTTTCCTTACATTCTATATCTTGTATCACCGCAAATCTCCAGGGCTCATTCCCCTTTCCCGAAGGGGCTCTGGTGCCTGCCAAAAGCACTTGTTCTATTAAACTTTCCTCTACGGGCTTGTCCATATACTTTCTTACACTTTTTCTGGTTAAAATAGCCTGTATTGCCTGCATAATTTTCTCCTTTTTCCTTATATATATTGTTGCCCTCTGCATGGGCAGAGATATTTTTTTGCTATAGCCTCATCCAATCAGACATGAGTGTTATGTTCCATTTGTAAAGGAGGTATACCGTGACAGAAGATCAATCTACACATCATCGCTCCCAAACCGGTGTTTGGCTCGTGTCCTTTTTATGCATGGGCCTTATTATTTTGGCCCTTTGTAGCGGTGCCGCGTATTCTGGCATATCCGCCGCCAACGACCAAATTGCATTGGCCTATCTGGAACAAATCGAGAGTGTTTACTATCTTGCGCAAGAAAGAGCCAAACATAGCGAATTAACACCCTCACCTTCGGAAAACGACATCACCCTATACTCCTACGAACACCCTGACACCGATGTGCTTTCTGACTATTCCCTTTTTCTTTTGCAGGACATGCTTAACACCATGGGTAGCGACAGAACTTACGATTTTTCAATACATTCTTACGAAGACACGGATGGAGCACATTTGGAAATCTCCTATTTTCCTACAAAAGGGCTAGAAAACCCCGAAAACCATGCCCACTATGTGTTGCAAAATGGCGTTTTTCTAAAAAAATAGATATAACTATTTTATCATAACAGGTGGAATTATCTCATATTCATTTCTTTTTTATACAAAAATGTCGAATTTTGTCGAACAATGGCAGTCGATTTCTCTAAGAATTTATTGCGTCCCATCGAAAATGGTGTTATAATGACATATCATTTTCTACAGTCTGATTTTGCCACAAACTGGTTTTGAGCCTGTGGTTCATTGCTCCCGATAACTGGAGGTGTAACATGGATAATCCACTGCATGTACTAATGACCGAAACCTCACCAGAAGTATGTCATTTATGTGAAACGTCTTGGCCGATCCACAATATCAACCTAAGTGTGTGTGCCCGCAATGGAATCTCTGCCTTTGAAGAACTATTAGAACTTCATCCTGACGCCGTTATCCTAGATGTATTCATGCCAGGCATGGATGCTATTTCCCTCAAAAAGAAGTTTGACGAAACACACAAAGAAAATTCTGTTCAATTTTACGCCATGGGCACTTTTCAAAGCGAAGAGATTGAGCGTGAAATGATGGACAGCGGTTTTTTATTTTACTTATTAAAGCCTTTTGATGTCACAGCTTTAGCCGATAGAATGTTGCGCAAAAAAAATGCGAATATCCCCTCCCTCAGCTTTGAAAGCTTGGAAGACGAAACCATGGTCACCGAAATGTTACGCAACATCGGTGTGCCCGCCCATATTAAAGGATACCGCTTTTTACGAGAAAGTGTTTTGCGCACCGTGGACGATCCTGCAGCTATCAACGCTGTTACCAAAGTATTGTATCCCGACATTGCCATAGCCTACCAAACTACCTCTTCTCGTGTAGAACGTGCTATCCGGCACGCCATAGAGGTGGCATGGGATCGTGGCGATATTGACACATTAAACTACTATTTTGGCTCTACAATCCATGCCTCTCGTGGGAAACCCACCAATTCAGAATTTATTGCCATGCTAGCAGACCGTGTGCTGATGGCAAAGAAACGTAACGCCTAAGTATTTTCTTGCCCATCTAGGTTTCCTATCACGCCTGCTCCGTAAATCCCTTTTGAGATTTACGGAGCAGGCGTTGTTTGTCCTTCCAAAACGACCCCGCTTTCGATTTCTGTTCTCTGCGAAACATACTCCATAGCCATATCTTCATTATAAACTTGATAATTATTTTTTCCTTGTTTTTTCACATGGTATAAAGCAATATCAGCATTTTTATATAACTGCGGGTACGTAGTCCCCTGGGCTGGATATTCTGCCACACCAATGCTTGCAGAAATAGCCACAGTTTTCCCCTCTTTTTCATAAACCTTGTCAAAATATGTACAAATCAATTTGCATTTCGTCGTCACGAGCACATCCGAGCTAATGTCTTTCATAAATACAAAGAATTCGTCGCCACCTATTCTACCCACAATGTCACTTTGACGCACAATACCCATAAGGTATGAAGCCATTTCCTTAATCACATCATCTCCGAACTGGTGGCCAAATGTATCGTTAATTGCCTTAAAGTTGTCTAAATCTATGATGAGTAAACTGTGACGATTTTTGCTTTCCGACGAAGTTTCAATGGCACTTTCGATAAGATCTTGTGTTGTTCCTTTATTATATACTTTCGTCAAAGTATCTAGCTGAGACATTTCCTTAAGTAAAGCAGCCTCTTTTTCCTTCTCATCAATATTTTCAATAAAACCAATCGCTTTATGAAAAACACCTTGCTTTTTATCGTTGGCAATTGGAATGCCGGAAAGCAAACACCAAACATAACTGCGATTGTGCAGCCGCACGCGCAACTTATATTCTGATACCTGCTCGCCCGCTTGCAACGCCATCAAAGCCTTATCCACTGTACCGATATCATCTTGATGAATGTTGTCTCTCAAACTATTAAACGACAACAGTTCCACATGTTCCTTTGATCCCAAAAACGATTGTAAATCACCTGTTATTTTTATCATATTGCTTGTGAAATTCCATTCAATGATGAATTTCTGCGTTTGCTCTGCTAAAAACCGGAAGTTCTTCTCATTTTCCTCTGCAAATTCTTTTAAGTTGTGTTGTGAACGGTACACCCAAAGCAGTAAAATAGAAAAAAGTGCAACGAAATTAAGCAGCAACAAAATGGTACTGATGAAAATCGGGTTAATCCTTTGGGCCATAATGGTTTGCGGGATAACATTGTACATCATCCACCCATTGACGGAAATCGGTGTAAAATAGGCCGTCCGTTCGACCCCGTCAGCTGTATAACGTGTAAACCCTGCAGTTTTTGTTTGTATCGACGAAATTAAATCCTCGGCGTTATATCCATCTATATATTCAAGGTCTATGGCCGCTTCTTGAAAACTGCGTTCCATATCCACCATCATGTCCGAATCACTCATAGCCACATATTGGCCTCTTCCGTCTATCACATGATAGTATCCACCCATGTCATAGAAAACTTGGTTAAAATTTTCCGACAATATTTGTGTGCTTAATACCCCAACAATATAGGCAAGCATCTCTCCATCATCTCGTATTAGCGGCACATTTACGCTAACAGCATAGCTTTGTACCACCTCATCGTAATAGACATCCGTCACAAAAGTATCTCGGCTTTGCATTTGTTCGGTAAATATATACCCAGCCGGCACCAATTCTTGGCCACTGGTTACATAGGAGGATCCATCCGGCAAAACAATGGCTATCAGTGAAAAATCTTCAAGATCTACAATATCACTTAATGCTTGCTCTAAATAGGCCTCATCATAGCTCACATCACGTAGAAAATCTGAGGACATAGTTAGAAAATGCACATATTTTTCAAAAGTAAGCACAACAGCATTGGCATTGTTAATGGCAACGGATTCCAAACTTTCTTCATAGTTAGAAACTTCATTGTTTCTTGTAGTTGTAGCAAAAAAAATGCCGGAACCCAATAGCCAAAACACCAGCAGCACAAAAATAGCCACGCTAACCATTCGCCTTTTTTTGCGTATAGAAGGATCCATTTGCAACACCTACTTTTCCAATAGGATAATAACACTATGCTCACTCCAATGCATTTGTATAGCATAGTCTGCAAAAATATATCGCTGAAATTGAATTGAACAAAAACCCCTACCACATTTGTCGGTGATAGGGGTTAACAAAAACAAGTAAAACCTGACTATTAGGGCCAAAGACCACGAATTTTATGTGCCTCTACCACACGTTTAATAGCGATAAGGTAGGCACCAAGACGCATGGAAACTTTTTTCTCTTGCGCTATACTGTATACTTCTTCAAAAGAACGGTTCATAATTGGTTCCATACGAGCATTTACTTCATCTTCAGTCCAGTACATGCTTTGAATATTCTGCACCCATTCGAAATAAGAAACCACCACACCGCCGGCGTTGGCCAAAATATCAGGCACCACAGTAACCCCACGTTTTTCTAAGATAGCATCGCTTTCGTTTGTGGTAGGTCCATTGGCTGCCTCTACAATGATAGAAGCTTTAATACTATCCACAGTTTTATCGTTGATTTGATTTTCTAAGGCTGCCGGAATCAACACGATGCAGTCTGTGGCAAGGAGTTCTTCGTTGCTGATGTGTTGAACGCCATCGGCATTATATTCTATCAACAGCTTTCCGTCTGATGTAAACTGTAAAATCTCCGGAATATTCAAGCCTTGCTCACAACAAATACCGCCGGAAACATCGCTTATAGCTACAATTTTACAGCCTTTTTCATGCAAAAGTTTTGCACTGATGCTGCCCACGTTACCAAAACCCTGCACAGCAACCGTAGCCCCTTTTGCTTCTATTCCTTTTTTATTAAGGATATTTAGTGTACTTAGCATCACACCACGTCCTGTGGCCTCATTACGACCCGGAGCTCCACCTATAGAAAGAGGCTTTCCTGTAATAACACCCGGAACACAGTGTCCTTTCAACATGCTATAGGTATCCATAATCCAGCCCATTACTTCTGCATTCGTACCCACGTCCGGCGCAGGAATATCAGAATCTGGGCCAATAACCGGTGCAATCGCCGAAGTAAACCGGCGTGTAAGACGGCGCAGTTCCCCTTTGGAAAGTTTACCGGGGTCTACCACCACACCACCCTTGGCACCACCATAAGGGATATTTACCACGGCACACTTGAAAGTCATCCAAGCGGCCAAAGCTTTTACCTCGTCTCGGTTTACATTTGGGTGATAGCGCAAACCGCCTTTTGCAGGACCACGCAAGGTAGAGTGTTGTACACGAAAACCCTCAAATACCTCAACTGTACCGTCATCCATTTCCACAGGAACCGAAACTTGCAGCTCACGCTCTGGATGTTTAATGGTCTCATACTCGGCGGGAGAATAGCCCAGCATCTTAGCCGCCAATTCTACCACGGTTAATACACTGTCATAAGGATTATACTCTGCCATTTTATATCATGCCTCTCCATTGTTATTATATGAAATACAACGATACTATTTGTGTCTGCCTACAAGCAGACACAAATAGTATAAAGCCTACTCTATTTTGCAATTTTTTCTGTGATAATAGATACAATTTCACCACCGATACGCTCTTGTGCCTCTTTTGTGGAAGCACCAATATGAGGTGTTAGTGAAATTTTGGGATGTGTGTAAATTTTTTCATTTTTGGTAGGTTCATCGCTGAACACATCCAAGGCTGCTGCTGCCACTTTTCCACTATCCAAGGCGGCCAATAGTGCATCTTCATCTACCAAGCCCCCACGAGAGGAATTGATAATGCGCACACCATCTTTCATTTTAGCCAGTTCAGCCGTGTCGATGATGGGTTTGTCGCTTTTGGGCACATGAAGAGAAATAAAATCACTATTGCAAAGTACTTCTTCCAAGCTTACACAGCGCAAAGGCTCATTCTCCGGCAGTGGACCCACGGGATCATAATAGATAACATCCATACCCAAAGCCAAAGCTTTTTTACCCACACTGCGGCCAATACGGCCACAACCAATAAGACCTAATGTTTTGCCCGCCAATTCAATTCCGCCTGCATATGCTTTCTTTTCCCATTTTCCTTCACGCATGGTGACGTTGGCAATATGCAAAAAACGGGATAGGCAGAACATATGCCCAATGGCCAACTCTGCTACAGCATCACTGGATGCATTCGGAGTGTTGGTCACATCAATACCCTTGCTTTTAGCGTAGTCAACATCAATATTGTCCACACCCACACCACCACGGATAACCAATTTTAGTCGGCCGGCTTCGGCCGCCACATCGATAATAGGTTCACGCACTTTAGTGGCACTGCGTACTACCAGCACATCAAACTCTTTTAATTGTTGTGCCAATTCGTCCGGCTCGTAAAACTGCTCTACCACTTCATACCCAAGCTCTGTCAATTTTGCTACGGCAGATTTGTCCATGCCGTCGCTTGCTAAAACTCTTGCCATATTCATTTCCTCATTTCTGTTTATACTCTTTTAGCGCCATGCCACCCAAAAAACAAGGGCGACATGGCACTTCAGATGTTCTTATCTAGCCATTCTCTTTCTCAAAGCGTTTCATAAATTCAACAAGATGCTCAATACCGGCTCTTGGCATGGCGTTGTAAATAGACGCACGCATTCCACCCACGGAACGATGCCCTTTGAGGTTTGACATGTTATGTTTTGTGCTTTCAGACACAAACTTCTTGTCTAACTCTTCGTCGCCGGTTTTAAAAGTAACATTCATGATAGAACGATCTTCTTTGGCAACAGTTGTTTTGTAAAAATCAGTAGAATCAAGGTAATCATATAGTAGTTGTGCTTTTTCTTCGTTACGCTCTTTCATAGCAGCAAGGCCGCCTGTGCGCTCTATCCACTCTAGTACAAGCATAGCCATGTAGATAGGATAGGTAGACGGTGTATTGTACATCGAATCGTTTTTCGCCATCACACCGTAATTCATCATCACAGGGGTGCCCGGCAGCGGATCGTACAAAAGGTCTTCGCGAACGATAACCAAAGTTAGGCCTGCGGGTGCAATATTTTTCTGGGCGCCGGCATAGATAAGACCATATTTAGACACATCAATGGGCTCAGAAAGAATGCATGAAGACATGTCGGCTACAATGGGTACATTGCCGGTTTCGGGTAAATAATGCCATTTACTACCCACAATCGTATTGTTTGTGCACAGGTGGAAGTAATCGGCAGAGGCATCCAAAGCCAATTCATCTTGACGCGGCACACGCACAAATTTTTCCTCTTTGGTAGAACCTGCTACATTGATTTTTTTGCCAAAGATTTGTGCTTCTTCGTATGCTTTAGACGAGAATGTGCCGGTTAGGGTATAATCGGCCACGCCGTTTTTAGCAAGCAAGTTGGCAGGCACCATGGCAAATTGCAAAGTGGCGCCACCTTGCAAAAACAACACTTTATAGTTATCCGGGATGTTCAGCACTTTACGGAACATGGCCTCGGTGTTGGTGATGATATTGTCGTATACTTTCGATCGGTGGCTCATCTCCATAACAGACATTCCACTGCCTTGGTAGTCCATCATTTCTTCGCTGGCTTGTTTCAGTACTTCCTCGGGCAAAATGGATGGACCTGCAGAAAAATTGTAGAGTCTTGGCATAAAATACTTCCTCCTAAATTTATATTCTCATCGTAAAATATTGGCGATGGAATTACGCTTTTTTAGCACCGTACAGCGGAAAACGAGCACACAAAGCCGAAACGCTCTTGCGTATGTCTTCAGCACTGGCCTCATAATCAGTGGCGGCACGTTTGATAAAGCCCGCGATTTGCTCCATCTCGGCTTCTTTCATACCACGAGCAGTCACTGCTGGTGTACCAATGCGCACACCACTGGTAACAAACGGGCTGGCCGGATCGTGCGGGATGGTGTTCTTGTTCACCGTGATATATACTTCGTCTAGACGATGTTGCATTTCTTTGCCAGTAAGGTTTACACTGCGCAAATCTAAAAGCATCAAATGATTGTCTGTACCACCCGAAACCAAGTTGAATCCTTCATTCAACAAAGCCTTCGCCAGGGCAGCTGAATTGGCAACCACTTGTTGCTGATACACTTTGAATTCCGGTTTTAAAGCCTCGCCAAAACACATGGCTTTTGCCCCTATCACATGCTCAAGCGGCCCACCTTGCATCCCCGGGAAAACGGCTTTGTTAAATTGCTTGCCCATCTCGGCATCTTTGCACAGAATTAAACCACCGCGAGGACCACGCAAAGTTTTATGTGTGGTAGAAGCTACCACGTCGGCATACTCCATGGGGTTTTGGTGCAAGCCCGTTGCCACAAGTCCCGCGATGTGTGCCATATCTACAAAAAGATAAGCACCCACCTCTTTGGCAATATCAGCAAAAATATCAAAACGGATGGCTCGTGGATAAGCCGAGGCTCCTGCCACAATCATTTTCGGTTTGTGTGTTTTAGCCAACTCACGCAAGGTGTCATAGTTGATTTGCTGGGTTTCGTCGTCCACACTATACGAAATAAAATTATAATACTTGCCTGAAATATTTACAGGGCTACCATGTGTTAAGTGACCACCGTTGCTCAAATCCATACCCAAAACAGTATCCCCCGGATTTAACAAAGCAAAATAAACCGCTGTATTAGCCTGTGCGCCAGAATGTGGTTGCACGTTTGCATAGCTTGCACCAAACAACTTGCAGGCACGTTCTATTGCAATATTCTCCAGTTCATCCACACACTCGCACCCGCCGTAATAGCGCTTGCCCGGATATCCCTCTGCATATTTATTGGTGGCCACTGTGGCCACCCCACACAAAACCGCCTCCGAGACGATATTTTCCGACGCGATAAGCTCCAAATTTCGCTGTTGACGGTTGTACTCACACTGTAATGCTTTGCCAACCTCTGCATCGTTCTCACTGATAAACTGCATAATTTGTTCAACCATAATAAACCTTACCTCCTTATTGTTTTGTATAAAAATTGCGATAAGTAATGCCTTTTTCGTTTTTGCAAAAAGCAAAATCACAAAGTCATTTTCCCTAAGCTTCACCATGTTTAGAAAATGGCGCATTTCAACTCTGCTAAATTTTAGCTGTGTTTATAGAATGGAAGCGGCACCACCTCGGCTTGCACACTTTTGCCCCGGATCTCCACGTCTATTTGGGTACCAATTTCGGCAAATTCACGCGAGATTAAAGCCATAGCATAGGCACTTCCTAGATAGGGACAATGTGTGCCGGATGTAGTGTATCCAATATTTTCTCCATTTACGGAAACAGCATTGTTTTCACGGGCAATACCACGCCCTGTTATTTTTAGGCCCACACGTTGCACGGTCGGTGTCCCTCTCTCCTCCAGTGCTTTTTTGCCAATGAAATTGTCTTTTGTCATTTTAACAGCAAAGTCCAGTCCTGTTTCTAAAGGACTTATCTCTTCATTCATCTCATGGCCATATAAGGGCATCGCTGCCTCTAAACGCAAAGTGTCGCGTGCCCCAAGGCCACAAGGCACGATGCCCTCTTCTTTTCCGGCTTCTAACAAGGCGCGCCACAAAGCCGGTGCGTCCTGGCACGAGCAATAAAGCTCATACCCATGCTCACCCGTATACCCCGTTTGAGAAAGCAAACAAGTGACCCCAGCCACCACAACCTCGGCCTTAAAAGAATAGTATTGCGCGGGTATATTTTCTTCTTTACAAACTTTTTTCAAAATGTCTAAAGAAAGAGGGCCTTGCAAGGCAATTTGCGCAAAATTATCTGAATCATCCGTCAATTGCACATCGCCAAACAGGTTTTTCTTCATGAAATCCACATCTTTTTCTCGGTTGGAGGCGTTAACCACCACCAGATAGCGATTTTCATGGTAGCGGTATACCAACAAATCATCTACCGTGCCACCATTTTCGTTGCACATAGGCGAATAGCGAACACGCCCATCTGCCAATTTCATAAAAGCATTGGTGTATAAATTCATGATATTGGCCAAGGCATCAGGGCCCTCTATCCATACCTCACCCATGTGCGAAACATCAAACAAACCTGCTTTTTTACGTACAGCCATATGTTCATCTATCACACCACTGTATTGCACAGGCAACATATACCCTGCAAAAGGAACTATCTTGCCACCCAAGGCCACATGCTCCTCATATAAAGGTGTTTTCTTCATGTTTTCCATCGATTCCATTCTTTACCCCCCATAATTAACTTAAACTGTACAGCTTGTTTCTTAGCCTTTACAAGTAACTGTCTTGCTGTATTTTGGCTATTTTGCACAATGACAATAAAAAAGATGCACCGTACCATGCGCATCTTTATGCGACAAGACAACAATTTTGCACTCTACAAGCCATTTAAACACCACACAGCAAAACAAAAATCTTGTCTGTAATTTATAATATCATTCAGCAATTTTTAAGTACATACATTCTTTTTTCCGTAATTTAATAAACATTTCGGCACATTCCCATCTTATCATTGCCATTTGATTTTCGTCAATAGGCAATACCTACAAAGAAATCTCGGTGTTTTATATATGATTCATACAAAAATTATGTATTGTAAAATATGCCCGTATAATATGCGTAAAGAAAAGAGTTGGCGGCGAGCTCAAAAAGAGGTATAATGTTATAAAACATGTGATAAAGGAGAAAAAACATGCCGGTAAATTTAAAAGGGAAACATTTTCTGACATTGCTCGACTTTACAGCACAAGAAGTGCGCTATTTGCTGGATTTGGCCCACGATTTTAAAAGCCAAAAACGCAGTGGCACGGCACACAAACATTTGCATGGGAAAAACATTGTTTTATTATTCGAGAAAAATTCTACACGTACTCGATGCGCCTTTGAAGTTGCCGGACATGATTTGGGCATGACCGTAACCTTTTTAGATGCTGCCAGCTCGCAAATGGGCAAAAAAGAAAGCATCGCAGACACCGCCTGTGTTTTAGGCCGGATGTATGACGGCATCGAATACCGCGGCTACGGCCAAAGCATTGTACAAGAGCTTGCCGAAAAAGCAAAAGTACCTGTGTGGAACGGCTTAACCGATGAATTTCATCCCACGCAAGCTTTGGCAGATCTTTTAACGATGGAAGAACATTTTGGCCAGTTAAAAGGACTTCGCGTAACCTATATGGGCGATGCCTGCAACAACGTTGCCAACTCATTGATGATTGGCTGTGCCAAAGTAGGGGCTCATTTCACAGCCTGTGGCCCCGAAGAACGTCGTCCAAACGAATCGCTCGTTTTGCAATGCGAGGCCATTGCAAAAGAACAAGGAGGCAGTATCACAGTGTGCACGGACGTGGCCGAAGGCGCAAAAAATGCCGACGTGTTGTACACAGATGTGTGGGTGTCGATGGGCGAATCAACTGAAGTATGGGAAAGCCGCATACGTTTACTGCAAGACTATCAAATCAATGCCAATATTATGAAGCAAGCTTCAAAAGAGGCCATTTTCCTTCATTGTCTGCCTGCCTTCCACGACAGGAACACAAGTGTTGGCGAGGACATCTTCCAAAAATTCGGCCTTGCAGAAATGGAAGTTAGTCACGAGGTATTCGTGTCAAAACAATCGAAAGTGTTCGATCAGGCCGAAAATAGGATGCACACCATCAAAGCTGTCATGTTTGCCAGTTTATCTTAAAAGAACACGACAACACCCTTATACTTGGGGTATACTATCATTCTTACTTTTGTTTCAAATAAATTACGCCTTTAGGGAGACCCTATGGAAAGCCGAAAGCAGCAAGCTTCTCAACGACATAAACAGGGATACAACTGTTGTCAAAGTGTATTTTGCACCTATGCCGACCTTTTGGGCTTAGATGAAGCCACAGCATTTCGTGTGTCCGAAGGCTTTGGCCTTGGTTTTGGTGGACAAAAAGAAGTGTGTGGCGCTGTTTCGGGCATGACACTAGCGGCCGGATGTAAAAACAGCTCTGGTGGCGTAGAGCACGGTATTACCAAACAAGAAACACACCGTCTTGTAAACGATATGATAGAAATATTTAAAAACAAAAACGGATCGGCCTTGTGTCGAGATCTTTTGGGCAGTCCAGGACATCCAAAATTACGAAGTTGCGATGGATGCATCGAGGATGCCTGCAGCATTTTAGAGGCAAAATTATTCAACAACAATACACCCTAGACACCAATGAACATACGGAGGTAGCATTGTGGAAGGCGCAAACCTAATAAAAGGACGAAGAAGTATCCGGAAGTTTAGTGATAAACCTGTAGATAGGCAACTGATTTCCGATGTGGTTGAGATAGCTCGCTTTGCGCCATCCTGGAAGAACTCACAGGTGGCACGCTACACCTTTGTAGACGATGTGGATAAAATCAAGCGTATAGCCGACGAAGCCGTGATGGGTTTTTCCTACAATCAAAACACCTTAGCACAGGCCAAAGGCGTTATGATTCTAAGCTTTGTGAACGGAATCAGCGGAAAGCTAGACGCAGAAAAAGAGGATTATGCCACCTCAAAAGGAAATGCCTGGGAAGTATTTGACGCAGGTATTGCCTGCCAAGCCTTCTGCCTTGCCGCCTACGAAAAAGGGCTTTCCACCTGTATTTTCGGTGTTTTTGATGAAAACATTGTGCCAACACTTGCAGGTCTTCCCGAAAACGAAACGGTGGCCGCTCTTATCGTGTGCGGATATGCCCAAGCCGATGTTCAAGCTCCACCAAGAAAAGAAGTGGATGAATTGTTGCGGTTTGCAGATTAATACAGATTTGAAGTCGGCACCGTAGCGACGTAGGTTTGTATGTTTCAAAGAGATCCTGCTTCAATACCCTCTGAACAAATACACTTTGAAAAGTGCAGAATTTTTTTCACACAAAACCCTTGCAGAAGTTTATCCAGCAGACATTATTTTGCACAATTAGTAAAACCCTGCCGTTTTGGTATACACCAAAACGGCAGGGTTTTTACATTCATATTACCGTGACATTTCCACAGGTTAGGCCCCCATCATCCATCGGGTTTTCCATGCCTACTTTTTGTCCTTTTCCAGCTTACGAACATGTCTTGTTTGGTGTGTAAAACGGTCGTCACTCACGCGTACAATCACCTCATTGTCCGATACATAATGATGCGCAGCACGGTTCTTATTCGCCGTTTTATTCAGTGACAGCAAAAACAAACACACAACCAATGCTATAATGGGCGGGCCCACAAAAGTAAACAAAAAGAACATAAACGGGCTACTTGAATCGTCTTCGTACTCGTCATACTCTCCGTAATCATCCTCGTAAGATGCTAAAACTTCCCCTGTATCCTGCGGCAACACCAAACTCGGTTGTTCTATCCCGCTCACAATCACCGCGTCCGTTCGCACAACCGTCTCTGCAGTGCCTGCGGCTACAGGAACCGTGAACACAAACAGAAACACCAAGAAAAAAAAGACCATGGATGCACTCTTTTTCATATTCCATACTCCTTATGTACTATAAAAATATAATTGAGCCAATAATGCCGCTGATAATGGTAAGCGGTATGGAAATCCCAAAGAGAATTGCAAAAAATTTAGGCCAAGACACCGGCAAATCTCCAATGATTTTTCCCGTTTGCCCGTTCATAGCAAAAAGGAAATTTTTTCCGTTCCAGCGTGTGGACAGCATCCACACAGGCGCCAAACAATAATGCACTTTTTCGTTTACAACCGCCACCTGTTTTTGCCCTAAACTGCAAGAGTCATACCCTCGCACTGTTTCGCGCATTTTGTCCACGGCCGTTTCTTCGGCCCTTTGATTCATTCTTTGGGCACATTCCTCTGCGCTCACATCAAATTTATCGGCCAAATAACCCGGCAAATACGCCACAGAAAACGGTTGCAATTCCTGATAATCGAACGGCTCTATGGCCTCCATGTGATCGTCGGGCATTTTTGTAGAGGCATCCACAGGTATTTTCTGAAACGGCACTGTTCCAGCCCTTTGCACATCGTAATGATCCGTAGTGGTAATTTCTTCGTCTGAAGTACGCGTAACATGTACCTTCGTGGCTTTAAACAATACATCGGCATCCGTTCTGCCATCAAACAACCAAAACGGTGCATAAACACCCCGAATTTCTTCCACATGATTGCCACTGATAAACGCTTTCGGCACCAAAGGTTTCCCCTTGTAGTGGTTTTTCAGCGCTTGCTTTGCTGCTTCTTTGTCGAACTTAAACGGAATGACATAATCCGGCTTTAAGGTGCCCCCGAATTGCCCTGGCACAATGGTGGGGTTGCCACAATACGGGCAACTGGTGGCAGCCGTTGTAGCATCACAAATCAGCTCGGCCGCACAAGACGGACAACTATACGCCCTCATATTTTGGGCATCATCGCCCCAATCATCTGTAGGGTTTTGCATGGTGGCATCTGCAGGCGGTGCCCCGTGCGCCTCAGGCGCCTGTGCGGCAAAGGCCTGCTCAGCCTGTGCATTTTTTTGTGCGTACAACGCCTCCATCTCGGCCACTTCATACGAGGCGCCGCAATAGGAACACTCCAATTTTCCCGTTTGGCTTGAGAACGCAACCGGGCCCGTACAAGCAGGGCACTGATAATTCGTTATCTGGGTTGCCAAAATTAAACCCTCCTCTTTCTCACATTTTTCGGGTTTTTACTAATTTCAAAACACCGTCTCGCAAAGCTTATTTTGCATCACTCTCGTCAAACACATCCCCACACTCCGGGCAGAATTTGGGTGGATTTTTGGGATCCTCCGGGTTCCAACCGCACTTATCACAACGATAAAGCGGTGCCCCAGCCGGCTTAGATTTTCCACACTCTTGGCAGAATTTCCCTTGGTTTACTACGCCGCAGCCACACTGCCAACCCTCGGCAGGTGCCGGCATCGATTTGCCGCAATTTTGGCAAAACTTAGAGGTATTTTGTGTGCCACACTCACAAGACCAAGCATCTTTGCCCTGTGGTGGTTCGGGTTTTGGCGAAGCACAATTGCTACAAAATTTTCCCGTGTTTTGTGTGCCACAGTTGCAGGCCCAACCACCCTGTGCCGGAGCCGGTGCTGCTTGTTGTTGTTGTTGTTGTTGCTGTTGTTGTTGCTGCGCACCCATGGCAAACAAGTTTTGCGCATTCATACCACCGGCCTGTTGTGCCATTCCAAAGCCCATAAACCCGGTCATAGCACCGGCCTCATTTGAAGCGGCCGCACGCATCGCATCAGACTGGGCACCCACCAAAGTGGCCGCTGCCATACTGGGGTCGCGCATCATGGCCGTTCTCTGTGCCTGTTTGATAAGCTCTGCATCTTCTTCCGGCAGAGTGATTGGGTTAAGCGCTATAGACACAACGGACAATCCTCGCAATTCAGACCATTTGCTTGTAAGGGCCTTGTTCATCTCATCGGCCAATTCCATAGCATGCGCAGGCAAAGCACTGGGACGCACTTCCATTTCTGAGATACGCGCAAAGGCCGGTTGCAAGGCACTGATAAACTCTGTTTTTAGTTGCGTTTGAATTTCCTCACGAGTGTACTCACTTTCCACATTACCACAGACATTGGTATAAAACAAAAGCGGATCTGCTATTTTATAAGAATACACACCACTGCACCGCACCGATACATCGATATCCAGACCGATGTTCTTGTCCACAACACGGAAAGGAATTGGTGTAGGCGTGCCAAATTTATTATCTATCAGCTCTTTCGTGTTAAAATAATAAACGCGCTGATCTTTGCCCGTATCTCCCCCATAGGTAAAGCGTTTTCCAATATTTTTAAATGTATCCACCACGCTTTGTCCCAAACTACCCGAAAAAATACTGGGTTCTGTGGAGGTATCGTATACAAACTCTCCGGGCTGGGCACAAACTTCTACCACCTTACCCTGCTCCACAATAATCATGCACTGCCCATCCGCCACAGCAATCCCCGAGCCATTGGATATAATATTGTCGCTTCCTTTTGTGTTGGATGAGCGTCCACCAACACGCTTCTCTCCTTTTACAACCATAACCTCATGGTCTAATGCCTCACAGTAAAAAAAATCTTTCCACTGATCAGCCAATGTACCACCCAAGGCCCCAAGGCCTGCTTGAATCAATCCCATCTATACTCTCTCCCCTCACATTATTGTTGTTTTTTGGAAATTTGCATAAATAAACTTCTATATACTAAAAAATACCATAAAAACCACATGAAATCAAGTCGCATAAAATATAAACTCTATTTGATTTTATTCACAAGATAAATGTGTATCTTTTTGTATTTTCAATAATCGAGAATATCCTCATTCTTTAAAACTTGGTGCATAAATTTTTTATAAATTTATACTTGTATTTTAGCAAGCGAACCCTTATCATAGTTAAAGATGCCTTTCATTTCAAATTGTTTCTGCC
The DNA here is from genome assembly GCA_964370295.1 of uncultured Oscillospiraceae bacterium. Lineage (GTDB taxonomy): Bacteria > Bacillota > Clostridia > Oscillospirales > Ruminococcaceae > JAAYCI01. The sequence goes on from CAYJIR010000003.1 coordinate 95,302, forward strand.
AAGCTCGCTTTATCATTTCTATCATCTAAAACACACACTGGAGGAAAATCATTGGAAACGCAAAAAACTATCGCAAATCCGGCACCACTGGGACTTTTAGGGTTTGGCATGACAACCGTGCTGCTAAACTTGCACAACGCCGGCATTATCGGCCTATCCATTGTCATCGTGGCCATGGGTCTTGCCCTCGGGGGGCTTGCACAAATTATCGCAGGCATTATGGAGTTTAAGGCCGGCAACACCTTTGGTGCCACGGCATTTACTGCCTACGGAACATTTTGGTGGTCGCTTGTTATCATTTGGGTATTGCCTGTTTCGGCCGAAGCTGATTTGATTTCTATGGGTTTCTACCTATTACTGTGGGCCATTTTCACCGGCGGCATGTCTGTGGCTACTTTAAAACACAACCGTGCCACTCAAGTGGTGTTTTTCTCTCTCACTCTTTTATTTATACTACTGGCCATCTCAGATTTCACAGACAACCACACTATTCGTACCATAGCCGGCATTGAAGGCATTTTTTGTGGCTTGTCTGCTATCTACAATAGCTTGGGACAAATTATCAATAGTGAGTTCAAAAAAGAGATTATTAAACTTTAAGTGCATTTTCTCCCCTCAGGATACAACCCTATAAAAAAACGCAGGTTCATTTCAACCATGACAAAGCGAACAGCTGAGGAGCACCGCTAGCATTCCTCATGATGAAAACGCAGACATGTTTGAAATGAGCCTATTAAATGCCCACTGAACAAACAAAAAACAACATATACATATTATAAAATATCATTTTTTGTTTGGGAAAGTGCAAGGTTTTTTCCGTTTTTCACACAAAAACCTTGCACTTTTGTTTTCGCCTTTTCATTTTAGGGGCGAAAACACAGTGGAAAGCATCAAGGTATGCCCATAAAAGTACTTTTCTGAGCACTTTTATGGCCACCGCATTTTGCGGTGGGGCTGAATAAGCACCCGCAAGGGTTTATTCAGCAGACATTATTTATATTACATTTGATTCTATCAATGTATCTACTCTTATGCTTTAGCCCAATGCTGTCACCAACACATAAGCCATATAGGCAGTATAAATCAGCAGGGCAATAACCCCCTCCAAACGATCGGTTTGTTTTTTTGTGAATGCAAACACACCCATTACCAGCATAGAAAAAATCATAACAAAGATAGGAACCAATCCCTCACTGCCAAAGGATATGGGCGAAAGCAAAGCGGACGCACCTAAAATAAATAGAATATTTAAAATGCACGACCCCAATGCATTCCCCAATGCAATTTCACTTTCTTTTTTTCGTGCCGCCACCACACTGGTAACCAACTCTGGCAAGGATGTTCCAATCGAAACTATAGTAAGGCCAATCACTGTCTCACTGATTCCGAAAGTTTCGGCTATGGCTACGGCGTTATTCACCACCAAATCTCCACCGATAACAATGGCCACAATGCCGCCTGCAATGTAAAGCAACTGCCTCCAAACCGGGTATGTTGCCTTGACCTCCTCTTTATTGCCGGCCCTGCTTTTTAAGGCAGCTTTTATCAACACCACAATATAGGTAATACAAACCAAAAGGAAAATTAAACCCTCTACACGGCTTAACGTTCCGTTTAAAGCAAATACCAAAAGCAACACAGAAGCACCCAGAGCAACCGGAAAATCTCGCCGCAAGGTTGCTCTATCCGACACTAAAGGTTGAAGTAGTGCGCAGATTCCCACCACAACCAAAATATTAAAGATATTCGATCCTGTAACATTACTTAACGATAAATCATTGCTGCCTGCCAAAGAGGCCGTAACACTAACCGCGGCTTCAGGCAAAGATGTGCCCAGCGAAACTATGGTAAGTCCAATGATAATAGGTGGAATTTTAAAAAGCCGTGCTAGGTCGCTGCTACCCTCCACAAAAAAATCAGCACCTTTCACAAGCCCCACCAAACCGATCAATAAAAGCAAATACACCATCCGCACGCACCTCATTTTCGCAAGATAACTTTTAGTATACAGGTTTATCCAGACCAAAGTCAATCGGTCGCTTTTTTGTTTTGTTGACAGACATCTCAAAAATAGCTACAATAAAGCTTGAAAAACACAAGACAAATCCATTTTTGGTTTCAAATAGTTAAACAGGAAGAGAGCTTTACATGACATATATTAAAAAGGCAAAAGAGCTTGCTGTTCTGGACGATGCCCAACTACGCAAGTCTGTTTTCGATATCATCGAAACTGTAAGAACACGCGGAGACACAGCTTTAAAAGAATATAACTTACAGTTCGACAATAGCTCACGCAGTACTTTGCGCGTTACGTCGCAGGAAGTGCAAGAAGCTTACCAAAAAGTGCCCGCAGAAGAAATAGTAGACATCCGCGCCGCTGCAGAAAACATTCGCCGTTTTGCCACGGCCCAACGCGATTGTATAAAAGAACTTCGAGACTTCGAGCCTATACCGGGGCTTCTTTTGGGGCACAGGGTTTCCCCTGTGGATTCTTGCTGTTGTTATGTGCCCGGTGGTGGTTATCCCCTATACTCCTCGGCATTGATGCTTGGTATCCCCGCCAAAGTAGCCGGAGTAAAACGCGTGGTTGCCTGCTCGCCGTCAATGAAAAACACGGGAGAAATCCACCCCAAAACTTTGGTTGCTATGGACGTGGCCGAAGTGGATGAAATTTACGCAGTGGGCGGCGCCGGCGCTGTTGCCGCGTTTTCTTATGGCACGCAGGAAATCAGCCCGGTGGATATCATTGTAGGACCCGGCAACCGCTATGTTAGCGAAGCCAAGCGCCAATGCTATGGAAAAGTAGGCATCGACTTTATTGCCGGCCCCAGCGAGGTGCTAATTATCGCTGATAAAAATGCCAATGCAGAGCTTATTGCAGCAGATCTCTTGGCACAATCAGAACATGATGCAGTGGCAAAAGGAATTTTAGTAGCCTTAGATTTAGAGTTGGGCAAGCGTGTGATGCAAGCTGTAGAAACCCAACTACATACCCTGGAAACGGCTGCGATAGCAAGAAAATCTTGGCAGGACTGCGGCGAGATTCTTGTGGCAGAAAACTTACAAGAAGCTGTAGATTATTCAAACGGCTATGCACCGGAACATCTAGAATTACACCTCCACTCTGAAGACACCCTTACTTGGGCCACCCAACACCTGAACAACTATGGTTCTTTGTTCATAGGGGCACACACTGCAGAAGTTTTTGGTGATTATGCCTCTGGCACCAACCACACACTGCCCACAGTGGGTGCCGCGCGGTATACCGGTGGTGTTTGGGTGGGTACTTTCTTAAAGATCTGCACACACCAACGCATGCATAAAAATACAATGCAGCAATTGGCGCCGCTTGTGTCACGTTTGGCGCGTGGCGAAGGGCTTGCCGCCCATGCCCGCGCTGCAGAAATCCGCTTAAAAGAAGCCCTTCGATAAAAAAGACGCCCTCTGTCGAAACAGCTCTTTACACTGTCCGTAGCGATACATTTTAAAACCAATACTTCTATAAACCCCCTTGATAAAAGGCTAGCTTTAGCCTCTGCAAGGGGGTTTTGCCGTGTATACCCATAAATACTTTCTCAAGCTCTCTCTTCCACAAGAAATCAGTGAATTTACTGTACCAATAACACCTTATCTTTGCAAATATTTTTTCGAACAAAACAATAATGACCGGCACTGAAGCAGTTTTAACACATTGTTCTATGACAAAAAGGCTCAAATCAGTTCACTGAATGCTCGCACTATAATGGTTGGAACACCCACAAATATGCCCATTTAATAGCCACCGACCAAAGCATAAAAAGATTGAATCACAGGTACTATATCCATAAGCATATAGCCGTATACGCCTATTAGAATCACTTTTTCCTCTGCTTCTTCTGCTTGCTCTTTTTCTCTTTTTTTAGCGAATTATCTCTGTTTTCTCCAGGAGAAATCTCCACTGTATCCAGAATTTCTTTAGACTCCGGTTCTTCCGCGAGGGGCTCCGGTTCTTCCGCGAGGGGCTCCGGTTCTGCCACAGGGGGCTCCGGTTCTGCCTCGAGGGGCTCCGGTTCTTCCTCAGGGGAGACTACCCCTATTGGTTGGAGAATGATATTATTTTCTGCTGTACTGTTTATATTCTCATTCGTAAGATTCCTTTTTCCCAATATATCTATTTTATCAGACTCCGTATCTTCTAATAAATCCTCCTCTTTTTCCGTCACTTTCAAAGAATTCAAGGTTTCCAATGCCGAAATGGCCACATCTTTAATTTTCTCGACCCCGGCCTCATCCTCTGAAAAAACAGCATCCTCCAATTTGTTTACAAAATCCGGTCTACGTCCGCGTAACAAGGATATACCCATAATAATCACCACAAGACCCACAACCAAACCGGGAAGTGCTTGCAAGAAAAAACCAAGTATGGGAATTTGCACCAAACTTTGCCACTGACTATTTTGAGTGATTAAAGCACTGTATAAAACCAAAACTCCCAAAACCAAAAGACCAACACCAATATATTTACGTGGTTTTCCAGTGGATGTCTTCTTAAAGTCCAATGCATGCTCCCACAAAGCCTCCGGCACAAAACCATCGGAAAGTGCATTATATTGCGCCGGCGTTAATGAACGAATATTGAAAGTATCAAAAAAGGAGAAGGCCCAAAGCAACGGCAAAAACAAAACGATAACTGTCAGTTTAAAAAACAAAGCAAGGGCCAGCACGGCACAAAACCAAAACCCTACAGAAAGCCCTCGCCGCATAAAACCATAGTACATTTGCCCAAATCCGGGAATGCATGCGGCAACAAAAGTGAAAAATGCATTTTTTTTCATGGCAAGTTCTCCTAATTGTATGAATAAATGATAAAAATATTTGCTAAATCACAAAGTACATTAAAGCAAATTTTTATGATTGCAGACCAAATCTTACCCCGCAGAATATGGTTTAACATTGTGCCCGTTTTATGCCAATGATAAATTTATTTTTCTAACAGCTAACAACTTATTTTACAGTCTATTCCGTTACTATTTGACGAAAAATCAAAAACACCACTCGCCGTTTTGCATAATTGGCGTTTCACTTCCGTCTTTTCCCACGCCTGTCACATTCATATCCCTTGTCCCCACCATAATATCCTCATGTATTAGGCTGTCATTAAGCCCACGTTCTTGTAGTTCTTTTTTCGAAGATTTCTCGGCACCGTACACAGTGGTTGGATACCCGGCACCAAAAGCAATATGGCAAGCAGCATTTTCGTCGTATAAGGTATTATAGAATAGTAGGCCGGTTTCATGCACAGGGCTGGAGGCAGCCACCAAAGCCACCTCTCCAAGGCGTGTGGCTCCCTCGTCGGCTTCAAGCAATTGTTTTAAAAAATCTCCTCCACTTTTGGCGCTATACTCCACAGCTCGACCCGCCTCAAAACGCACACGAATTCCCTCTATAATATTACCATTATACACATAAGGCAAACTGCTATACACCACACCCTTTACTCTTTCGCGGTGAGGGGCTGTAAACACCTCCTCGCTAGGCACATTGGCAAAAAACGGAACACCGTCTACACTCTTTTCACAAATACCGGAAAATACATGCCCCTCACAGAGTCCCACTTGCAAGTCTGTGCCATTTTTGCTTTGGAAACATAATGCCTCTAAATTCATTTCTTGCAAACGTTGTATACGTGTTGCCGCTTGTTGTGCATGGTCCTGCCAAGCTTTATGTGTGTTGCCACTTTCGTCGATGCGGCACACCTTGTAAATCGCCTGCCAAAGTGCCTCTATACCCTCTTCTTCCTCTAAATGAGGAAACACCGCAGCCGTCCAAGAGGGCGTAGGCACACAAGCCACGCTCCACTGTATTTGCGAAGACATTACAAGCTCGCGCCAGGGTTTCATCGCTTTCTCTACGGCAAGTTGTGCCCTGTCTATTTTTCCTGCATCAATGCCCTGATATAACCTTGGATTTTGTGCATAAATACTTAAAACACAAGCACCACCCTCTGCTTGAGCATAATCCAGATAGCTACGTAATTTCCATGGCTTCACATCTTCCAAAACCTCTGGCAACGCCTCTTTCATGCGCAAGCGACTCAATTGCTCATCACTATAGTGCACACACACGTCGCGTGCACCGGCCTCGTACGCTGCCGCGGCACACAGTTGCACAAATGTCGAGCATTGCAAAGGTGCATTGATAATTAAAGTTTGCCCCTTTTGTACATTAACAGCAGTGTTAACCATAAATTTTGCATATTCACGCATTTTTCCATCCGGCATATTCATCCTCCTATAGTCGATAACAAAATAACACCCGTGCCGTATCCATCCTATTAATTTTCTATTCCGCCCTCGAATTGGCTACTAGCTGAAATGGTGTGGTAAAGGCACCACCACCTGCTGTGGGAGAAGCAAGGCACAATGCGTGCAAATCTTCTGCCAAAGCCTCTTTTTGCGCTACTTCGGCTGCTTGTGGGCTTGTTTTAGCCAATTTGGCAAGCGAGGTTCCCATGGGTAAGCCGGGTTTTGTTTCCCCCAGCAACTCAAGACCCGCCGGTGATGCTGCCAACAAGTGTAAAAAAGGGGCCGTGTCAGCCGGGGTCGATGTAATACCAAGGGCCGCTGATAAAGCCAATCGACGCACTCGGGAATGTGCAAAACGTTTACTCTTTGCTTGCGCATATAACTCTTGCAGGCTGGCACACTCCACAGCGGCCTTGGCCAGACGATTTTCCAAGCCTTCGCCTGCGCCGGGACTATGGCCTATCTGCGAAGCCGTAAGCCCACGCAAACGTGAAAGCAGTAGCATCTCGAAGCGCTTATACTCCAATACACATCCTTTTTCCCATGCCGATGCATACAACGGTTGGCATTCCGGTGGAACAAAATTTTCGAATACCTTTACACCCTGCGCCTGCGCCTGACTTCGTAGCCAGCTTGCCGAAGCAATGCCACCACAGGGATTTCCATCGTGCTGTGCACCTTTACGGGCAAGTGCAAAAGGTCGAAGATGACTTTGGCCCTCTGTAATACCCGGTGCGGGATACTCATGAAGCAAAGCCTTGCAATATTCAACACCCAAAATATTGTTCGGTTTGGAAAGCAATTCCTTGGCATCCGGCAAAAAAGTCTGTGCCACTTTGGCTCGAATTGTCGCAAAACTCTCCCCTTGGTGAAGTTCTTTTTGTAAAGCCTCTTGAAAACCGGGGCTTTTCAAAAGAGATGCCAGTTCCATCAACGTGTCGACATTAGGTGTCTCCGCGCCAAATGCTACCTCCTGCACACTGCCCAGTGCGGCCAAAAGTCCCACTGCACCACGTGCAAATCCCTCGGCCGAAGATGTCGCCCATGCAAGCGGCAAGCGATACACCAAGTCCACCCCTGCTAAAACAGCAGCACGGGCCCGCAGCGACGTGCAAAAAAGAGCAGCTTCAGCGCGCTGCACAAAAGGTCCACTCATCACACAAACCACAGCATCCGCTTTATTTTCTCGCAATTTTTGTATCATAAAAGCATGCCCTTGGTGGAAGGGATTATACTCGCAAACAATGCCCACCACTTTTTTCTTGGCCGTTGCCCTCACTTTTTTTCTCCTTTGCTTGAAAAAGTTCCCTTCTCATTATATAATAATCTAAGCAGAAATGCCAAAACACTTTTTTTGGCAAATAAAAGCACACAAGACAGGGCTATAATAAAGCCTCTGTCGCAGAGGAGAGTTTAGAAAATGAAGATTTTGGTTATCAATGCCGGCAGTTCCTCCCTAAAATATCAGCTTATTAACATGGAAGACGAATCCGTAATGTGCAAAGGCTTGTGCGAACGCATTGGCATCGAAGGTGGCACTGTAAACCACAGCGCTAAAGGCGAGACATGGAAAATCAAACAAGACATGCCCTCGCATGCCGAAGCTTTCGCTAAAATGCTAGAGCTGATGAGTGAAGGCGAAGAAGCCGTTATCAAAGACCGCTCAGAAATCAATGCTGTAGGACACCGCACTGTGCACGGAGGCGAAAAATTTACAAGTAGCGCCATCATCAACGATGAAACCTTGGCCGGAATTGAAAGCTGTAATTCGCTAGCGCCACTACATAACCCTCCTCAGGTCCTTGGTATCCGTAGCGCCCAACAGGTATTTGGTGCCTCTGTGCCACAGGTTGCCGTGTTCGACACCGCCTTCCACCAAACCATGCCCCCCACTGCCTACATGTATCCCGTCCCCTATGAATACTATGAAGACTACGGTGTGCGCCGCTACGGCTTCCATGGCACCAGCCATCGCTATGTTAGCGAGCAAGCGGCACATGTCCTGGGCGTTCCCATTGAAAATCTTAAAATCGTTACTTGCCATTTGGGCAATGGTTCTTCCATCGCGGCGGTAGACCGTGGAAAAAGCATCGACACCAGCATGGGTCTTACCCCACTGGCCGGTATATTAATGGGCACACGCAGTGGCGATATTGACCCCAGTGTTGTCACCTTTTTGCAGGAAAAAACCGGCATGAATGCCGCAGAGATTAATGATGTTCTAAACAAAAAGTCCGGTCTTTTGGGCGTGTCCGGCCTCTCTAGCGACAACCGTGACATTGAAGTGGCCGCAATGAACGGCCATGTGCGTGCCGCCTTGGTGCACTCTATGTTGTTCTATGAAATCAAAAAACATATCGGTGCCTATGCCGCCGCTATGAATGGTCTGGATTGCGTAGTGTTCACAGGGGGCATTGGCGAAAATAGCCGTCGCGTGCGCAAATATACTTGCCGTGGTCTAGAATTTTTGGGCTTACACTACGACGATGCCAAAAATGAAAACGCACAAATGGATATTTCCACCGATTATTCGCGTGTACGTGTTTTGGTTATTCCCACTAACGAAGAACTGATGATTGCGCGCGACACTCTTACGCTCGTAAAAAATCACTAACACAAAACAACCGGCGCAACCCATTTTGCTCTTGTTCTTTTAACACAAAGTATCTATTTTACTCCATAGAATTGCCCCCATGCAAAGTATTTGCATGGGGGCAATTCTTATTCTAAGGAAATCAAAAACCCAATCATTAAATTTACCATTCTGATATATTTAAGACCTCACCCTGCACCGTCTCTTGTGGCGCCGGCAAACCATTTTGTACATCTTTTCGTATAGAAAAAGTAGAAACCAACTGCTTTAAAGTGCCCGCTTGATGCGCAAGTTTTTGGCTGGTGGCGGCACTTTCCTCACTGCTTGCACTACTGGCATGTACAACACCGGAAATAGACTCAATCCCTCGGTTCACGGTTTCTAAGGATTCATTTTGTGTTACAATTTCCTGCGAAATTTTCGAAATATGCTCGTTTGTTTTTTGTGCGCGCTCAATCACCATTTCCAAAGTATCAGACGTGCGCTGTGCGGCTCCTGATACATGTTCTGCCGAATCAACGGAATTCTCTATCAAATCGGCAGTAATCTTAGCCGCTTCAGCCGATTTTGTGGCCAAATTACGCACTTCGTCGGCCACCACAGCAAAGCCTTTCCCTGCAGCCCCTGCGCGTGCTGCTTCTACCGCTGCATTCAATGCTAAAATATTAGTTTGGAAGGCAATGTCATCAATAGTTTTGATAATCTTAGAAATTTCACTGGAACTTTGCTGAATATCTTGCACAGCCGAAAGCAATTCTTGCATATGCTCTTGGCTTTCCATTAATTTCTCGCTGGCAGAGGTTGAAAGTGCTGTAGCCTCATGTGCACCCTCTTTTATTTCTCCGGATCCCTCTTTTATACCATACACCGAATTTAAAATTTCCTCTACAGCCTGTGCTTGTTCTATCGAAGATTCAGACAATTGCTCGGCACCGGATGCCACCTGCGAGGCGCTTTGTGTAACACTGTCTGCCGTATCGGTAATGTCAGAAATAATATTGTTTAGTTTTCCCTCTATTTCAGAAATAGACGTTTGGATTTCTAAAAAGTCACCCTTATACACCACTGTGCTGTCCGGCAAAGTCAAATCACCCGCAGCAATATGCGAAAGCCTTGTGTGAATATCAGAAATCATGCTATTCATATCTATTAGCAATTGTTCCATGGTCTTTGCAAAAACGCCAATTTCGTCATTGCGTTTAACGCTGGGCATTGGTGTCTTCAAGTCTCCCTTGCCCATCGCATCCAAACGATTAACGCAAGCGATGATGGGACGCCCTATACTATTGCCCATTGCAATCGCGACCAACAACCCTATCAACACCAAGGCCACACAGATTCCCACAATAAAATAAGAGGCAAGTGTGGCAGAAGCCATCATTTCGGATTCCTCTACCTCCACGGCTATGCTCCATCCGTCTGTTCTTGGGATAGGCGCATAACTTTGCCAGGTCAATGTGTTCTCAAAAACATACTGGCCAAAACCTGTATCTCCCGCTATCATACGCCTTTCTACCTCTGCCAAATTCTGTAAATCATTGTCTTGCGGATTTGCCTCTGCTTCGGCAATAGAATTTCCTTGGGCCAATACATACTCTTTGTCCGTATAGGCTATAGTGATACCATTTTTGTCTAGAATATAACAAGTTCCTGTTTCCCCAAAAGCAGTCGCCTCAATAATTTGATCCAGCAAATAGGTATCACACTGGAAATACAGCACACCCAGCACCGTTTCGCCATCAAAAATAGGCGCCGAAACCACTAGATACATATCCGTTTGGTCCTCTGTGATATATGGTGTAGATATATAAGAACTGCCACTCATCCCCTGTATAAAAAATGGCTCATTTGCAAAACTTTCTGCCGTATATACATCTGTACCGTCCGGGCCTACCACGCTACCCGCACGCATATAGAACAACGCCACTTTTTCATCTATAAAAGCTCTGATATCTTCATCACTGGCATTCTCGTCTGCAAAAATTTGGTTTCTGGCAATTTCCGAAACGATGGACATATACTCTGAAACTGCCCCTGACGCGCTACTTGCAGCAGCCGTTGCCGTTTCCACCATGGTCATTTCGGCGGTGTCTCTCGCCACCACTTTAGAAACATTAACGGTGATAATACCCAATATCAGCGAAGTCACCACCACCATAACTAAAACCAAAACAATGATACTCGAACGAATGCTTTTCATGTCAATACCCCTTTATATTCAACTTTTCTACATTCTCTATCTAAAATAGGCTTTCTTTGCCACACGCAAACCTACACCATTATGCGGCCTATATTGCTTTACGCGTTATCTTTGTCCACCCTTTATAATCAAGAACTGCAAAATAAGCCCTAAATCGTTTTTTTAATTTTATAAACGCAAGGGCACCCCTTGTGACAACAAGCCAAAGACCTTTGTCCTGTCCTCACAAGGGATGTTAGAACACCCCCATATTGCAGTGTTCTATTCACTTTGCTACAACTACGTAGCATGGGAGAACTGGTTCTTGCCTAGCTGTTCGTACTGCATGTTTTCTTCTGCTTGTTTACCAAATTTCTTTAGCAGTATACCCAACACAATTTGTATAATGGCAAACAAGGCAAACCATACGCTGTACTCATCAAAGAATTCCATGGGTAAAGTAAGATCCTGTGTGAATATAAACACAATCAAACTTACCACAAACATCACAACTCCAAAACTCTTCACTACAATGCGTTTATTACGTGCCTTTCTCTTGTATTGCTTTGCCTGTTCATCCAACATCTCTTGATTTTCGTGCTCAAAGTGAGCCTTGCGTTTATGCAGCCGATACAATACATATAATACCATTAGTAAAAACACACTCACGGTCATTAGCAAATCGAACAAACTCCAGGCGTCTTGCGCAATGTATGCACTTAATGGCACACCATTATCTGTAAGCACTACACTTTCCACTGCACCATTGTCATACACAACCCTTATGTCTTGCTCACCGGTGCCTAACGATTGAAATGCCTGCGGAGCAATTGTAACCACACCGTGATTCACCGCATAAAATTCCGGATCTAATTCTTCGTTGTTTATTTGAACACTATTGGGGATTTCTCCAGGGCGGTTTGTGTCAATCTCTATACCACCTTCCGGTGTGATGTTTACAAAGGGTCCTTCTGTGTTGTCATTCGTTCCTCCAGTCCCTATATCACCGGTTCCACCTGTGTTGTCACCTTCTGTGCCATCATCGCCACCGGGAATAGCAGGAAGTCCATTATCATTGTCGTTTTCATCATCTTCTTCGGCATCTTCCTCATCATCAGGGACATCAGGTTCCGCCGGTAGACCCTCTCCGCCTATATCAGGGGCGCCTCCACCTGTATCGGGGGTACCTCCACCTGTATCGGGGGTACCTCCACCTGTATCGGGGGTGCCTCCGCCTGTATCAGGAGTTCCTCCGCCTGTATCAGGAGTTCCTCCACCTGTATCGGGGGTGCCTCCGCCTGTATCAGGAGTTCCTCCGCCTGTATCAGGAGTTCCTCCACCTGTATCGGGGGTGCCTCCGCCTGTATCAGGAGTTCCTCCGCCTGTAT
>CAYJIR010000004.1:0-6913 GCA_964370295.1 uncultured Oscillospiraceae bacterium
ACCGACGACCTTCGGGTTATGAGCCCGACGAGCTACCGGACTGCTCCACCCCGCGTTTTCGATGATTGCAAGCTCACTTAATCATTAAACTTCAATCATTAATGCAGCTTATAAAGTATAACATATACACCATACTCTGTCAAGTTTTATTTACACCCTTCGTGGGTTCTCGTGTCTATAACGAAAGATCTGTGTCCTCCAAAACCATCCAAACACCTACTTTCAGCAAAGGTAAAATCGCCCTTTTTGGGCAAACATTATTTTCTGTGCTCCTCTGCAAAAAATGCTTGTGCTTGTTTAGCCCAGCTCTGTACGGCATTTGCTAATTCTTCCACCGAAGCAAATTTCCGGGTTTCAGACAAATACTTATAAAAACGTACACACACTATTTCCCCATATACATCGCCTTCAAAATCCGGTATAAAAGTTTCGCAGCTGGGCGCCTCTCCTGCCAAGGTAGGGCGCGTTCCATAACCGGTTGCACTGGCATAATGCCTTCCATTGATACAGGTGTTTGTGATATACACACCAAAAGCCGGTGCCTGCCGTTCTTTTGGAATTTGCTGATTGATGGTGGGAAACCCAAAACTTCTACCTAAGCCTTGCCCATGGATTACCGGCAAACACAACTCATATGGCCTGCCTAAAAGCTGATGCGCTTCGCCCACATCCCCCTGCTCCAGTGCCATGCGAATGCGGCTGGAACTGAGGGTCTCCCCGTTTTGCTCGGACAATGCCAACACTTGTAAATGTAGACCAAACTCTTCGCACAATGCAGCCAGATGGCTTGTATTGCCGGCACGTTGCTTGCCAAAGCCATAGTTCTCGCCACAGAACAAGGCCTTGGCATGATACTTCCCTATCAGGTACGTTTCAAAAAAGTCGCGTGGGGCGAGATGCTTAAAACTAGAGAAATCCGGCTCATAGCAAATTTCCACACCCAGCTGTGCCAGCAAAGTGTGCTTTTGCTCTTCCGAGATGATTTGTTTTTTTTGCCCGCCTTGATGTATGCCACGTTGAAACGTAAACACAGCCGGGCATAGGCCCAGCCGTTTTGCATAATCTACAGCGGTTTGAATGACAGCCGTATGCCCCTTATGTATCCCATCGAAATACCCAAGCGCCAAGGCTGTTGGCATGGCATTTATCTGCTGCGCATCTTCGCATTTTATCACTTGCACGGAATTTCACGCTCCACAAATAACTTTTTTGCTTTTAACGTTCCATCTTCATTTTGCTCTGCAAGACCAAGAAAATGGGCTTGTTCATACACTTTATAGGTCCCTGGCGCATTGCGCACACCATACACCACGGCACCGTTTACAAGACGCATCGCCTGCTGTGGTTCTACCTGTATAGAAGGAAGACTTTTAAACACGCTCTCCACGGGCAATAGCAATGTTTCTAAACTACCACTGTCCTTTGCCGCTTGAATTTCATCAAAACCAATGGCTTGCTGTTGCGCAAACACACCTGCTGCTGTGCGCCGCAAAGCAGAGAGTGTGGCCACCGTGCCAAGCGCTGTGCCAAGCTCCTCGGCCAATACTCGGATGTAGGTGCCCTTCGAGCAATGCACCGCCACACGCCAACGCGCCTGCTGCGTTTGTTCCAACAATTGCAGGCTATAAAACTGCACTTTGCGTGCTTTTCGTTGCACGGTTTTTCCCTCGCGAGCATAGCGATACAAAGGTTTCCCCTGCACCTTTACCGCAGAATACATGGGTGGCACCTGTTCGCATTCGCCCGTAAAAGAAGCCAAGGCTTCTTTTAATCTTTGTTCTTGTACTACGCTCTCACCACGCTGCAACACCTCTCCGGTGATGTCTCCGGTGTCGGTGGCAAGACCGAAACATATTTCCGCGTCATAACACTTGTCTTGACATATTTGCAAATCGACAGCCTTTGCCGCCTGTCCGATAAACACAGGCAAAACCCCCGTGGCCATCGGGTCTAAAGTGCCACTGTGTCCTATTTTCTTGGTGCGACAAATCCCCCTAAGTTTCGCCACCACATCAAATGAAGTAAACCCGGCAGGTTTGTCCACTACCAAAATCCCATTCATGAACTCTGATTCTCCCTGTCGGCCTCAAACTCTCGCAAAACCCGGTGCACTTCGCTTAAAACTGCCTCTTTTGCGTGCTCCTTGCTACCCAACACCTCGCACCCGGCTGCCTGCTGATGACCCCCACCACCAAGCCCGGCCGCTATGCGCACGGCATCTATCCCCACTTTTGTGCGCACGCTAATTTTAAAGCTGCCGCTTGGCTGCTGGCGCATCGTAATGCCCACAAGCACCCCTTCTATCGAACGTGGTATCGCTGTGATACCTTCTAGGTCACCATTATCAATACCAATACGCTCCACTTCCTCACGCGTGACACAAATGAGGGCACAAGTACCATCAAAATGGTACTCAAGCGAAGACAAGGCCAATTGCTCCATCGCAATACGCTGCTTGGTTTTGCTTTGAAACAATAGCTCGTTTAGCATCCAGATATCGGCACCATATTCTATTAGTTTTGCAGTCACAACGTGGCTATTTGCCGTTGTATTGTTAAAACGAAAACAACCTGTATCGGTCGACACGCCTGTGTAAAGACAGTTGGCAATACATATGTCGATTTTCACTTCCATCGCCAAAATAATCTCATAGATGATTTCGCAAGTAGCCGCGGCCGTGTCGTCCAACAACAGCTTTTGTGCAAACCCCGAATTAGACCCATGATGGTCGATGCACAAATCCACGCGGTCCACATAGGCGGCGGCCTGCTCGCCAAACAACTGTTGGCCCGCAATATCCACCGCCACAATATAGGCAGGTTTAAACTGGCCATGATATATTTCTATACCCATGTAGTCGTAGCGCTCGTGTATGGGGTCCGCACAAAACACCGCCGCTTTTTTCCCTGTTTTTCTTAGTGCCCATTGCAGGGCCGCAGCCGAACCCAGCGTGTCTCCGTCTGGGTTTTTGTGGCAAATGATTAACACATTGTCCACCGTTAGCAAGTGCTTGGCCACGTCTGAAATTTGCATCATTTCACTCATGTTTCCACCTTGCCTTCTGCTACACTTCGTCTTTCAATGTTTTTAACACCTGGTTGATATGGTCGGCATAGGCCGCGCTGTCATCGTGCACAAAAACCAGTTGTGGCGCCCTGCGGATGTGCATACGCGCGGCTATTTCGCTGCGTATATAGCCTTTTGCTTTGTCTAGCGCTTTCACCACATCTTGCGCCGCTGTGCCCCCGTCTGTGCCCAGCACACTCACAAACACGCGAGCCACAGAAAGGTCCTGCGCGGCCTCTACCCGTGTTACGGTTAAAAGCCCTTGTTGTAAACGGGGATCTTTCATGCCATTTACAATATGAATGATCTCCCGCCGCAAATCTTGGTTGAGGCGCTCTTTATTTTTGGATACAGCCACCGGCCCTCACCTCCTTATGCCCATCTATTTTGAAATCCTTGTTTCGTTTTTTAGTCTCTGTATTCTTCCATTTGGAAGGCCTCGAAAATATCGCCCTCCTTGATATCACTGTACTTTGCAAGAGAAATACCGCATTCGTAGCCTTGTGCCACTTCTTTGACGTCATCTTTAAAGCGACGCAGCGAAGATATTTCGTCTTCCGCCACAACAATACCATCACGCACCACACGAATTTGCGCGTTGCGGTTTACTTTTCCGTTTTGCACATAGCAGCCGGCAATGGTGCCCACACTGCTCACTTTATAGGTTTCACGCACTTCGATACGTCCCAATTCTATCTCGCGTATCTTAGGCGCCAGCATGCCCTTCATCGCATCTTCCACATCGTTGATAGCATCATAAATGACACGATACATACGCATTTCCACGCCATTTTGTGCTGCATCTGCCGTAGCAATAAGATCCGGACGCACATTAAAGCCAATGATAATAGCCCCGGAGGCGTCTGCCAGCATCACATCGCTTTTGCTGATAGCACCCACACCCGCGTGCACCACTTTCACACGCACTTCCTCGTTGCTTATTTTTTCAAGACTCTGTTTTACGGCCTCGGCACTGCCCTGCACATCCGCTTTTACTACAATAGAAAATTGCTTCATGTCGCCGGCCGCAATTTGGCTGAAGAGGTTGTCCAATGTCACTTTGGTGTAGCTGCCCAGCTGTTCTTCACGCTGTGCTGCACTGCGACGGTCGGCCAACTCACGTGCAAGACGCTCGTCTTGCACAGCATCAAAAATGTCGCCTGCCTCCGGCACATCGGTAAGGCCTGTAATTTCCACCGGCATGGACGGGCCGGCCTCTTCTAGGCTCTTGCCTGTGGAATCGCGCATGGTGCGCACACGTCCCACAGAGGTGCCCGCCAAAATGATATCGCCCTGTCTTAATGTGCCACGTTGTACCAAAATGGTAGCAATAGGACCTTGCCCCTTATCCAGCCTTGCCTCTACAACAGCACCTTTGGCCTTGCGCACAGGGTTTGCTTTTAATTCCATCATTTCGGCCGTTAGGTTAATCATCTCCAATAGCTCGTCAATGCCCTGCCCTGTGTGTGCCGACACCGGCACAACCACAACATCTCCGCCCCACTCTTCGGGCACAAGTTCGTGCTCTGTCAGTTGCTGCTTCACACGGTCTGGGTTGGCACCCTCTTTATCCATTTTGTTCACGGCCACCAAAATGGAAACGCCGGCCGCTTTGGCATGGTTGATAGACTCTATGGTTTGTGGCATAATGCCATCATCTGCCGCCACCACCAAAACCGCAATGTCGGTCATAGTGGCACCACGCGCACGCATGGAGGTGAAGGCCTCATGGCCCGGTGTATCTAAAAATGTGATTGGTTTATCGTCTTTTTTCACCTGATAGGCACCGATATGCTGGGTGATACCACCGGCCTCGCCCTCGGTTACGTTTGTGGCGCGAATCGCATCCAATATCGACGTTTTGCCGTGGTCCACATGGCCCATCACCACCACGACAGGCGGGCGGGCATACAAGTCACCCTCATGGTCTTCGTCCACCTCAAACAGGCGCTCTTCTATGGTTACATGCACCTCGCGCTCCACTTTTGCGCCCATCTCCTCAGCCACTGCCGAGGCCGTGTCGAAATCCACCACTTGGGAAACGCTGGCCATCACACCATAGCCCATCAACACTTTGATGACCTGTGGCGCGGCCGCTTTTAAGCGTGTGGCTAAATCGCCCACGGTGATTTCATCCGGGATCGACACCTTCAGTTGTGCTTTGCGTGCCTTTTCCAATTGGATGCGTTGCAGGCGCTCTGCCTCGGTTTCTTTCTTTTTGGCATATGGGTTCTGACGCGCTTTATTGGTTCTTAATTTTTGGCGATTTTGTGTTGGCTTTTTGCGATTTTCCACCGCTTTGGCCGATGCCATATCTGTGTATTTTTCGTTAAATTTATCCAAGTTCACATCAACCGTGCGCGTGTCTATCGTGCGCGTAACCACCTCACGTTTAGGCGCTGCGGGTTTCTGTGTTTGGTCGTTTTTCACCTCGCGAATGCGACCAAGGCCATCGCGTTTTTTAGCAGGTTGCTGCTTTGGCCGATTGGCTTGCGCCCCTTGCTGTTGCACTGCTTGTGGTTGTGAATTTTGGGGTTGCGCCTTTTGCGGTTGTGCGTTTTGGGTCTGTGCGCTTTGCGGCTGTGCACTTTGCGGCTGTGCGCTTTGCGGCTGTGCCTTTTGCGGTTGCGCCTTTTGGGGCTGCGTTGGTTTTACACCGGAAGGCGCACTTTTTTTTGATACTGTTGTGGCACCGCTTTTGTTGGCCTCTGTATTGGGCGCAGGCCTATTCGCCGGCGTTGCCACTTTTTCCTGTGCATTTACCGCCGCCGGTTTATCCGCCTTTGTTTTTATCTCTTGAGCTTTGTCTTGTGTGGGTTTCGCCTCTTGTATCTTGCGCTTGGGCGCAACGGCAAGATATGCCTCAAAATTAGGCTCTTCCGCTTTGCGCGTGAAAAAGTCGAAGAGATAATCCAGCTCCTCCTCGCTAAGGGGGGTTGTATGTTTTTTCACCTCACCGAATTTCTCGCTGAGCAAATCCACAACCACTTTATTTTGCGTATCGATGTCCTTTGCAAAATCACTGAGTTTATATTTAATGACCAAATGCCGTTCCTCCCACAACTTTTTCACTTCTGTATATTTTATAGCTATCTTTTTATATCAACCTATACTAAAACATGGTTAACCCACCGCCAATACCGTGCCCAAAAGCCGACCTTCAACATAATGTTGTAGCACCCGCTCTTAAAAGGTGGGGCGTATTCTATATCGTTATATTTTGGAAAGACAAAGCCTTGCCAAATTGATATCACTTACACATAAAACCGCCACGGGTTTGTTTAAAAGCGGCGCCAATGCATCTTTATTGCAGGCCAGCTCTACCACTTCAAGACCATCCGGCACATGACGCAACAGGCGACGCCGTGTATTTTCTGCAACATCACTTGTTAAAAGCAGCAGCTGTGCTTTATCGCTTTTTAAGCAATCACAAACCGCATCAAACCCAAGGTGCAAAGCCCCCGCCTTGCGGCAAAGAGATAAGGCGCTTTGTAGCTTTTGAGACAAGGCATCACTCATGGGCCATCGCCTCTTGCAATTGCTCATACACTTCTTTTGCAATGCCCACGCCAAACGCACGCTCTAAACTTTTCTTTTTTTGCGCCTTCGCAAGACAGGTGGACTGTTTGCAAACATAGGCCCCGCGCCCCGGTGCCTTGCCGGTATTGTCCAAGAAAATTTCTCCGGCCTTGTTTTTAACCACGCGCACCATTTCTTGCTTTGTTTTTCCCTCTCCACAGCCAAGGCAATGGCGAATGGGGATTTTTTTCGGTTTCTGTGCCACCGTATTTACTCTTCCCCTTCTTCTTGTGCTTCCTGTGTATCTTGTGCTTCCTGTGTATCTTGT
>CAYJIR010000004.1:7013-11422 GCA_964370295.1 uncultured Oscillospiraceae bacterium
TCTTGTGCTTCCTGTGTATCTTGTGCTTCCTGTGTATCTTGTTCCTCTTGTGCTTCTTGCTCCTCTTCGCCGTAGTATCCACTCTCCGGCCGAATGTCGATGTTATATCCGGTTAATCGCGCACATAGACGAGCATTTTGGCCTTTGTTTCCAATGGCCAAAGACAGCTGATGGTCGGGCACGGTCACCTGGCAGCTTTTGTTTTCGCCCTCTGCCAGTTCCACTTTAAGCACATTGGCCGGAGAAAGCGCCGCCGCAATAAACTCGGCCGGGTCTTCGCTGTAAAGCACCACATCTATTTTTTCGCCGCCCAATTCATCCACTATGCCGGCCACACGCGAGCCATGTGCACCTATGCAGGCCCCACGGGGATCTACATTCGGGTCTTTGCTCCACACCGCCAGTTTGGTGCGTTGACCGGCTTCGCGCGCAATGGCTTTAATTTCCACTGTGCCGTCAAACACTTCGGGCACTTCCATTTCAAACATGCGCTTAACCAGCCCCGGGTGTGTTCGGCTTATCATTACACGTGGGCCACGTTCGTTCACCGTAACATCCACCACATACACACGCACCCGGTCACCCTCGCGCAATTCCTCGTTTGGCACTTGCTCGTTGCGTGGCAAAATGGCTTCGTTTTTTCCAATTTCCAGCGCCACAATCCCACGCGACAAATCCACACGTGTCACCACACCTGTCACAATTTCGTGGCTCTTGCTTTGCATCTCGGTGTACAGCTGGCTACGCTCGGCCTCGCGGATGCCTTGACGTATCACATGTTTTGCTGTTTGTGCTGCAATGCGCCCAAAATCTTGGGTTTTAAGCACGGTTTCCATACGGTCGCCCACTTGCAAACCGGCCCTTCTCTTTTGAGCCGTTTTCAATGTCACCTGCTTATTCGGATGCTCCACTTCTTCCACTACATCTTGCAGTAAACTCACTTGAAAGGTTCCGCTGGTGGGGTCCATCACCACCGATACATTTTCTTCCTCTACGTCATAGTCTTTTTTCACGGCAATGGCCACGGCATTTTTCACTTTTTCCAAAAGGTAGTCTGCCGAAATCCCTCGTTCTTTTTCCAAAAGTTCCAGTGCGGTAAACAGTTCATCATTCATATAGCTTCTCCAACCTTTGTTTCCTCTTTATCTTTTATGGCACCACAACACAGTGCCTTACGCCTATCGAGCGGCTACACCGCCTCACTTACCGGTTGTACAAATCCTCATCGTCGCACAACTTCACATCCGCCACTTCCTGCAAAGAAAGTTGCAAAGGGCCTTGCTCGGTTTGCAAGCACAGCCATTCTTTTGTTCTCTCTTGCAAAACACCCACAATCTCTTTGCGCTTTTCTGCATCGGCGCGGTATAATTTTGCACACACCACACGCCCTGCCATGGCCTCAAAGTGTTGCGGTTTTTGCAGCTTGCGCCCAAGGCCAACGCTGCCTACCTCCAGAATATAGCTGTGGTCTACAGGGTCTTCCTCATCCAGCAAAGGGTCTATGGCGCGGGCCAATTTTTCGCATGTATCTGTATCCATGGGGCCGTCTTTATCTACCAGCACCCTTAAAAACCACTCGGCGCCCTCTTTTTCAAACTGCACATCCCACAGGCGCAGGCCCATTTCTTCTGTTATCGGGCGCACCAAACGCTCTACCCGTGCCGGCACACCACCACTTTTTTTGCTCATGCAGCCCCACTTCCCACACTTCTTCTGCAATTTTCAGCGTATCTTTGTAGCAAAAGCCCAAACTCATCTATACAACGCAAGAGAGCGGGCAAGGCCCACTCTCTTGTGTTACGAATCGTATGTAAGCATTATATCACATTTGCACGATGGATGCAAGGCAATTTTTTATCACCAAACACTAGGCAGTTTCAATTTTGCTGGCCTCTTGCAGGCCCAGTTTTTCCACGGCCTCTTCCACCATTTTATATTTTAAAATTTTGCCCGCAGCATTCATGGGGAAGCCGTCTACAAAAGCCACATATTTCGGTTTTTTCTGTTTTGCCATGTGATCTGCCACATATTGGCAAATTTCTTCTTCGCTTGCCTGCACACCCTCTTTTAACACAATGCAGGCCATAATCTCCTCGCCGTATTGTGCATCTGGCACACCAATCACCTGCACATCTTTCACTTTTTCGTGGGTATACAGGAAGTCTTCAATCTCTTTGGGATAGATGTTCTCGCCTCCGCGTATAATCATATCTTTGATGCGGCCGGTGATTCTGTAGTTTCCGTCGGGCAAGCGACGGGCCAAATCTCCCGTGTGTAGCCAGCCATCGCAATCGATGGCATTGGCCGTGGCCGCGGGCATTTTATAATACCCCTTCATGATATTATAGCCACGTGCCACAAACTCGCCGTCTTCATTGTCCGGCAGGTCTTCGCCTGTGGCGGGATCCACAATCTTGCACTCGATGCCCGGCAAGGCGCGTCCCACTGTGCCCACTTTTACATCGATGGGGTCATCGGCCCAGCTCATGGTGCAACCGGGCGAGGATTCGGTTTGCCCAAACACAATGGTGATTTCCGGCATATGCATTTTTTCCAGCACATCTTGCATCACCTTAATGGGGCAGGGGCTGCCCGCCATGATGCCTGTGCGCATGTGGGAAAAATCGGTTTTTTCAAAATCCTCGTGCTCCAGCATGGCAATGAACATGGTGGGCACACCATTGCAGGCCGTGATTTTCGCCTTGTTCACGCATTCCAAAGACTGGCGCGGAGAAAAGGCCGGAATGGGGCACATGGTGCTGCCGTGGGCCACGCTGGCCGTCATGGAAAGTACCATACCAAAACAATGGAACATGGGGACATGGATGAGGAAACGGTCTGCCGTGGACAGGTCCATCCTGTCTCCAATATTTTTCCCGTTGTTCACCACATTGTAGTGTGTCAGCATTACCCCTTTGGGGAAACCCGTGGTGCCGGAAGTGTATTGCATGTTGCACACATCATGGCAGTTCAATCGTTCTGCACGGCGATACACCACCTCCGGCGGTGTGTCTACACACAGAGCCATGGCCGCGTCCCAGCTAAGACAACCGGGTGCTTCAAACCCCACCGAAACCACATTGCGTAAGAACGGCAAGCGTTTTGCCCGCAAAGGTTCGCCCGGCGTGTGGGTGGCAAGTTCCGGGCACACTTCTTCTATGATTTGGCGATAGTTGGAATCTTTAAACCCGTCAATCATCACAAGGGTGTGTGTGTCGGACTGACGCAACAGGTATTCGGCCTCGTGGATTTTATAGGCCGTGTTCACCGTGACCAAAATGGCACCAATTTTAGTGGTGGCCCAGAAAGTGATGAACCACTGCGGCACATTGGTAGCCCAAATGGATACCTTGTCTCCTTTTTTAACACCCATGCTGATAAGGGCCCGTGCGAAAGTGTCCACCTCGTCGCGGAATTGTTTATAGGTACGTGTATAGTCTTGCCCTGTGTATTGGAAAGCCAATTGATCGGGAAACTCCTCGGTTACACGGTCTAAAAGTTCCGGGAAGGTTAAGTCTATCAGGGTCTCTTTTTCCCAAATATATTGCCCCGTTTTGGTGTTGTTATCCAGCAGCGCGGCCTTGGGCGTTCCGGTTTTTTCGCATCCACGTATATAGTTGATAAACTGCGGAATCACCACTCCGGCGTCCTCTAAATCTTTGCTCCAGCGTTTCACCCACTCCAGCGTGACATACCCTTCGTAGTTGATGGAGTGCAAAGCCCCCATCATTTCCCCTATCGGCAAATCTCCCTCACCCATCAGACGGTAGCACACCTTGTCCTCTTCCATCACAGAATCTTTAACATGCACATAGCGAATGTAGGCGCCCAAATTTTGCACGGTTTGCTCGGGGCTTTCGCCCGCATAGCGATAGGGGTGGTGCATGTCCCACAGGGCGGCCACATGGTCGCTTAACACACTTTGCAAAAGGGTATACAAACGTTTAGTGTCTGCATAAACACCATTGGTTTCCACCAGTAGCACCACACCCTTTTCCTCACATAGAGGCACAAGACGGCGCAGCACAGAGGCTACAAAAGCATCATCTACTTCGTCGCCCATCGGCGCAGGTGCACCATCGGCCAAAACACGCACATAGGGTGTGCCCATGTCATGTGCCAATTCAATATATTCATGAATTTCCGCGATGTTTTCCTCTTCGCGCCCCTTGTCTTTTAGGCAACAGTTGGAGGAGAAGCAAGGCAAGGCTATCCCCATGGTGTGCAAATTTTTTAGGGTTGTGCTCAGTTGTTCACGTGCAAAAGGCTTGGCCCTTGTAGCCGAAATGTCCTCACCCAAGCCACGCACTTCAACACCGTCAAAACCAAAATCTTTGGCTGTGGATACAATTTCTTGCCAACTCCAGTTGGGACACGCCAAGGTGGAAAATGCCATTTTCATATAAAAA
>CAYJIR010000004.1:11522-24226 GCA_964370295.1 uncultured Oscillospiraceae bacterium
CTCTACGTTACACTTTTGTTACAAGGTGTTACATTTTTTGCCACAAACCCTGCAAAACGTTGCTATAGACCATTCTAAAGAATCTTGGATTTTCATTTTCACGTCTTTCTCAAGTGCGCCGCAAGACAACTCACCCATATCTTTCACATATGTAGAAATTTTATTTGTTTCTTTTTCATATGTAAATTTCAACCGACAAAAAGGCAGCGCTATCTGCTTCTTCTACCAAAAAACGCCTCTTGTTTTCTAAAAAACAAGAGGCGAAAATATCCGCGGTACCACTCTTTTTGAGGCAAAACGCCTCCACTTATGCGCTGTAAACGCGCCACTCTATAACGGGAGTGCCCGTACACCCTTACTGTGGCGCTTGCCGGTTCGGGATGTATGCTCTAGGGGGAGCACCCTCTATAGTTCTTCACTGCCTTGCAGCCACCGGCAGCTCTCTGTAGAAGTTCTATAAACGGTTTATGCCCTATCTTTGCATCTAATCATATCAGAGAAAAATATACCATATTGAAAAGAAATTTGTCAAGTATTTTTTCCTTTATTTTTTTGTATCCTCTTCGCGAATTTGCACTCTGCGAATCTTGCCGCTTATAGTTTTCGGCAGTTCTTGCACAAATTCCACGATACGTGGATACTTATAAGGCGCCGTGACACGTTTCACATGATCTTGCAGTTCTTTTTTCAGCGCGTCGCTGGCTTCGTAACCCTTGGCGAGCACCACCGTAGCTTTTACATTGTAGCCACGGTCCGGATCCGGCACACCGGTAACGGCAGTTTCCAACACCGCAGGGTGCTCAATCAAAGCGCTTTCCACCTCGAAGGGCCCAATTCGATAACCCGAGCTTTTTATGATATCGTCATTGCGTCCACGGAACCATACATAGCCATCTTCATCACGCCAAGCGGTATCCCCTGTGTGGTAAATGCCGTTATATAGCACACTTTGGGTCAACTGAGGGTCTTTATAGTACCCTTTGAACAGGCCCAAGGGGCGGTTGTTTTCATCGGGAACAGGCATACAAATTTCGCCCTCTTCGCCCACCTCGCACTCTTTATCGTTTTCATCGTAAATCGAACAGCAGGTAAGCGGCATGGCTTGGCCCATGCTACCGGGTTTTGGCTCGCACCAAGGGTTTGTGGCAAACAGCACCGTGCATTCGGTTTGCCCATAGCCCTCGCGCAATTTTAAACCCGTTGTCTCCAGCCATTTTTCGTATACCTCTGGGTTTAAAGGCTCGCCAGCCACCGAAGATTTTTTCAGCGAACTGAGATCGAACTGCGTGAGATCTTCCTTGATTAAAAACCGATATATTGTTGGAGGCGCACAAAAAGAGGTGATTTTATATTTCTGTATCAGACGCAGAAAATCACTGGGCTGAAAACGTGTTTCATAGTCATACACAAACACAGCCGCCTCGCAAATCCATTGGCCATACAATTTCCCCCAGCTGGTTTTCGCCCAGCCCGTGTCGGCCACGGTGAGGTGCAAGTCGCCCTCGTCGAGATTGTGCCAAAAACGTGCCGTTGTGATATGGCACAAGGGATAAAAGAAATCGTGTGCTACAATTTTGGGTTGGCCCGTGGTGCCCGAAGTAAAATAGGCCAACATAATATCGTTGCTGTTGGGTGCTTGTTCTCCTGTTGGGCGCACAAAGGTTTCGCTGGCCTTCTCGGTTTCTTTGCTGAAATCCAGATAGCCTGCTTGCTCGCCGTTTAGCACCGCCTTAACCCGTACACTGGCACCCGTTTTTTCCACTGCCTCGTCTATGCTATTACATAGTTTTTCGTCTTGCACCGTTAAAACCATGCTGATATCGGCCTTTTCAATGCGATACACAAGGTCTTTCACACTCAGCATATGTGTGGCCGGTATTAAAATGGCCCCAATTTTGTGCATGGCCACGGTGAAATACCAGTATTCAATCCGCCGTTTCAGCATCACAATTACGGCATCGCCTTTTTTGATGCCAAGGCTTAAGAGCGTGTTTGCCATTTTATCGCTCATACGCTTTACTTCGGCGAAAGACACCACTTTTTCCTCGCCCAAATCATTGCACCACACCAAAGCCGTTTTGTTTGGTTTTTCTTTGGCCAGTTTATCTACCACATCATAACCAAAGTTAAACTCCTTTGGCATATCCACCTGAAAATTATTAAAAAAGTCTTCGTACGAGGCAAAATCCGTTTTACAATATTGATGTATCAGTGCCATTTTAATCCCTCCCCGAAATGGTCACGAGCAACTTAGCGGTTTGCTCGCCCACCGCTTTGATACCGTGCGGATAGGTGGAGTCATAATAAATCGTATCTCCTTCGTTGAGCACAGTGCTGTATTTGGCCACCTGCACACATACCGTGCCGCTAAGCACATACAAAAATTCGTGCCCACTATGGCTTATCATATGCATGGGCTCTTCTTTAGATTTTGGCTGTACTGTGATGAGGTATGGATCTAGCTGGCGCGAGGCAAAGGTATACGCAAGCGACTGGTAGTCGTAATCCTCGCGGCGTTGGACGCCCACACCCTTGCCCTTGCGCACCACTGCATACACCGATAATTTTTCGCTTTCGCCTGTCATAAGCTCTGTTATGCTCACATCAAAGCAAGAGGAAATATCATGCAAAATGCTAACCGGAATCTCTGCGCTGCCCTCCTCATACTGTGCCAAAAGTGCCGGGGTAATGTTCACTTTTTGCGCGAATTGTTCCACATCCAAATCATGAATGTCGCGCACGCCCTTGATACGCTCACCAATTTCCTGGTTCAAGTTCGCCATGTTTCCTCCTCCTTTTCTTAAATCCTGTTCATCCTCTTATCGTTTTATTCCGCGTTAAAACCCAGTTCCAGTGCTTTATAGTTAAGCTGCAAAAGATCCGGTTTGCTTTTTGGCACGATGTCTTGCATCATGTCTTTTCCCTCTTGCAAGCTTGCCATACCTGTTTCGCGCAGCAACTTGCCCAACATAATCACATTGGCCAAGGTGCGCATATCTTCGTCGGAGGCAATCTGTGTGGCCGGAACACCAAAGGCTTTCACATCCTCGCGGTTACACTCTCGCAAAATAAGCGAAGTATCATACACCAAAACTGCATCCTTGCACATGGCAGGCTCGAACTTATCCAAGCTAGGCAGGTTCATCGCCACCAGAATATCCGGTGCAGACACAATGGGCGAGCCCACACTTTCGTCTGTGATGATAACACTGCAGTTTGCCGTGCCGCCGCGCATTTCCGGCCCATAAGACGGAAGCCAAGACACTTGATAACCCTGTTTCATGCCCAGCAAAGCCAAAAATTTTCCGGCAAATAAAATCCCCTGGCCGCCAAAACCTGCCAGCAAAATATTCTTTGTCATCCCTATGTGTCCTCCTTGGCATACTTATCTTTAAACACGCCCAGCGGATACTGCGGCAGCATATTTTCACGCAACCACGAAAGCGATTCCACCGGGTCTAAGCCCCAGTTTGTGGGACAGGTAGACACCACTTCTATCATGGAAAATCCCTTGCCTTCCACCTGATAACGAAAAGCCTTTTCAATGGCTTTTTTTGCTTTTTTAACATTGGGCACCGAATCCACAGACACACGCTCGATGTAGCTTGCACCCTCCAGCGTTGCCAACATCTCGCTTACCCGTATGGGGAACCCGTTGGCGGCTTCACTGCGTCCATAAGGTGTGGTTTGTGTCACTTGGCCCAACAAAGTGGTGGGGGCCATTTGTCCGCCCGTCATGCCATAAATGGCATTGTTCACAAAAATAACCGTGACATTTTCGCCCCTTGTGGCGGCGTGTACGGTTTCGGCCGTGCCAATGGCGGCCAGGTCTCCGTCGCCTTGATAGGTAAACACAATGTTCTCGGGGTTCGCGCGCTTGATACCGGTTGCCACAGCCGGCGCACGTCCGTGCGGAGCTTGCACCATGTCACAGTTAAAATAGTTGTACACAAACACAGCACAGCCCACCGGTGCCACACCAATGGCTTTGCCCGCAATGTCCAATTCGTCCATGGCCGCGGCCACCAAGTTGTGGATGATGCCATGTGTACATCCCGGACAGTAGTGCATCGTAACATCTGTAAGCGCCTTTGGTTTTTCAAATACTATTGCCATATCACACTCTCCATCTTCTGATAAGGGCCCCTTATTTACCGGCGGCCTCTTTAATTTTTGCAACAATTTCCCCCGGCACAGGCAACACGCCGCCCGTGTGGGAACACAAGTGCACGGGACGCAGGCACTCTGTGGCCAGCTTCACGTCCTCTATCATCTGCCCCATGCTTAATTCGCACACCACAAAGGCCTTGGTTTTCTCTGCCGCCTCGCGCAACACCTTTTTAGGGAAGGGCCACAATGTGATGGGGCGTATAAGACCCACTTTAATGCCCTCGCTACGTGCTTCGTCTATGGCATTTTGCGCTATGCGCGAAGCCGCGCCGTAGGCCACCACCAAATACTCTGCATCGTCCACCTTGTAGCTGTCGTAGCGAACTTCGTCCTCTTCCACCTTGGCATAGCGCTCGAAGCGTTCGTGTATCAGCTCTTCCAATGCCTCGGGCGTTAGGTATAACGAGTTTACGATGTTGGTTTTTTCTCTACCCTCGCAACCAACCAGTGCCCATTCTTTTTTGGGCAATTGCACGGGAGGTTTTGGCGAAATGTCGATAGGCTCCATCATTTGCCCCAAAACACCATCGGCCAAAATCATCACTGTCATGCGGTATTTATCTGCCAAATCGAAGGCATCGTAGGCACAATCGTGCATTTCTTGCACACTGTTGGGCGCCAGCACCAACATGTAGAAGTCACCGTGGGCACCACCTTTGGTGGCGTGAAAATAATCTGCCTGCGAGGGCTGTATGCCACCAAGCCCCGGCCCACCGCGCTGAATGTTAACCAACACCGCCGGCAAATCGCAACCGGCCAAATAAGACAAACCCTCGCTTTTGAGGGCAATGCCCGGGCTGGAGGACGAGGTCATGGTTCGTTTGCCTGCCGCCGAGGCACCAATCACCATGTTAATGGCTGCCACCTCGCTTTCGGCCTGCAAAAACACGCCGTCTACTTTGGGCATCCGTTTTGCCATGTAGGCAGCAATTTCGGTTTGTGGCGTAATGGGGTAGCCAAAATAGTGGCGACAACCCGCCATCACAGCCCCTTCGGCAATGGCCTCATTGCCTTTCATCAGCACTTTTTTACTCATAGTTGTCTCCCCCTCTATTTCTCCACCGTAATTACAACATCCGGACACATCGTTGCACAAAAACCACAACCGATGCATGCCGACATGTCGGTGACGGTTGCCGGATGGAAGCCCTTGGCGTTGATTTTTTCGTGTTCTAGCACCACAATGTTTTTTGGACATGCGTCCACGCACAGCTTGCAACCTTTGCAAGCATCTTGTTTAAACGTTACTTTCGCCATCTTGATCTCCCTTACTTTTTATATTGCTATCGTTTTCGCCTTGTTCCTACAAAATCCAATTGGGCTTGTGGAACAGGCGTATTGGGAACACTTCGCTTTGGGCTTGTAGTTCGCCTGCCAAAACCGCATCCGCACCCAGCACATCGTGCGTCACCACACTGGTGCGCAAGGGCAAATGCAAAGAATCCGCGGCCTCTTTAGCGAAAGGCAAGCCTTCTAAAACATCGGCAAGGCTTGTTTCCTCGCCCAAGTTCGCATTATTTACAAGTGCCGAAAACGGTATCCTTGCGGCACCTTCTATCTCCCGGACCACCTCATGCAAATCCTTTTGATTTGCCGTAAGCGGGCGAAAGGGATTCACCACTAAAAGCATTTCGCTATCTTCTTCGCGCAGGCTTTTGGCATAGCGCCCCAGCGCCAGCGCTCCCCGTTCATCGCCACCCAAATCCACCACGGCATGCACATTTTCTTCATCAAAAATGCGCTGGGTTTCCGCCGGCAAAGACACCAGCTCTACATTGGTGTTGGCATAGGGCGAAGTGATAAGGCGTATGCCGGCCTCTTGCAAAACATCTTTAAAATCGGCCGTGCGAAAATAGGGGTTTACAATGTCTAAATCACACAATACAACCTCTTTATGCCTTTGCTTTAACCAAAATGCATAATTGAGCGCAATATTGGTTTTCCCGCTTCCATAGTGGCCTGCAAAAACGGTGATACGCTTGCTTTCCATCGCTTCTCCCTCCTTGTATTATTTCCTAAAAAACCAAATTATACAACCATCTTATTAGTATAACAAATTTTCTTTCTTTTTGCAATTTTGTGCCAACATTTCTACCTATCACTCGTAAATTGTCATACCATTAAACACACACAGCACCTTGCCACCCCTGCGTTGCAACACCTGCGCGGCCGCGCAAAGCACTGCACCACAGCTGACAGAGGCCGGCACCGCATCGCTTAAAAGCACTTCGTGTGCGGTTTTTTTTGCCTCCCCCGTGGACACGCTAATCACCTCGTCCACTATATAGGGGTTGTAGTTGTCGGGCAAAAAACCACAACCCAATCCGGCTATGCCATGTTTGCCCGTGTATCCTCCTGTCAGGTTTTGGCATTCAAAAGGTTGCACCGCAGCCACCCACACATTGCCGGCCCAGGCCTTCAGATACTCGCCCACACCGGTAAGCGTGCCTCCGCTTCCCACGCCCACCACCACGCTATCCACCTCTGCATCCAGCGCCTTTAAAATGGCCGGGCCCGTTACACGCCGGTGAAATTCCGGGTTGTCATCGTTGGCAAAATAGTTGACAAAGTAACCGCCTTTTTCCCGGCACAAATCCTTTGCTTTCTGCGTGGCACCGCTGCGGCCGTATACATAGTTGGTAACCACCACATGGGCCCCAAGCTCTGCAAAATAACGCTGGCGCTCCGGCTGCACTGTGCCTTGCATCACCAGATACACGGGATGTCCACTGCGCAATGCCGCAATGGTAAGCGCCACGGCAAACGTGCCACTGGATGCCTCCACCACAGGTTGACGTGGCTGCAGCAAGCCCTTCTCAACGGCCAGTGCCAACATGCCCTCGGCCAAAGCATCCTTGGCACTGCTTGTGCTGCCACCATAATTTAAATAGGCCAAAAGTTCGCCCTGCAGCTGCTTGCGCGCCGTATAGCCAAGCAGCTCCACAAGGGGGCGCTCGTAAAGGGTGCTGTATATATTTTTCACCGGTTTTGCCATGCACATGCCTCCGTATATACTTGTTTGATTGGCCATATAAATAACTTTCTCACATGATTCGCTGCCTATCATACCGGGATGTGCCGCACTCTTCCCCTCATGCAGCGGGTGCGCGCTTTCTTTGCTTCCTCTTCTAAAAAAGCCGAAGTCAAACCGCTTGCGCGACGCGACTCCGGCTGTCTATTCCCAGGCTAAACCCGCACCTCTACACCATCATTTGACGCAATGTTTCCACCAAAGTTTCCGTAAGTTCTCTCATACGCAAATCTTCGCTGGCATGCACTTGACGCTGTGGAAGCACCCTGGCTGTTTGGGCATAGTTGGCACTTGCCACGTTTGAAAATCCCGGACGAAAATATTGCACTTTCCCCTTTTCTGTTTCCCGCCGCGGCCAAACCCTTTGAAATTCCGCAACGCCA
This sequence comes from uncultured Oscillospiraceae bacterium, assembly GCA_964370295.1. Taxonomy (GTDB): domain Bacteria; phylum Bacillota; class Clostridia; order Oscillospirales; family Ruminococcaceae; genus JAAYCI01. The sequence goes on from CAYJIR010000004.1 coordinate 19,107, forward strand.
AGACGGTTCACATCCTTGGCATTTTGCCGCAAATGGGCCTGTTCTTCTTGCTGTGTGACCAAGGGGCGCATGTGCAGCGCTTCTCGTTTTGCAACGCCCGGCGAGGAGGCCGGGAATCTCTCTATTTGAATATCCAAGGTGCCAAGGCTTTGTTCTGTATGGCTTAACGACACCAAAAGCTCTGCCAAAGAATTTTGCACCGTCTCCAGCACCGTCGTCACTTCACCTTCCACCGCCGTGATATCCTCGCGAATACACCCAATGTTATCCACAAGGCCCCCCGCACTGCTGCGCAATTGTTTTTGCAAACGCTCGCGCTCTGCATAGGCCAATTTGCGCACATGTTCCGCCTCTTGGGTGGCCTCTTGCACCAGTTGCCTTGTTGTTTGCAAATCGCCCTCGTATTCACCCGCCCGCGCACCTTCGCGCGTGGCCAGCAAAAGCTCGTTCTCGGCTTCGGCAGCATCGCGCTCGGCTTCGGCAGCATCACGTTCGGCCTCGGCGGCATCGCGCTCGGCCTCGGCGGCATCACGCTCGGCTTCAATGGCATCGCGTTCGGCCTCTAGGCTTTTTAGCTGCTGCAAAAGAAGGTCTCGCTCTTGTTGCAAAGCCCCTTTCACCTGCATGGCCTCTTCCTCTCGACGCCGCAAAGTGGCAATTTGCTCTTCTGCACCAAACCACTGCCCTTGTGACGCCTCGTCCAACTGACGGCGCAATTCTGCCACATGTTTATCTGTTTTTTGATGTTCTTCGCGCAACCAGTTGTTTTCGTTTTGCAAAGTAAACAACTTTTCTTTTGCCTCGGCCAATTCATCTTCGGCCTGCATACCTGCATCACGCGAAATTTGCAAGGCATTTGTCAGTTCTTCCAGCTTCCCTTGCAAGGCCTCGTCTGTGCCCATAGCCTGTTGTTCTTGCAACATCTGCTGTGTTCGAACCGCACCGGCCTCCATCTGCTTTACCTTTCGGTCCAGCTCTTGCACACGCTGCGTTGCCATCTCTTGGCGCTGTTTGTTTTCCTCTGCCAATTCTTCTAAATATTCCAGCACCTGTTCTTTATTAAACCCAAACATGGCATTGCTAAACAAACGCCCATTGGTTTGCGGCGCATATTGTTCGTATTCGGTTTGCGTTTGTTCCGCCATTGAACACACAACCTTTCCCTCTGCCGAAAAAACTTTTTCCCACGGCATCCAATTATAGCTTTACACCCTAGTATATCATAATTCTCTTTCTTCTGCCAAGCCCCAATTATTAATTCTATCGGCCGCAAATTCACTGCCCAACACGCCTGTTTCTATGCCCTTGCAACACTTTATCGGCAGTTGCCATTAAAGCACCTTCCCCCATCCGCTTATATTGCCGGTTTGCAAAGCATTTAGCATTTTGCGTCGAAACGCCTTGTCGCGCTCTGCTTCGGCATGCACACGGGCTTTCGTTTCGGCCCTTTGGGTTTGTCCCTCTACCGGACAGGCATTTTTAACCACAGGAAACCCCTTTTGCTGTGCGGCTTTTTGCACATCTTGCTCGCTGGCTAGCACCAAAGGACGTATCATGGTAATCTGCTTGCGCGAAAGCCATGTCACCGGCGAAAAACACGTCATCTGCCCTTGCCCAAACAAATTCATAAAAAGGGTTTCTATGGCATCATCCAAATGGTGGCCCAAGGCAATTTTATTGCACTGCAATTCCTTGGCCGCCGTGTGCAACATGCCCCGACGCAAATTGGCGCACAAAGCACAGGGATTTTTTTCTTTGCGCGTTTCAAACACCACCGTTCCAATGTTGCTGCGCCGCACACTATGGGCTATCCCCTCTTGTTGCAAGGCAGCCGTTATCGCCGAATAATCGGTGGGTTTTCCAAAAAAGCAAGGATCTATTGTTAAAGCATGTATGTTAAAAGAGCAATCGTAATAGCGGCGCAAAGACGAAAGCGCCAAGGCCAAGGCCACGCTATCTTTCCCACCGGATACCGCCACACAAATGCGGTCGCCCTCTTGCACCATCTTATACATTTGCATGGCCTTTCTGGCAAGGCCTTCTAAATGTTGTGTCGCCGCCATAATACCCACCTTCCCTTATCCATTGTATTTAAGCAACGCCTGCCTACCTACACCTTGTAAACATCTTTCCCATCATATCATTCTTGTCCCCTTTTGCACAACATAAAAATGACAAAAGAGAATTTGAGAGTACGGCAGAGAAAAACAGAGAATTAGAGAGTTTTATTCTTCTCTCTTGATTTTTATCGAAAAAATTGTTGACAGGCACAGCAGGCTTTAGTATACTAAGAAACGCGCCTCATGTTATGCTTTTGTGGCGCGGCATAGGGCCTTTTAAAAACATACTGGGCTTTTAGCTTTATAATAATGGGAGGAACAACCATGAGCACTACACTTGCCAAACCCGCACAGGTGCAACGCAAATGGCATTTGCTGGACGCCAGCGGCAAGCCCCTTGGGCGAGTGGCAGCACAGGCGGCCATTCTACTGCGCGGAAAAAACAAAGTCACTTTCACACCCAATGTCGACTGTGGCGACCACGTGGTTATCATCAACTGCGATAAAGCCATTTTAACCGGCAACAAACTGGAACAAAAATATTATCGGCATCACTCCGGCTGGGTGGGCGGTCTTAAAGAAACACAATACCGCAAACTGATGAAAGAACGCTCCGAGTTTGCCATGACACTTGCCGTTAAGGGCATGTTGCCAAAAAACACTTTGGGTGCCCACGCACTGCGCCGCTTGCGCGCTTACAAAGGAGCCGAACACAACAACGCCGCACAAAAGCCTCAGGCTTTTGAGTTTTAAAAGGAGGCAGGGACTATGTACGAAACCAAACCTTATTTCTACGGTACCGGCCGCCGCAAAAGCTCGGTTGCCCGTGTGCGTGTGTACACCGGCAGCGGTAAAATTACGGTGAACGACCGCGACATCGACGATTACTTCGGCCTTGAAACCCTGAAGTTGATTGTGCGCCAACCCTTGGTGCTTACCCAAAACATAGACAAATTCGACATTGTGATTCGCGTTAGCGGCGGCGGTGTTTCCGGCCAGGCCGGTGCCATTCGCCACGGCATCTCCCGCGCTTTGCTCCAGTTCGAAGAATCTTTGCGCCCCGCTTTGAAAAAAGCAGGCTACCTAACACGTGACCCCAGAATGAAAGAGCGCAAGAAATACGGCCTTAAAGCTGCACGTCGTGCGCCACAGTTCTCGAAACGTTAATTTTCTTTACCGTCTTTCTTGAAAACCATAAGAAAAGACGAGCCATTTTGGCTCGTCTTTTCTTCCTTTTTCACCAAACAAAGGAGATTTTGTGAAACAAAATATTTCCGCAAATGAAAAACTTGGCACTTGGCCCATAAACCGTCTGTTGCCCAGTATCTCTTTCCCCATTGTCATTAGCATGGTGGTGCAAGCGCTGTACAACGTTGTAGACAGCATGTTCGTGGCCCAAGTGGGCGAATCGGCCCTAACGGCTGTCAGCCTTGTTTTTCCTGTGCAAAATTTAATGATAGCCGTTTCTGTGGGCACGGCAGTGGGCGTAAACAGCCTTCTTTCGCGTCGCTTGGGCGAGGGGGACCACAAAGCCGCCAACACGGCCGCCATGAACGGCATCTTTTTATCCTTGCTTAGTTGGCTTGCTTTCGCCCTGATCGGTTTTCTGTTCTCCTCCGCATTTTTCGCAGGATATGCCGACACCAATGCCGACATCGCCTCTATGGGCACCACGTATATGGGCATTGTGACCATTGGTTCTGCCGGGCTTTTTATCAGCATCATACTCGAACGGCTTTTGCAGGCCACCGGACGCGCCGTTTATTCCATGGCTTCCCAAATGACAGGGGCGGTTATCAACATCATTTTAGACCCCATCCTTATTTTTGGCCTTCTGGGTTTTCCCGAAATGGGTGTTGCCGGCGCAGCGCTTGCCACTGTCATCGGGCAGCTTTGCAGCATGGTGCTCTCTATTGCTTTCAACCTCGTCGTCAACAAGGACTTGGAATTTCGCATTAAGAAATTTGCCCCCAACTTACGCTGTATTTTGCAAATTTACACCGTGGGTTTGCCCACCATTTTGATGCAGTCTGTTGGCAGTGTAATGGTATTTTTCCTCAATGAAATCCTCATTGGCTTTGGCACCATTCCCGTTTCTGTTTTCGGCATTTTCTTCAAACTTCAAAGTTTTGTTATTCTGCCTGTGCTCGGCTTCAACAACGGTGCCATCTCTGTGCTTGCCTATAATTACGGCGCCAAAAACCCACAACGTATTTCGCAAACTTTGCGCCTCACCATTATCATCACCTTTTTCATCATGATAGCCGGCATGTTGCTGTTTTGGCTTATCCCCGGGCCACTATTGCTATTGTTTGACGCCCAAGCCGACATGCTAAGCATTGGCATTCCCGCTTTGCGCATTGCCAGCATTGGTTTCCCCTTGGTCAGTATCTCCATTGCCTTAACCTCTTTGTTTCAAGCCTTGGGGCAAGCCGTCTACAGCCTTATCATGTCCATGGTGCGCCAACTGGTGTTTTTACTTCCTTTGGCCTATATTTTGGCAAAACTTGGCGGCTTGAATGCACTTTGGTTTTCCTTTGCCATCGCCGAGGTAGCTGCCTTTCTCTTGGCTATTGTTTTCTACCGACGCATCCATAAAACCCTACTAAAGCCCTTATTGGCAGAAGACAAACAAAACCAACAATAAAATAAACCGGGCCGTATTTAACCACGCATTCATACCGCCTTGCATGCATGCCGATTTGCCTAGACATTCTAGTGCCCGGTGAATGAACCCTGTATCGATTCATTCACCGGGCACTACTTATCATGGCGAGGCTTATTTTTCACTAAGAAAAGCGCCAACATCATGTGTTCCACCACTTTAGATGTGAGTACGCGAACATCCCCTTGCGCACTTGGCAAAAGATTGCTTGCCACATAATGCACCGGCGACTTATTTAAAGTGAGGGCCAACACATCATCTTGGCATGTTTCACAGGGGCATCCATCGATTTTATCCCTATAATGAGCGTAGTGTTGGTAGGCAATCAGCTCTGACACATTCACAGGATATACCTGTTCTTGCGCCTTGGCGGCCTGTGCTTCGGCCTGTTCTTG
>CAYJIR010000004.1:24326-73998 GCA_964370295.1 uncultured Oscillospiraceae bacterium
GCCTTGGCGGCCTGTGCTTCGGCCTGTTCTTGCGCCTTGGCGGCCTGTGCTTCGGCCGGCTCTTGTGGCAACGCCTGTGGAGGACGTGCCGAAGGCATAATCTTTTGGAACATCTTCTCTTTGTCTAATTCTCCCTTGTTCGGCATCTGCTCTCCTCCCTATAAATAATCTCGTCGGCCACGGCCAAATAATCCTTTACCGCAATGTTGCGCGGCGCATGACCCACGATATCTTTCTGTAACGCCTGGGCCTCGGTCAAACTTACACTGTTTCGGATGCAGGTGTGAAACAACGGAATTCCTAGCTCACTGGAAATCATTTGCGCCGTGCCATGCACCTCGGTTGCCAACACTGTTCGTGGGGCAAACCGAGTAAGCAGCATACCCTCATAGCGCAATTCCGGGTTGCAATATTGCTGCACATAGCTTACCGTCTCATACAATTGTGTGATGCCCTGCAAACTGAACACATCGCTAAGCATGGGCACTAACACGCTATCGGAAGCCGTAAATGCATTAATCGTCAGCACGCTAAGGGCCGGCGGGGTATCTATTAAGATAAAATCGTAGCTATCCTTTATGCTTTCCAAAGCGCGCGCAAGCATAAACTCGCGCCCTTCGCCCGTATATTCCAACTCCACACCGGTTAAAAGAATGTTGCCGGCAACCACGTCCATTATCTCGGTAAACTGCACAGCATCCCGCACGCTAACCGCACCCGTCAACACCTCATAACTGCCCGGCACCCCCTCGCCCTCACCCCCAAGGCTAAATGTCAAATTCCCCTGTGGGTCCAAATCTATGGCCAAAACCTTTTTACCACGTTTTTTCAGAGCACTTGCCAATGCGCCTGTTGTGGTGGTTTTGCCCACACCACCCTTTTGGTTCGAAACGGAAATGATGCTCATGATTGCTTTTCCTCATTTTGTTTTTTTATATCTCAAAGTATATCATAGGGTTTTGTTCTGCAAAATACAAGAGCTCACCTATTTTTCCCCCTGCCCCATCGCCTATTTTTCCCCATTTAATTCGGATATTTGAACTCTTTTTGCGTTTTGTAACTTTTTTGTAATCTTTTTTCCCTTTAGATTTCTGCCTTAACTTACGATATTACTATACAGAAGGATATCATGGTTTGTCTCTTAAAATACGCATGCTGTGTATCCTGTTCTTTTCGGGAGGGTTATTCTATGAAAATTCAATCTACCCCTGGGTTTCAGGCCTATCAAAACTATTTAACAGAGCTAAAAAGTGCCGATTCTTCTGCTGTTAAAAGCAAAGAAGAACGTACGATATCCAACCAAAACACCGATACTGTGTCTTTTAGCGGGTCGGCCGCGGCAAGAGCCGCCGTTGCTCGTGTTTCCCAACATGTTGCTGCCGAAACAAACGAGGTTGGCAATGCACAACGTTTGGCACAACTTACAGAGTCCATTGCACAAGGGCGCTATTTTATAGACACAGACGCGTTGGCCTCTTCTATTTTGGGCGAGGTATAATTTAGAAACCGGAGGGCACTGTATGGCTATCTCCTCGACACAACAAGAGTATTTCGCCTTCATGGCCGAATATGCCACTTTTCTAGAGCACATGCTAGACGATGAACGAAACAAATTGCTGGCATTACAAAGCAAAGAATTGCCAAGAATCGAGCAAAGTATCGTCACTTCGCAGGCAAACGCCAAACAGTTGGAAAACCTTGAGACAAAAAGGTTGCATTTGCAAATGAAAGCCGGTTACAACGAGCTTAGTTTTTTGCAAATTCTAGAAACACAAGACAAAGAAGAACTTCGGGTTTTGCGTCCTTTGTACGACTCGTTCGAGCGCAATGTGCGTGAGATTCGCTTTTTTAATACCAAGTCTATGGCGGTGGCCAAAGACAACATGCAACATCTTAAACCCGGTGCCGTGTTGCCCGGTGTTGCCGGCGGCGAAGCCTCCACCGGGAACGAACCCTACTCGCGTCTTACGCAAAACCCGGAAAGTTCCGGTGGGCTTTTGCAAACCAAAGTTTAGCACCACGGAGGATACACAACTATGAGACCTACTTTTATGGGTTTTGAAACTGCCACGCTCGGCATGATGACACAACAAAAATCCCTAGATATAGTATCTAACAACTTAAGCAACGTGGGCACCACGGGCTACACTCGGCAAAGGGCCGATCATGTCTCCCTAAACATCGACATGCGCTACAGCAAATTCGCGCAAAATTCTGTGCCCTTAGCCGGGCAAGGCGTTACCGTCTATGGCATATCGCAATTGCGCGATCCCTTTTTAGATAAGCGCTTTCGCGAAGAATATGCCGATGTAGGCTACCACGACGTAATGTCGAATATTTTAACCGATGTCACCAGCGCTATAGACGAAATATCGCCGGCCTTGATGACGGAGGCTATGCTGGAGTTTGAAACCGCTTGGAACGAACTTTTACAAAAGCCCGGCGAAACCACAAACTCTGCCAACATTTTGGCAAGTGCCGAACAAATTGTTTCCATCTTCCACCAAATGTCGCAAAAATTAGACAATGTGTGGGTGCAGCACAGCGACAGCGTGCAACAGGAAATCAACGATATCAATTCCATTTTGCAAGGCATCGCCATCTTAAACGACGAAATCTCCAAGGAAATTTTCAACAGCATCGATGTGGGCAACATGAACTATCAACCACTGGAACTGCTAGATCAACGCAATGTTTTGTTAGACGAGCTCTCCTATTATGGCGATATCACCTACGAAGAGCTGGACAACGGCATGGTAAATGTTTCCTTGGGCGGTGTTTCGGTGGTGGACGGCGACGAATATGAGACCTTGGCCTACGACACCGTGGAAATAGACGAAGGCTATCCCACCGTTCGTATCTATTGGAACGATTCGGGCGAGGACGCCAACTTTACCACCGGCTCTTTGCGTGGCTACTTGGATGCCCTTAACGGGCGCGGTGTGCACACCATCAACGAAGACAACTCTAACTACGCACAAGGTGTTTTATACTACAAACAGAAAATAGACAATTTTGCCATCACTTTTGCCGAGTCTTTTAACAACGTCATTCAAATAGAGAACACAGACCCGCCGCAATATAAAACAATGTTCACATTTGATAACGACAACACGCAAAGCGCCGCCTCCATACGCATCAACGAAGAATGGGCCGCGAATTCTTCCTATATTATTGAAAATGTGCAAGATAAATTGGTGAACGGCGGCGACGACAACAGCTTTGCCGCAAAGGTATATCAGCTTTTCCAAAACGATATGGAGTTTGGCGAATTTACCGGCACCATGCAAGAATACATCCAGTTTTATTCCGCCACAAAACTGGGCAATGATCTTGCCTACAACAACACACGCCTGGAAGCTGTTCTTACGGTCTCTGATGATCTGTTAAATCAGGTGCAGGCCATTTCCGGTGTTTCTATGGACGAAGAAGGCGTGGACATGATGATGTACCAAAAGGCGTATGACGCCGTGGCACGTGTGTTTACCACACTGGACGAAATGTTGGATAAACTGATTAACGGCACGGGCGTTGTGGGCCGATAAACGCGCTTTTGTCTTATTTATTTCACGGAGGATACTCTTATGCGCATCACGCATCAATCCCAAACACGAAATTATCTTAGCCGCATGAATCGCAACTTAAGTCAGTTGTCTCAGTCAAACGATAAGATGAGCAGTGGGCGTGTTTTTAACAAAAGCTATGAAAATGTAACCGATGCCACGAAGGCCTTGCGTACACGTGTTTTGATAGATGACAACCAACGCTACCAAACCACGGTGCAAGAGGCCACAGGGCGTGCCGATTCTGCCGAAGATGGTCTGCGCACTACCGTGGGCCTTGTTACCCGGGCACAAGAACTTGTGATACAAAGCCTAAACGGCACAGTTTCTGAGGAAGACCGTAGCAAAATTGCCGCTGAGGTGGAAAACCTGCAAGGGGAGGTTTTCCAAATCATGAACAGCTCCTACAGCAACTCTTTCCTGTTTGCGGCCTCGGGTGGGGCCACCCCCCACACCGCGCCCTTCGTCATTCACGGCAACCAATTGCAATACAACGGCACCCCGGTGGACGACATGGTCGGCCTTCCCGACGGTAGCATCGTGTATGATTACGGCAGTGGGGCAGAGCCCATTTTGTATAACACACCAAACTATGTAGACATTGGCTTTGGCTATCGAAACGAAAACGGTCAAGTAGATCCCAACACCGCTTTTTTAGACACCTTTTCCGGTGTGGAAAGTTTTGGCTTTGGCACCACCGAAAACGGAATGCCCTTAAATGTGTGGAGTCTATTGGGCGATGTTGCCGCCAATTTACGTGGCAGCAACATGGAACGCTTAGGGGAGAATTTAGATACCTTGCCCCTTGTGGCCGATAATCTGCTGGTGGCAATCACCGAAATTGGAGCGCGTTCTTCTCTTTTAGAAAACACCGCTGCCCGTTTGGAAAACGAGTATGTCAACCTTGCAGAAAACCAAAACGATCTCGAGTTTATCGATGTTGCCGAAGAAATTATGTTTAACAAAACCTACGAGCGAAGCTGGATGATTACCCTGCAACTTGGTAGCAAGATTTTGCCGGAAACACTGTTTAATTTTTTACGTTAGTTGATACGTCCATTTAATAAATACCACCTTTCACCATCTCGAAAGACCGAAAAGCGGTTTATATAAAGTTGGAAAAAGTACAAGTTTAACAAGGGGTGAGCTTATACAATGAAACCGTTGCTAGAGATTACTACTGTTCGTGCCCAATATGAGTATCAAATAGAACGGGCACGGCTGGAAATTAGCCAGCCATCACCAAAAGTAGAGCGCACTACACAACGTGCCTCTTTAAACATGCGCCAGGAGAGTGGACGCCTTATCATGGATTCTGTGCGCAGGCGCAGTGACATGGGCTTTAAAGGCGTTGTGGAAGAAGCCGAGTATGAAGGAGACAAAGGTTTGCAAGTGGCCCAAGAAGCCACCAGCACCTATGCTGAAATTGGCAATCAGCTGGCCAAAATTTCGCAAAACACCAACATACCCGACACACTTTGGGGGCAAAGTTCCATACATAACAAAGGCGATTTGGTGCTGATGCCCCTATCCCCTGTGGAAATACAATATGTGCCCGCCAAAGTGCACACAAGCTACAACCCCGGCAGCATGCGCGCCGACTGGAACATCAACAAAGCCCAGCTCGATTTTGTGCCGGGATCTTTTTCCTTGGTGTTTTCTCAGTATGCTTCCATCAATGTTGAATATATTGGTGGTTTTAACTATGTCCCCCCCAGTGCCTCCCCGGATTTTGATGGGCACGCCTAGTCAACTTCTTTCATCTTTGCTTTGGCGGTTTTCCCTGTGTGCCTTATTGAGTCTTTATGGGTGGTTTGTACACAATGGGTACACAGCACTTAATATGTTAGATACAAAAACACACGGCCATGCGGCAAGCCCGCCAAAGTCGTGTGTTTTTAAAAGTCCACATTCTATACTAAAGGCATCTATACCTTTTGCATTCCCACCCAACGGGCAAATTTAACACCACTGTTTAACAAGGAGAGTGCTTCGCCATGAGAATTAGTACGCGCGATTTTGGTATTATTGACCTAAATGAAAGCGAGCTTTTATTTTTCCCCGAGCCCATTTTTGGCTATGAGGGTCTACAGCATTTTGCCCTGCTAAGCTATGAGGGCGAACAAAATGGTATCTCTTTTTTACAGTCTGTGGAACGCGCCGATGTATGCTTTGTGGTGCTGGATCCCGAAGCTTTAAACCTGCCGTACGAACCCACCATTTCCAAAGAAACCGCCGCTCTTTTGGGCGATGTAGGCCCCATCGCTTTGCGCCTTATCGCCGTTATACCCAATGATTTTCGCAACACCACCGTCAACATGAAAAGCCCCCTTGTTATCAACACGACAAACCGGCTTGCCACACAGGTGATTTTAGACGAGGACTTTCCTTTGCGCATGCGCCTATTCGATGCACAGGAGGAAGGCGCATGCTAATATTAACCCGAAAGCTTGGCCAAGGCTTCACCATTGGCGAAGAAGTGGAAATCACCATCACCGAAATTTCCGGCGACAAGGTGCGTGTGGGCATCAACGCACCCAAAAACATTAAAGTGTTGCGCAGCGAATTACACGAAACCTTGCAAATGAACCAGCAGGCCGCCGGTTCGGCCAGCAGCAGTTCTTTGCAAGCCTTGGCGCTGGGTTTGCAAGCGGAATCGAAACTGCAAGATAAAGACAAGCGCTAGCGGTTTATTGCCCCACACAGCATTACTCTTCTTGCTCTAGTTGCCATTGCTTCTCCAGTTTGGCCGTATAGGTGCTTAAGGCGATATAATTTTCTTCCGACATACTGTCTACCTCGCAAAGCAGCATTTTTTCGCCCTTGTAAAAATCCAATTTTTTGTGCACCGTAAGGCGCAAGGCATGTAAAGTAAAAAAATCCACCTGGGCCGAAAGATACAGCGTTTGCCCCTGTGTGAATTCGTGAGGACTTATTAGTTTTATAAGCCCCATGGAAAGATATAATATTTTCACCGGCTCTAGTTTGCCTTTTTTGGATGCAGTATTGCTTATCACGGCCTCTAGCTCAATATTGCTTAAAAACAAAGTGCGCGCCGTTTCTAGTTTTTCCCCGTTTAGATTTGTCAATTGTAACATTTCAGACGTAGACAAATATGTGTCGCCTTCAAATTCGGCCAAAGCCTTATCGCCCAGCACCCAGTAAATGCTGGCACGATGCCCCAGCGGCACCAAAGGAACAAATTCGCCGTAAAAGTTTAGCGCGTCTCCACGCGGAATAATCTGTGCGTAACCCGTTTCTTCTATATCATTGTATTCGGTTTTCAACAGCGCCGGGAAAGAATAATACTGCCTCATTGTTATCTCCTGTAAATATACGTTATCAACCCTTGTGTTTGGAAAGAGGTAAGAGCCATGGAGCTTGCCGCCCAATTATACGATTTACTCGCTGAAAAAAAGAGCAAATTTTTACAGTATGAACAGCTAACGCAGGACATGCTGCATTGTAGCACAGATGACTTAGGTGATTATATCACAAAAAGAGGGAATCTCGCAAACGAAATTGATTTGCTTAGCGAGCGGATGCAGGAACTGTATCAGCCACAAAAAAACGCAGAGCTATATGCAAAAATTTGTTTTGCACAAGCCGATTTCGCAGACGTGCCCAAAGCCATGCACCCTCTATTTACGCTGGGCCAGGAAGTGCGCGCTGTTTTAGCGCGCACACAAAAGATGGAGCCCGCCATCATGCAGCGCCTAGAAACCCTGAAAACCGAGGCATTTCAAAAAATAAAAGAAAACCGCAATATGCCTAAAATTAAAAAATACCTTTCCAATCTCGGTGAACAGCCCGGCAGTGGACATTTCACAAGCACAAAAATTTAAATATTTCCCCAAACTGCTAATTTCTTTTCTTTTTCTGCCGAATATATATTATGAAAGCAATTATGTTATTGTTAATTTCTGTAAGGAGGGCTTCTCATGGCCATCAATTCTCTAAGTTACGCTAGTAATGGTTATGCCGGCCTCGTTTCCGGCATTGATACCGAAACTGTTGTAAAGGATATGCTGGCCGGCACACAGGCAAAAATAGATGCCGCCGGCCAAGATAAACAAACACTGCTTAATAAACAAAGCATGTATAGCGATGTGGCCAGCCAGCTAAAAACTTTACAAAGCAGTTTTATGAGTTTTAGCTCGTCCACCAACTTGCTGTCGAGCTCTTTTTATAACCAAATGAACACCACTTTGCTTACGCCTATCGCCGGGCAAAATCCTGCCTTTTCGGTTACGGCCACAAGCTCTTCCAGCACAGGTACCTATAAACTCACCTCTATCTCCCAGTTGGCCACGGCACACACCATCAAAACAAAAGAGGTTGCCAGTGGGGCTGTTAGTGGTGCTTTAAACGCCGATGTGGCACGCAATATTTTGTACGAATACAGTGGTGGCGAAGTGCCAAGGGATGCCGACCTTATCATCCAAGTGGGCAACAAAAGTGTCACTATAGAGGACGCGCCGGAAACACTTGGCGGCAAAACAAGCTCGGAAATTGTAGATATCATCAACGCGGAGTTCGAGGCTGCCGGTGTAAATGGTGAGGCCGCATTTGTTGGCAATAAACTCACCATTTATGCCGATGATGCCAACGACTTCATTCGTGTCCACGGCAATTTTGGATCTGATTCTGTAGACGCTTCTCTCTCTATGCAAATGTTTGGCGAAGGCATAGAAGACCTCAGCGCACAAGGCACATTTAGCGCCTCTATAGACTCCGATTTATATCTGCCCAGCATCACGGTGGAACTAGACGGACGCGAGCAAGACATCTACCTTGATTTTGCAAGCTTACGTGCCTTGGCCGGTGTAGATGCCGCAGGCAATGAAGTGCTCAGTGATGGTGGCACCGCTTTGGTGGCCAGCTTACAAGAATCTTTAAGCCGTAGCTTTGGCAACGGTGTTCAGGTGACAGAAAGCGGTGGGGAGCTCACATTTACAACCGGCAGTGCCTCCTCCACTTTGGTGTTAACGGGCACCCACACCTCTATGGAGCTTTTTGGTCTCACCAGTGGTATCTCAAATAAACTAAATGCCTCCTTGTCCTTAAACGAATTAAACTTTGCCTCCGATTTACAAGGAAGTCGCCACTCTTTCTCCATCAACGGTGTCGATTTCTCGTACGATTCCACCACATCTCTTTCCACCATCATCACCGACATCAACAACAGCAAAGCCGGTGTGAAAATCATCTATCAAGAAGCCGAGGACAAGTTTATCATCCAACGCTCCGAAACAGGCCTCACTAGCGAAAGCGACCCCTTTTCTGCCATCGATATGTCACAAACCGAGGGCAACTTGCTCTCTGCCCTATTTGGCGTAGAAGGCGGCGAAAACTATACCAGCCACAGCATCAGCCAGGCCATGACCGGCGCCGCAAGTGTAGATGCAAATGAGTATCAATACGGCGGCACTTACATGATTAATGTAAATGGCACAAACTACACCTACACCGTTCCTCAAAAATCGGGCATAGACGAGCGCTACACAGCCGAAGAGTTTACGGAAAAACTTAACGAATCTCTGCGGAGTAGCTTTGGCACCTTGGCCGATGGCACACAAACCATAGAACTTAACTACGACAGCACCTTAGAACAGTTTTCCATCATCTCTAACAAGGACTCCCTCATTGTAAAAATGCCCACAGGCACTGTTGGAAGCGACGTGAAAACACTAGGCTTTGCAGCCGATGCCTCCACACGCATCACAGATGGTTCCACCACCCTAAGCGAGGCCGGCATACAATTTGGCGCCGGTGGCTCTATCACAGTGCAATCCGGCACAGACACCATCACCCTTGACGGTGCTGCACTAAACGGGCTTAGTTTAGATGAAGTGGCCGTAGAGCTGCAAAATGCCATACAAGCTGCAAACCCCGGCTCTACTGCCACCGTAGAATTTGACAAAAACGCTGCAGCCTTCCGCATTTTGGGCATAGATATTCCTATGGATATCATGATAGACGGCGGCACAGACGGTACCGGCACGGAAAAACTATTGGGTGACGAGCATATACAATTGCATCAAGCCGCTGCCACTGATGCCACCGATGTAAGCTATGGCACAAATGCCATCGTGTGGATTGACGGGGTAGAACTAGAACGCGCCAGCAATACCTTTGAATACAACAATATGTCTTTCACAGTAAATGCACTTTACAACGTGGGCGAAGGCGCGGCCGGTGTGGCCACAGATATTGTGGTAGAACGCGACACCGAGGTCATTTCCGAAACGATACAAGAATTCCTCACAGCCTATAACGAAGCCATCACCATGTTCAACGAATTATATACAGCCGACCCCACCTATAAGGATTATGCCCCGCTCACCAGCGACCAAATGGCCTCCATGTCCGAAACAGAAATTGAAAACTGGGAAGAAAAATCCAAAGAAGGCCTGCTTCGCATGGATGACAACCTGTTTAAAATATTAGACAGCATGCGTACTTCCATGTACACACGGCCCCTTGGCAGTTCCATTGCCATTTATGACCTCGGCATCGACACCAGCTTCTACAGTGAAAGTGGCCACTTCGATTTAAGCAGTGAGGCAGACTTGATGGCTGCCCTAGAACAAGACCCCGAAGCCGTTATGAACCTGTTTTCCGGCCCCGGTGGTATTATGGAACAACTGAATAACGCCATCAATGATGCTGTGGGTTCCACGGGCTACCTCACACGCGAGGCCGGTTCTAATGCCTTGGATGTCAATTCTAACATCTATAAACAAATTGAAGACATAGACGAGCAAATGCTCACCTTAGAAAATCGGTACTGGAACGAGTACGACCGTTACTGGAGCCAGTTTAATGCCATGGAAAGCTATATACAGCAAATGAACGAGCAAATGTCTTGGCTACAAAGCTCTTTGTCTAACAGCACTACCAGCTAAACAAACCTTTTCTTGGCCCCTACTGTCTTGTGCCTAACCCGCCATATGCAGCCGCGCCGGATAGCTAGGTCACTTCCACTTCAATTTGTTATACAGAAAAGAGGATATCCCTTATGAACCCTTATGAGAAATATCAGCAACAAATTGTCACCACCATGACGCAAGGCGAGATGCTTCTCAAACTATATGACGAAACCATCCGTCAAATTGACTTGGCCAAAGTGCACATCCAAAACGGAAATATCCCGGAAATGGACAAAAGCCTTAGTAAGGCACAAAAGATATTCCACCATTTACGTGGTAATTTAGATTTTCGCTATCCTGTTTCCGGGAACCTCTCCCAACTATACGATTTTTTCAACCGCGAACTTATGTTCGCAAATGTGCGTAAAGACTGTAAACCTTTAGACGATATCCGACCCTTGATTTTAGATTTACGCAACACATACGAACAATGCGACAAGTTGGAGCGCAGCAACCGTAGCCAAGCAGTGGGGGCAAATTCCGTTTAAAAATTGACATCACAAAAATTTTACAAAGAATTTTTTTGTGATATGTGCATCCTCTTTCTTCCTTTTTCTAATAAAATTTCCTATTCTTATTAAAACAAGTATTTTTGATTAAAAAACAACTTTTCACAGGCAATGAAAAGTTGTTTTTTGTTTTTCCTGCTCTTTTATTTTGTACAGGTTCAGTATAACTCAAGTTTTACGACAAAAACATCACCTTCATATATATACGGACATCTGTCATGACTATCATCCATTGAACCCCTGTCCACAGTATCAAACCCGTCATTTTCTCAGAATTCAACCGTCGCATCTTAAAAAAACAGCACTTTATCACCCTCTTGTTCTAAAGTAATTTTATTTTTTGGCATGTTTACTTATTGTTTTTTTATATGGATGATGCTATGATTAGGCTAGGTTAGCTGTGGCTTTATGGATATCATCGCTTATCCAACACAGATTTATAGAATTTATAAGCGAACATCGTCTTTTTATTCACCAAACATTAGGAGGCTTTTCTTATGTTATTTGATACTGCCGCCACAAATGTTGCCGAGGCCAGTTTGGATTCGCTTTGGACCAAAACCCAAGTGATCGCCAACAACATGGCCAACGTTGATACGCCCGGTTTTAAAGCAAGCAGCGTCACCTTTGAACAAACACTTAGTGAAAAAAGCGAGGCACTTGCACAAGCGACTCGTAGCGGTGACATGCACCAGATGCAATCCTTTGATGCAAACCAAATGCAGGCCGGGAATTCCGCAAACGGTGACCCACAAGCCGCCAACGCCAACAATGCCAATTTGGCCTATGCCACGGCAGGTGATGCCATGGGCTCGCAATACCGCACCACCATCACCCAGCACGAAGACACTTCGGTGCGCATAGACGAAAATAATGTCGATTTGGAAAAAGAACAAACAGAACTGTGGAAGGCCTACGCCCAATACAGCTATCTTGTAGACCGAGTGGCCGGCCATTATAATTCCATCAACTCGGCCGTTTCCAACTCACGTGTGTAATTCGCTAAATTCGCCGCCTTAAACAGGAGGTTTGCTATGTCTTTTTTAAACACCCTTGATATCTCTGCTTCGGCCCTGACGGCCGAACGCTTACGCATGGATGTTATTTCGCAGAACATCGCCAATATCGACACCACACGTACCCAGGATGGTGAACCCTACCGTAGGCAGTTGGTTGTTTTCGAAGAACAGCCACTGAGCTTTGCGGCTTCTTTAGAGCAAGCGGCCGGCCGTTTAGCACAGCCGACCTTAAGCACGGCACAAAATGAAAGCGGTGGCGTGCAAGTGCAGGAAATCATCGAGGACGAAAGCGAATTCGTGCCGGTTTACAACCCCACGCATCCGGATGCCGACGAAGCCGGTTATGTTTTAATGCCCAATGTGGACCGTGCCGAAGAAACCGTGGATTTGATGGCTGCCACACACAGCTACAACGCCAACATCACCACTTTAAATGTCATCAAGGCGATGGCGATGAAAGCTTCGGAAATCTTGACATAATTTTCGCTTTATGTCACTATTTATACTATTGTTTCCATATTATTTGCGCGATGTTTGCGCGATAAAAAAGCTGGAGGTTATTGTATGAGCATGTTCATTGTTCCAATGGCCAGTTTACCCTCGCTCTCCTCTTTGTCCGAGCCGCAAGCGGCTTTGCCCACCACACAGGGAAGTAGCGCCTCTTTTTCAGATTTTTTGGGTGATGCCATTCAAGATTTGCAAGCCACAAGCGTGGATTCTCAAGCCACCATGTACGATTTGGCCCTGGGCGGCAGCGACGATTTACACACTGGTGCTCTTGCCGCGGTTAAAGCCTCTACCTCTGTTAACTTTACGTCCAGCCTTATAAGTGCTGCCATTAGCTCTTACAATGATTTAATGCGTATGCAAATTTAATGTGTTACTTGAACAGTTGGGGAAATCAGGAAACTTTGGGGAATTGATATAAATGGGAGAGCGGCTTAAAACCGTTGGAAATCAAGTTCGGCAAGCCTTCGAGAAAGTAAGAGAGGCTTTTAAAAATACAGCACCCGCTAGAAAGCGCCTTGTGCTCATCATCATTTTAGCGGCCCTTGCTTTAGCAGTGGGTCTAGTTGTGTTTCTAAATGTGCGTGCCGCCCAACCCGTGGTTATTTACCCGGGCTTGCCGCAGGAGGAAGCCGTGCAAGGGCTTGCCGTTTTGCAAGAGGTTTCCATACCCGCCTCGCTTAACGACGCGGGCGAGTTAGAAGTGCCCGCAAACCGCGAAGATGCCGCCATGGCGCAACTGGCCACAGTGGGCATCCCCTCTTCTACACTGGACTACGACATTTTCCAGCAGGCCAACGGCCTCACCACCACCGATCTGGAACAGCGGCAATATCAAATACAACAAATGCAAAACCGTTTGCAGGATATTATCCGCACCTACGAGGGCGTTTCCAATGCCTATGTAACACTTAATATCAGCGAAAACTCAAACCGCGTGTGGGACGCTGCCAACAGCACCAACACCGCCTCTGTAAAGGTGGAAATGGCCGACGGACGTGTGCTTACCTCCGGCCAAGTAGAAGGCATTCGCCATCTGGTTGGGCCGGCCGCAGGCATAGAGCCCACACAGGTTTCTGTGATAGACAGCGCCGGCAACACCTTGGCGGCCGCCGGCGAGGGCTATGACGAATCTTTGGCCGCCACGGAAGACTTTTTAGACCGCCAAAATTTCGAAGCGGAAGTAGAACAACGCCTGCACGATAAAACGGCAAACATTCTTTCTTTGCCCTATCCCAGCGAGGACGACTATCGCATCTCGGTGACCGCCACGCTGGACTGGGATGCCATGATTACCGAAAGCATGCAGTACCTTCCCTTAGAAGGCACTGAAGCCGGTGTTATGAACAGCGAAGAAGAACAGGCCCTCATGGGCACCGGCCAATACGCCGAGGGGGTTGTGGGCGAAACAGACAACACCGACATCCCCACCTATGCCGACTTAAACGGCGATGGGGAATTGGACGCAGTAGACTACTACAGCAACCGCGAATATCTGGTTAGCTACATTAAAGAGCAAGTTGAGAAAGATGGCGCCACCTTAGAGGAAGCCTCTGTTGGCGTTATGGTTCGTGGCACCATAGACAACGAAACGCAAAACAGCCTGCAAGAACTCATCTCTGCCGCCACCAACATCCCCTTGGAAAATGTTAATGTACAAGGCATGATGGATGCCGGTGTTGAAGATCCCGAAACCGAAGAAGATCTCATCTTTGGCTTGCCTTCCCTATTCGTCTATATCGCCGGTGGCGCTTTGCTGGTGATGATAATTGTTCTGATTTTGATACTTGTCTTGCGCCGTCGTTCCCAGAAAAAACGCGCAGAGGCCGAGGCCGCCGCACTGGCCGCCGAGGAAGAAGAAGCCTTGCGTGTACAAGAGGAAATTGAAGAGCGCAAACGCCTATTAAAAGACGCCGCCATGACAGAGCAAAGCGAAAATGCCATCACCAACGAGGTGCGAGAATTTGCACGCTCGAACCCGGAAATTACAGCCAACTTGCTGCGTAGTTGGCTACGAGAAGGAGGGGACAACTAATGGCCTCCGGAAAAATTTCTAACAAAACAAAGGCCGCCGCCATCATCATCACCCTAGGCGCTGCGGAAGCGGCCGAGGTATACAAATATTTACGCGAAGAAGAGATAGAGCAACTGTCTCTGGAAGTGGCCCGCATGGAGGCCCTGCCTCCCGACGAACTGAATAATATCATCGACGATTTTTACGGTCTTTGTGTCACACAAAAAGTCATCGCCGAAGGTGGCGTAGACTATGCACGTGACATTTTAGAGAAAGCATTTGGCGCCCAGCAGGCTGCCAGCTTGATGGAACGTGTTTCCAAAGGGCTCCGCACCAAAGCCTTCGATTTTGTGCGCAAGGCAGACTACAAGAACCTATTGTCTATTTTGCAAAACGAGCACCCACAAACCATCTCTTTAATTTTAAGCTATGCAAAGGCCGAGCAAGCCAGCCAAGTGCTGGCCGAGCTGCCACCCGATATCAGCATCGAGGTGGTAGAGCGTATTGCCAACCTGGACCGTGCCAACCCCGATTTCATCAACCTTGTGGAAGCCACGTTGGAACGCAAATTCGGCAACATGGTTTCGGTGGATTTGATGGAGCTTGGCGGCGTGCCTTATGTGGCCGAAATTATGAACACGGTAGACCGCAGCACCGAAAAACATATCTTCGACGAACTGGATGTAAAAGACCCGGAACTTGCCGAAAACATCCGCAAGCTCATGTTTGTATTCGAAGACATTGTTCATCTGGACGATATTTCCATACAGCGTTTCCTGCGCGAAATCGACACCAAAGATTTGACGGTGGCCCTAAAATCCACCACACCGGACGTGTCTCGCGTTATTTTCCAAAATATGTCCAAACGCTCGCAGGAAACCATTGCCACCGACATCGAATACCTGCACAATGTTCGCATGAAAGACGTGGAAGAGGCACAACAGCGAATTGTAGATGCCATTCGTCGTTTAGAAGAAGAGGGCGAATTGGTGATTTCTAAAGGCGGAAAGGATGAGGTAATTGCCTAAGGTTTTTTTGGCACATACCCTGCGCTACACCGAGGATGTTTTGGAAATTGCAGATCCTAATCCCGCCCGGTTGCAGCCTGAGGAAAATGCCCTTTCCTACCATCTGGATGAAGAGGAAGACTGCGTTTGCATTGCCGATATGTTCGAACTGCAACAGCAGGAAAAACTGGAACAAGAACGCCGGCTTGCCCGCGCACAAGCAAAAGAGGCATACGAAGCCGAAGAAACCGGCACTGTGGCAGAGACGAACTTGATGGTTCGAGAGATTTTAGAAAACGCAGAAGCCGAGGCTGAGCAAATTAAGGAACGAGCTTTTCAAACAGCCATGGCAGATAAAGAACGCCTTATGCTCTCTGCGCGCCAAGAGGCTGACACTCTTTTGCAAAATAGCAAGGCGCAAGGGTATCAACAAGGGCTTTCCGAAAGCGAAGCCCTGCTGCAAACACATTTGGACAATCTGGAAAAAGCCATTGCGCACTTGGAAGGAGATTTGGCCGGGTTTGAGGTGGAGCTGGAAGAACAGCTACGCTGGATGGCTTTGGAGATTTCTTCCCGTGTTTTACAACACAAAGTGCACGAGGACGATTCTGTTTTGACAGACATGGTGGCACATAGCGTGCAAGGCATACGCAACATGCCATGGATACGCATCGAAGTTGCCCAAAACATGACGCGCCTCATCAAAAAACTGGAAGACCTGTTCGCAGGGCAAGAACACATTGAAATAAGCCCCATCCCTGCCCAGGAAGATACCATACAAATCGAAACACCCTCGGGCCGTTTAGACGCCGGTGTACAAACGCAGCTGGATAATTTGCGGCTTTATTTCCAAAAAAATACCGAATAGGGCTTTTCAAAAACTGATGTCTCGTTTATAATAACTTGTCCCTTCTAACTGTCACAAAGTACATCACTTTCTACACAGTTTTAACATGTACTTTTTGTATGATATTCCTAAACTTGCGAAAATGAATCACCCGGGAGGTGAGCCCCACGAATCGAACCGCTTTTCGTCAGATGTTGCATGTAGACGACCTGTACACCCGCATTGGCAAGATAGACAAACTGATTGGTATGACCGTGGAGGCCACCGGCCTTACGGGCATCATTGGTGATGTATGTCGCATCCAACTGCAAGACGGGCGCGAGGTGCTGGCCGAGGTGGTTGGTTTTAAAGACAACAAGGTGCTCTTAATGCCCTACGAAGACACCGAAGGCATTGGCTATGGCGCCACAGTTATCAACACCGGGCAAAAGCTGACCATCCAAGTTTGCGACGAAATGATTGGCCGCACCATCGACGCCTTAGGCCGCCCCATAGACCAAAAAGGCGCCTTGCCGGCCTATGGCAAGCCCTACAGTGTCACGGGCGAAGCCTCTAACCCGATGCAGCGCCCGCGCATAGACGAACCCATTGAAATGGGTGTTAAGGCCATAGACGGTTTGCTTACCATTGGCAAAGGCCAGAGGATGGGCATCTTCGCCGGTTCGGGCGTTGGCAAATCCACCTTGATGGGAATGTTGGCACGCAATGTAAAGGCCGATGTCAATGTGATTGCCCTGGTGGGCGAACGCGGACGCGAGGTGGTAGAGTTTTTAGAGAGAGACCTTGGCGAAGAAGGTGCTTCGCGCAGTGTGGTGGTGGTGGCCACCAGTGACCAGCCCGCCATGCTTCGCAACAAATGTGCCATGAGCGCCACGGCCGTTGCCGAATATTTTCGTGACCAAGGCAAAGACGTTTTGTTGATGATGGATTCCCTTACACGATTTTGTATGGCCCAACGCGACATTGGCCTTGCCATTGGCGAACCCCCTGTGGCGCGTGGCTATACACCGTCTATCTATTCTAGCCTGCCGCGCCTTTTAGAACGTAGCGGTAATTTTGAAAAAGGATCTATCACGGGCATCTACACGGTTTTGGTGGAAGGCGACGACATGAACGAGCCCATTTCCGATACGGTGCGCAGCATCATAGACGGGCATGTCATGCTTTCGCGCAAGGTGGCCCACAAAAACCACTATCCGGCCATAGATGTACTTTCCAGCATCAGCCGTCTGATGAATGACATCGCCCCACCCGAACAGAAGCAAGCCGCCGCGCGCTTGCGTAACCTCATGGCCACCTTTGCGGCCAACGAAGACCTGATAGCCATTGGCGCATACAAACTGGGCACAAACCCAGAGCTGGACGACGCCATTTCACACATGAGTGCCATCAACAACCTTTTGCAGCAAAAAGTAGACGAGAAATTCACCTACGAACAAACACAAAAGCTTATGATTAGCGTGGCTCGCTAACGCCAAAGATGAAAAAATTTGCCTTTTCTTTAGAGCGCATGCTCTCTTATAAACATAGTCTATACGAAAAAGAACGCAACGAATTGGCCCGCTTGCGCCACGAGCGCCTCAGTGCAGAACACCACCGTGACAGCGTGCTACACCAAGTAGCCGAAAAGGAAATGGCCCTCTACCGAGACATGGAAAAAGGCCTGCCTGTCAGCGAAGTGAAAAAAATGGGCTATTACCGAGACAACGCCGACACACTCGTGCAAGTGCTTGAAACACAAATGCAAGAGCTTGACATAGAAATTGAAAAACAACTTGCCATTGTCATCGCCTTAGACCAAGATGTGCAAAGCCTTGAAAAACTGCGCGAAAAACAATGGGACGAATACCAGGCCGAAACCCGGCGTGAAGAGGCCGAGCGCATTTCGGAACTGGTGGGGCAAAAATACATCGAGAACCAAAAAATCGAAGAACAGGAAAACAACGCGGTTTCCTAAAGCCTGCCCTATGCGCCCAGCATACTTGTTATACAAATTCTACCATTTGAATTTTGTATAAATACGGCGGTGATAAACCTTGTTTACAGCCGCTACACAAACAGGAAAGGAGGTGAAAACACATGAACACAAATCTAATTTCCGCACTGCCTCAAGTGGATATGAGCACACTGGCCACATCTTCTTTTGGTACGACGTCCGGCCTGGATTTTTCACAAATTTTGGCAGGGCTGCAAACCCAAGACATGTCTGCTTTCGGTCTTACAAACGAAAATTTGCTTACGCAGAACTTAAGCGATTTACTCCTGGGTAGCATGGATTCTTCCGACACGCTCAGCAGCGATTTGTTTGCAAGTGGGCTGCTTGGCAACGACCTGATGAATATGGACATCTTAAGCCTTGGTGCCCTAGATTTATCCTTTTTAGAAGGTTTGGCCGGCCAAATTTTGCAAGAGCTTTCACAGCCACAGGGTGAAGAAGAAGAAGAAAGCCTTTTGGCCCTAATTGCCTCGTTGCAAACCGAGTTGCAAGCGCTTAACCCGCAAACACAGCAAGTGGTGCTGGGCCAACAACTTATGAGCCTTCTGTCTCAAATGAGTGGGCAAACACCCACGCCGGCTTTGCAGGAAGATGGTAGCCTTGCTTGGTCTTTGCCCGGCAGTGCACAAATGCTCACCACTTTGTCTTCTGCCACACCACAGGATGTGCTGCAATGGATGCAGGCCCCTGCCTCGCAAAACTTATTTACACAGGCACTTGTGGCGGCGTCTACAAACGGTGCATCAACACAGACGACGTCATCCACACAGGCAGAGCAACCCGCACAAACTTCCCAAACGGCGCCGATATCCACAGCCGCCGAAAACAGTGGGCAGGGAACAGCCCCGAACAGCACAACAGAAAATGGCGAAGGACAAAACGGCTTATCCGGCACGGCACTTCCCCTGACACAACCCGGCATTGTCACCACAGGGAATGTTGCTGCCACCACGCCTACACCCGCCTTTTTAACCCAGATGCAAACCGGCATTGAAAGCGGCTTACAAAGTGGTTTGGAGGAATTCCAAATCAAACTGTCGCCGGAAGGCCTGGGCGAAGTGCTGGTACAACTTAAAAGCACCGAAAACGGTCTAACACTTACACTCATTGCGCAAAACGCCGAAACCCAACGTCTTTTGGCCGCAGACCTAGAACAGTTGCGCAGTAGCCTTAGCCCCTTAAAAGTGGAAGTGCAGGAAGTTTTAAACGGGCAGGAATCGGAGTTTTTAAACGAACAGCAACAACAAGAAGGGCAACGCCATTTACATTGGCAACAGGCACAAGCACAGCAAAATTTGGTGCGACGCAGCATACATGGCGAATCGCAAACTTTGCAAGAAGCCCAAAACCTAAGCCCTGAACAACCCAGTAGCATACTGGATACCTACATCTAGCCGATTTTGGCAGAAAGGAGTATAAGCCTATGAGCGATATTCGCCAAGTGGATAACGGCACCACACAAATAGGTGGTTTAACCGTGCAAACCCCCATCGAGAGCGAAGCTGACCAAAGCGTATCCGTGGATGATTTTCTGCAACTGATGATTGCACAGCTTACCAACCAAGACTTTATGGACCCCGTAGACGATACGCAATATGTCACCCAACTTGCGCAGTTCTCGTCCATGGAAGCCATGCAAGAGCTTTCCTACTATTCGCAAACCAACTATGTTTCCAGTTTGCTTGGAAAAACCGTCACCGCAGCTTCCTATGGCATAGGTGGCAGTGTAGCACAAGAGACGGGCGTTGTATCCAAAGTGAATTTTTCCGGCGACGAGTTCACCTTCACCGTAAACGGGAAAGAATTTTTAATGAGCCAAATCATGACCTTGGATGACCCCGGAGCCGGCAGTTCTTTAATCGAACTGAACAATGCCAACAACATCGCCCTTGTCAGCAGCAACATCACCAACGATTCCATCCAGTTTGCATGGCAAAGCCCCGTGTCCGATGAAGCCATCTCGCAAAGTTTAAGCTATGATGTGTACTACACCACCGACATGGATGCAGATTTCAACACGTTGTACGGCGTAAAGCAAGGCACCCAAGCAGCCACAGGAATTAAATCTTTGGACTACCAGCTTACCGGCCTTGCCCATGGCACCGAATACCAAGTGAACGTGGTAGTGCGCGACACCAGCGGCAACGAAGCCATTTTCCAAAAGTCTAACTTCACCACAACAGGTGTCTAACGAAGCTTCTTTCGTTTAAACCTTGTGGCACCATGCAGACAAGGAGGTTTTCGCATGGAGCATCTAAACCGGCTGTCTCGCCCCATCATAACGGGCACACCCAACACCTTAACGCAAGGCACAACAAAACAAAATGGCACAGAGAACACCGCCTCGTTTTTATCTGTTTTGCAAGGTCAATTGGAAACAGGCAGCAACATCGCATTTTCAAAACATGCTGTTTCTCGTGTACACGAGCGACAAATCGACGTTTCTTCAGCCAATTTGCAACGTTTGGATCAAGGCGTTCAGCTTGCCCAGGAAAAAGGTTTGCGCGAAGCTTTGATACTGATCGACCAAAATGCCTATATTGTCAACGCGGCCAGCGGCAAGGTAATCACCGTAGACAACGAAGCGACAAAAGGCAGTGTTTTCACCAACATCGACGGTACCGTCATCATGTAAAAGCCGGCCCTATTGCAGGAAGCTTTAGAAACCCCAACTGACTGCGGGGTTTCCACCCAACAAGACGGTATCAAAGACCTTTTGGCTATGCTTTACGTTTGCGCGCTTTGCAAATGTAAAACCAAAACGAAAAAGGAGATTTTGATATGGTTCGTTCAATGTATTCCGGTGTTTCGGGTTTAAGCACACACCAAACCCGCATGGACACCATCGGTAACAACATCGCCAA
Source organism: uncultured Oscillospiraceae bacterium (assembly GCA_964370295.1). GTDB lineage: Bacteria > Bacillota > Clostridia > Oscillospirales > Ruminococcaceae > JAAYCI01. The sequence goes on from CAYJIR010000004.1 coordinate 45,585, forward strand.
TGTTAATACCTATGGCTTTAAATCTTCACGTACTACGTTTAGAGATATCTACTATCAAAATATTTCATCTTCCAGCGCACCCACAGGCGGCCAAGGCGGCACCAACCCCTCTCAGGTGGGTTATGGCTCGCAAGTTGGCAGTGTGGATTTACAAATGACCCGCTCCACGTTTTCGATGACAGGCCAAACCATGGACATCGCCATCGACGGCGACGGGTTTTTGCAAGTGATGGACGCCGCCGGCAACATCTACTACACGCGTGCCGGCATGCTCAATTTCGACGCCGCCGGTAACCTTGTAGACACACAGGGCAACTATGTGTTAGGTGTTAACGGAGACCCCACAGGCAAAGCTGCCGGCAGCGAGCGTATCACAGTGGCCCTCGCCAATGTGCCTCCCACACCTGCCAGCGTGGAGCAAACCATCAACGGCATCCCCTACACACTTAGCGCCAGCGAAAACACCAAAGACGGCAACATCAACTTTAACTTTGGCTCTGATTCTACGCTGACAGATGGTGTGCGTGCCGTGGCCACCCTTTCTTCCACAGGCATCGTGGTCACCTTTAATGCAAACGAGCAGTTTAGAACCATGGAAGAAGTAAATGCCGCCATCAACTCTGCCATTGTCGAGGCCAACGGCGGCCAACCCCATGTGGCAGGCACCTTTACCCTTGCTGTGGCCGACCCCACTTTAAACCCCTTTGCGGCCGCCAACATGCGCCCCGCACCGGATAATTACCTCACAGGTGCAGAACTTGCCTCCACCGATTACAACATTCAATACGGTTCTGCCTCTTTCGATACCACCACCTCTTACTTTGGTGGCATCACCCCCAGTGGCAAGGTTGGCTCGGAATTCTCGGGCACCGGCACCATTGGCACCGGCGCTGCCGATGGCTATTCTGCCAGCTATTCCGCAGGGCCGCCTGCCGCATGGAATATTACCATGATGGTAAACGGCACTGCCTACACCGGCAGTATAGACAGCACACGTACCACCAGCGGCAAGTTCAATCTTGTAAATAGCGCCAACCCAAATGATTACATCGAGATGAACCGCCCAAGCTTCGATTCCGTCACAAATGCTTGGCGCGCCGATTCCATGACACCGGGCACACCTGCCGAGTTCACGCTCACAGGCTATACAGCCGTGGCTGCTCCCGGCACGGTCACCTTAGGTGGCAAAGCCATAAGCATCACCGCTGTTGATGCCACAGGCCAGCTCAACCAAATTGCAGCCGCTATTAACGCCGACAGCGACTTTGCCTATCAAGCCTCTATCACAGGCACAGACCTTACACTGACGGCAAAAGAAAACGGCACGCCAACGCCACCTACCATCGACCCACCGGCCGCCGGTACCATCAACACGGTATCTGCCGGCACGCCCGACCAACCACTGGAAAACGGCTCTAACTTTGCCAACGCCTACACAAGCGGCGCCTACCAGCCCTTAAACGGCGCCGCCTCTCCCTCGGGCGAAAGCTATGCCTTGGGTCTTGCCTCCACAGCACTTACCTTGCGCGACGGCACCGAGGGTGGGCCACAAGGCCTTTCCGACATGACCGGTATTGCCATTTCGGGCAACGGCGTTATTGTGGGGCTAGACAGCCAGGGCACAGAGGTTTACATCGGTCGCATTGACCTTGCCACCTTTGCCAACCAAGCCGGCCTCACACAAAGTGGTTCCACCTCATACATCGTCAGCCAAAACTCCGGTGCACCGGCTCTTTCTCAACCGGGCGAGGGCAGCGCGGGCCAATTGGTTAGTGGCACTTTGGAACTTTCCAATGTAGACCTTTCCCGCGAATTCTCTGACATGATTACCACCCAGCGCGGCTATCAGGCCAACAGCCGTATCATCACTGTCAGTGATACCATGCTCGAAGAACTGATCAACTTAAAACGTTAATTTTTTCTGAATTTTCACCTTGTGGCAACAGAATCTTTCTGTTGCCCAAGGCCATACAAACGAAAAAAATCGTGTGTATGGCCTTGGGCAACAAAACGAGGTCTTGAAAGCAGAGGAGGGGTGTTGTATGATTAAATTAAACAAACTCAATGATACTGAGTTTGTGCTCAATTCCGAGCTTATCGAAACAATACAAGAAAACCCCGATACCACCATTCGTCTAACCACAGGAAATTTATATATCGTAAAAGAAAGCATTGATGAAGTGATGAAAGCGGCACTGGATTATAAGCGAGCACAGTTTTCTGAACTGTTAAGGAGGGACTAGCTTTGAACGAAGAGGGCGGGAAAGCAAAAAAAGGTGGGAAGTCTTCATTTGATATACTCACCGTACTGGGCCTTGTTATCTGCATAGGTCTTGTTATCTTTGGTATTGTGTTTACAGCGGCCCCCTCGGTGCCTGTGCAGGAAGAGGGGATGACCGACGAAGAGTTTGCCGAACTGCAAACTGCCTATGAAGAAACCATGGCCACGCATCAGACCATTAATTTCGGAAGGATTACCGGGTCTTTTATCGATGTACCCTCCATCGCCATCGTGGTGGGTGGTACCATTGGTGCTTTGCTGTTGGCCTATCCTCTTTCTGTGGTGGCCAAAGCACCCAAACTGCTGAAAATAGCCGTTTTGCCTCCACGCTATGACCCACAAACCTATATAGAACAAATTGTAGATTTTGCCAAAGAAGCCCGTGTAAAAGGTTTGCTCTCTTTGGAAGACAAGATAAATGAGGCCAGCGACCCCTTTCTAAAGTCCAGCCTCATGCTGGTTTTAGACTCGGTTGAGCCGGAAAAAGTGCACAATCTCTTACAAGCCGAGCTTGGCAAACTAGACGAGCGCCACGGCATTGGCAAAAGTTTTTTTGAAAACGGCGGTGCTTTTGCCCCCGGCTTTGGCATGATAGGCACGCTTATCGGCCTCATCAACATGCTTGGCGATTTGTCGGACCCGGATTCCATTGGCCCCTCCATGGCCGTTGCCTTGTTAACCACGCTATACGGCTCTATGATGGCCAACATGTTCTTCACCCCTGTGGCAAACAAGCTGGGCATGCGCCACGATGAAGAATACCTGTGCCGCGAGCTTATTTGCGAGGGCGTTGAGGGCATACAAGCCGGTGAAAACCCCAAATTCATCGAGGAAAAACTCAACTTGCTTGTGCAGCAAAACAAGAAAAAAGGGAAAGCAAAAAAGGGTGACGGCTAGTATGCCTTAACATATTTCCTTTTAGAAAGGGCGGTGAGTACACATGGCAAGAAAGAAAAAAGCGGGCAAAAAGTACAATTATATGGACACCTATGGTGATCTTGTTACTTTGCTACTTTGTTTTTTCGTGTTGTTGTTTGCCATGTCCACCGTGGAAGAAATCCAATACAACGCCTTTGTAGAAGCCCTTTCACAACAATTTGGCGCACAGCCCACCAACTTATCCTTTGTTTCTCCTTCCGACAGTGTTGAGGCCGGCTCGGAACTGGACGAAACGCCCCCCACCGGCCAAACCATGACGGCAGACCAAACCCTGCCAAGGGATTTATCTCAGCTGGAGCAGGCCATCGAACAATATGTAGAGCAAAACAACATGCAAGGCGATGTGAGCGTAGAGCGCAACGAAAATGGCACCACATTTATCCGTTTGTCAGACAATTTATTGTTTGACGGGGATTCTTCCACTTTACGCCCACAAACCATAGATTTTTTAGACTTTTTATCAGACGCTTTCAACGCTGTGGACGATGAGATTTTACAGGTGAAGTTCAACGGCCACACCGCCTTTATCGACGGCAGTAGTGTGGATGATTGGGTACTTTCGGGCCAACGTTCCGGCACCGTGGCAAGCTACATCACCGAACAAGGCGAGTTCGACCGCTTTAAGGCAGAGCCGGTTGGCTACGGGCGCAACTATCCTATAGCAGACAACGCCGTGGAAGAAGGCCGTGCCAAAAATCGGCGTGTGGACATTATTGTTTTGGGCAATGATGCCGGACGTATGGAAGCCACTTTAATGGATTCTATGCGAATCTACTTCCCCAGCGACCCTGTAGACTTTTTTGAAGGTGGCACAGATGTGCCCGACGCCCAAATAGATGGTGTTGATCCCACACAGCAAGGTGATACCATACCCACCACACCTACCGATGCAGGAACACCCGCAGATGTGGGAACGCCTGCCGACGTAGAAACACCTGCCGGGGTAACACCCATTGCCTAAGGTTTTATTGGCCGATTAAAACATATATTTTTCTATCTAGCCCATCTACATTTCTTGCGGCTTATACTTTATTTCATTATTCTCGTTATAAGGGGGGTGGTACATCATGGCCGAGGTTCTCAGTCAAAGCCAAATTGATAGTTTGCTAAACAACATTAATAGTGGCGGCGAATCGCTGGATACCATCGAGAAAAAAGAAGAAAACCGTGTTAAGGATTACGATTTTTATTCGCCCAAAAAATTCACAAAAGAGCAACTTCGCACCATAGACAGCTTGCACGAACACATTGCACGTATGCTGTCCTCCTATTTTTCCGGTATCTTGCGTGTATTCTGCGAGGCAGAAGTAATCCAGGTGGAAGAGCAACGTTACTACGAATACAACAACGCCTTGCCCGACACAGCTTTAATCGGACTGATTGATTTAAAGCCCAGCAACATCAATTTGCCCGAATCCACTTTGATGCTGGACATGTCCAACAATCTTTCTTTCTTCCTGATAGATAGGCTCTTGGGCGGAAGCGGCTCTGATTCTGTTTTAAACCGAGATTTCACCGACATAGAGCTTGCCATTATGGATGATATCTACCAAAAACTCACCACATTTATTGTGGAGTCTTGGAAGGATCATTTGGACGTAGATGGGGAACTTGCCAGCATTGAAACAAACCCACGCTTAATTCAGGTATATGCACCGGAAGACATTGTGGTGATTTGTGTTTTGAACGTCAAATTGCTCGATACAGAAGGTACTTTGTCTGTTTGCATCCCCGCTTTGGGGCTTGAAAACTACCTGAGTGAGTTCACCTCCAAGCACTCTAAAGTATCTCACAAAATAACCAACGAGCGCTTAGAAACCATGCGCCACACCGTTATCAAAGAGATTTTGTCGGATTCGGATTTAAACTTAACCGCTATTTTCGACGAAACCAGCATTGAACTGCACGAGGCCTTGCGCTTGCGCCCCAATGATATCATTCCCCTTTCGCGACCCCTAGATGGTGTTATAAGTATCCAAGTGGAAAATCAACCTTGGTTTCATGCACAGCTGGGCAACAGCCGCAATTGGAAAGCCATTAAAATTTTGGAAACTGCACATGAAAGCGACCTAAAAGAGGGCATGCCATTAAGTTCGCAAGCCGCCATTTGGCAGCCGGAAATGCCCGCTAGTTCACCTTTTAGCCAAGAAGATGTAGACACACCCGATGCCCCACCTGCAGACTTGGATGAAATTGAAGTACCAGACAACTACCAGCCCGCATAATTATCTACTACAACAAACGTACTACGTTTAGCTCGTTATCTTTAGCATTTTGAGGAGGATACCATGGGGACAAATCCAGCCGACGGCGCAGAAGGCATGATACTTTCGCCACTTGAAATTGATGCGATAGGCGAGGTTTTAAACATTAGCATGGGCTCGGCTGCCACGGCCATTTCCCAGATGCTGGACAAGCAGGTGGAGATAACCACCCCCAGTGTTGAAGTGAAAAAAATGGGAGATATTGGCTACAAGCAGTACGAACCGGCCTTGCTTGTTAAAATTGTTTACACAAAGGGATTGGATGGCTCGAACATTATGGTGTTCCGCCAATCTGACATGCAAACGATATTAAACACCATGATGGGCATTACAGATGCCCCCAGCGATGATTTTGTTTTTGACGAATTATCTATTTCTGCCGCCTGCGAAGTGATGAACCAGATGATGGGCTCTTCTTCCACCGCACTGGCCGATTTCTTAAACAGAACCATTGACATCTCAACGCCTCAAGCACAGGTGATGGACGAAATCACCTTGGCAGAAGCCATAGACTTGCCGGCAGACATGGACGTGGCCGCCATCACCTTTAAACTCTCTATTAAAGACATGATAGAATCTGAGTTTGTCAGTGTGATGACCGTCGAACTGGTGCGTGATATCATCTCTCCTTTTATCAACCCCGAAGGAGATATGCACCACCCGGAATGGAGCGGCGACGCGGCACCGGAAGCCCCACCCCCCGCACAGGCGGCCCCTGCTCCAGCGGCACAGGCTCCACCGGCACAAACGGCACCACCACCCATGCCGGCTGCACCACCACCACAACAGCCCATGCAGGCCGCACCACCACCACAACCCATGCAGGCCGCACCACCGCCCGCCTATCCGCCACCACCTGCCTATGCCTATCCCCCGTCGGCCTATCCGGCCCCACCACCGGCCGATGTTCGCAGTGTTGAATTCCCGGAATTCGCACAGGGGTCTTACGCAGATAATATTCCCATCATGGGCAACAACCTTGATTTGATTATGAATGTGCCACTCAATGTTTCTATAGAAATTGGAAACACACGGCGCAAAATCAAAGACATTATGAATTTCACCTCCGGCACAGTAGTAGAGCTGGACAAACAGGCCGGTGCTCCGGTGGATGTGGTGGTAAACGGGCAGTTAATTGCCCATGGCGATGTTGTGGTTATCGACGACAACTTCGGCATACGCATCACCGAAATTGTGGGAACCAAAGAACTACTTAACTCGTTAAGCACACCCGGTAAATAGGGTGCTATAGAATATTTTCTATTCGTGGATCGGTTTTATTTTACTAAAATTAAACTTAATATAACAAGAGGGGATTTGTAAATTATGGAAGACAAAAAGATTTTAATTGTAGACGACGCCGCCTTTATGCGCATGATGATTAAAAACACTTTGACAGGCCAAGGCTTCACCAATTTAATTGAAGCGGCCGATGGCCAACTAGCACTGGATACCTATTTGGCCGAAAAACCCGATTTGGTCATCATGGATATCACCATGCCCAATATGGACGGCTTGCAGGCTTTGCAGGCCATCAAAGCAGCAGACCCAGCCGCTAAAATTGTAATGTGTTCTGCCATGGGACAAGAGTCTATGGTGGTGGATGCCATCCGCTTCGGCGCTTTAGACTTCATTGTAAAACCCTTTAAACCGGATCGTATTTTACAGACAGTAGAAAAAGTGCTGGGATAATAACACCTTTGCCCCTGGCACAGATTTGTGTTTGGGGCATCTGTTTTTATTTGCAACTATAGGAGGCATAGAGCCGTTGGGTTTTGGGGAAACGATACTTCGAATTATGGGTGCTTTACTTGCCCTGGTTATTGTTTTGGCGCTGGCTTGGTTTGTTTTGCATTGGCTTAGCAAACGCATGGGCGGTGTTTCTGCGTTTGGTCGCAGTGGGCGGCTTTTGCAAGTGCTAGATCGCACACCACTGGGCAAAAACAGCAGCCTTGTATTGGTTCGTGTACAAAACAAAGTATATCTGCTTGCCCTCAGCGAACATTGCATTCAAACCGTAAACGAATGGGACGACCCCGACGAAAACATTAAGCCTCCACCCCCGCCAGAAAACCTACTTTCGTTTCAAGACGCATTAAAAGAGGCCGCCAAAAAACTGAAAAAGCCCGACCGTCCGAATGGGCCGGGAGGAACAACATGATGCGCGCTTTTTCGTTTCTTCACAAAAAAAATACAAAGATGTTTGTAAAAGCATTGCTTTGTTTCGCCTTCTTTTTAGGTGTTATCCTGTTGGTTTTTTCCCAAAGTGTGCAAGCGGCCGACATCAGCATTGATGTGAACGCCGAAAATACCACGGGAAACATCGGGGCACTGGAAGTTATTGTCATTTTCTCTTTTTTGGCATTGCTACCCTCCATTGTTCTAATGATGACCAGTTTCACACGCATTGTGATTGTTCTTAGCTTTTTGCGCAATGCCATGGGCACTGCACAATCTCCGCCCAACATGGTTTTGATAGGTCTTGCCATCTTTTTAAGTTTATTCATCATGACCCCCACCATAGAAACCATGAACGAAACCGCCTACCAGCCCTATCTCGAGGGCGAAATCACCAGCACAGAGGCCCTGGGTGAAGCTGCCATACCGCTAAAGCAATTTATGCTTACGCAAACCACAGACTCTTCTTTGGAGATGTTTTTGGATTTAAGCGGCATCGAGCCCCCCCAAGTGGCCGATCCTGCAAACCCGGTAGAGCTTGTGGAATTGCCCCTCACCGTCATCACGCCGGCTTTTATGACAAGCGAATTATCACGTGCTTTCATGATGGGCTTTTTGATTTTTCTGCCGTTTTTAATCATTGATCTAGTTGTTAGCAGCATCTTAATGAGTATGGGCATGATTATGCTACCGCCGGCCATGATATCTTTGCCGTTTAAACTGCTTCTTTTTGTCATGGTAGATGGATGGAGCCTAATGATGAGCACCCTTGTGAATTCGTTTGGAATGTGAGATAGCAAGTAATCATAAGCCTTGTGGCAAAACCACGGTAGAGGAGAGCCCCGTATGCTTAGCACCGGTGAAGTATTAGATATTATGCGACAAATGCTCACGGTTTGTCTGCAAGTTGCAGGGCCGGTTTTGCTGGTTAGCATTGTTATTGGGCTCATCATTGCCATTTTCCAAGCAGCCACGCAAATTCACGAACAAACACTTACTTTTGTGCCAAAATTGCTTGTTATCGCCTTAACTCTGTTGCTTATGGGTTCTTTCATCTACAATGTGATGACATCTTTCACCTATAGCATCTTCGAGATGATGACCAGCTTTTGATTTTTGCCGCCGGGAGTTGACACATGCAAATCGAGATTGTTTTTGAGGGGCTCTTGGTGTATCTGCTTGTGTTCGCACGTTTGGCCGGCATGATTTTGCTAAACCCCGTATTTAGCCGCAACAACTTGCCGCAAATGGCGCGCATGGGGCTTATTTTGTCTTTAACCTTCCTCATTGCTCCCCTACAGCCTTTGGAAAGCACCGCTTCTTTGGCTGGCTTGGAACTTGTTTTTTCCATTTTCCGCGAGGTGTTTGTGGGCGCAGTTTACGGCTATATTTTTCTATTGTTCTACTACTTTTTATACTATGCAGGCGAAATATCAGACAGCGACATCGGCCTTGCCATGGCCAAGGTCTTCGACAGTGAAAGCCAGATACAAGTGGCTTTTTCCGGGCAAATCGTCACCATTTTTTTTGTGACCTATCTATTTGCCACAGGCAGCCACCTTGCTCTTTTCCGCATGTATGCCGATTCGTTTTCGTATATACCCCCGGGGGCGTCTACACTCACCCTTGGCATTTCTTCCCTTATCATAGAACTGTTCGTTTCGGTGTTTTTGCTTGCCATTCGTTTGGTGGCCCCCATCATGGTAGCCGAGTTTGTTTTACAGGTATGCATGGGTATTTTAATGAAATTTATCCCACAAATCACCATCTTTGTCATCAACTTTCAGTTGCGTATCCTTCTTGGGGTTTTGCTTATATTTTTATTTGCCCCCTTCATAGGACAGTTTATAGACGATTATCTCACTGTGCTGTTCGACTCTTTATTTGAAAGCACACTGGTGATGAGCGGCAGCACCTAAAGCCGCACATACACAAGGGGCCTAAGGGGGGAACGCCGTGCCCGGCCAAGAGAAAACCGAACAGGCAACCGCCAAACGGCTCAGAGACGAAAGAAAAAAAGGCAATGTATTTAAAAGCCAAGAGATGATCTCTTTGGGTGGCCTTTTGGCTGTATTTTTAGCCTTGCAAGCGCTTGGTGTTTTTATCTTACAAACACTGACCGGTGGCTTAGAACGTTTTTGGTTCGAGGCCGGCGTGCGCGAATCTTTAAGCAGGCTGGAAGTGCAAGAATTTTTTGTTTCCGCCGCCATGATTTTTGCGCTTGCCGCCTTGCCCGGCCTTTTGGTGGCAGCGCTTGCCGCCATTGTCTTAACCGCCATACAAACACAGCTCAATTTCAGTGGTGAGGCATTACAACCCAAGTTTAGCCGCCTATCCCCTCTACAGGGGTTTCGCAAAATGTTTAGTTTACGCGGTGTGATAGAACTGGTGAAATCACTGTTAAAAATCACCGTGCTGGGCTATATCATCTACATTCAATATCAAGAGCGTGTTGCCTTGCTTCCACGGCTGTATAACATGGATTTCATCAATGTGCTGTTTTTTGCCGCCGGTTTTGTCTGGGACATCGTGCTTAATGTGTCTGTCATCTTTGCCTTTTTGGCTGCAGGCGACTTTCTATATCAGCGCTGGCAATACGAAAAAGACATGCGCATGAGTAAACATGAAATAAAAGAAGAGTACAAGCAAACCGAGGGCGACCCACAGATCAAAGGAAAAATCAAACAGAAACAACGGGAAATGAGCCAAGCACGTATGATGCAGGCCGTGCCCGAGGCTGATGTGATTATCCGCAATCCCACACACTATGCCGTGGCCATCCAGTATCGCCCCGGTGAAGACAACGCCCCAAAGGTGTTGGCCAAAGGCGCCGATTTAATGGCCTTACGCATCATACATGTGGCCGAAGAGCACGATATTATGTTGGTGGAAAATAAAGCTTTGGCACGCAGAATGTTCGAAAACGCGCCTTTAGATGCCGAAATCCCCTCCGATTTTTATGAGGCCGTGGCCGAGGTATTAGCCTTTGTCTACAGCGTGCGCAACCGCAGCCTCAGCCGCCAGCTGGCGCAACGTGCCGCAGAGCAAAAAGCCGCACGAAACGAAACGCCTCCCCCCTCTTAAACATCCCCTTTCCTGCATTCGCATCATTCCCCCCTTAAAGGAGCAAAACACGTGAGGAAATTCAATCCACTTCAAAATACAGTTGCGATTATCGTAATCGCTGTTATTTTGTTGTTAATTGTTCCCTTACCCGCCGTGCTTTTAGATTTGTTCTTTATCTTAAACATTGCACTCAGTTTTGTGATTTTGCTCATCACCATGTACATCAAAGAACCTTTGGAATTTTCTATTTTTCCCTCGGTTTTGCTTATCACCACGGTTTTTCGCCTTTCGCTTAATGTGGCTGCCACACGGCGCATTTTGTTTTACAACGGCGATGCGGGCAGTGTAATACGTGCATTCGGCTCCTTTATCATTCAAGGAAATTTCGTGATTGGCATTGTTATCTTCCTCATTTTGGTGTTGGCACAGTTTATGGTTATCACCAAAGGCTCCGAGCGTGTAGCCGAAGTGAGCGCCCGTTTTACACTGGACGCCATGCCCGGCAAGCAAATGGCCATCGATGCCGACCTAAATTCCGGTCTTATCGACGAAAACGAGGCCCGTCGTCGTCGCAGCAATGTGCAAAGTGAGGCCGACTTTTTTGGCTCCATGGATGGTGCCACCAAGTTTGTAAAGGGAGATTCCATCATCTCCATCATCATTGTATTCATCAATTTCATTGGCGGCATTGTGATAGGCCTCATTTCCGGCATGGGCGATATCAACGCTATCTTAGACATTTTTGCCACCGCCACCATCGGCAACGGCCTGATGAGCCAGATTCCTTCCCTGCTTATTTCGGTGGCCACGGGCATGGTGGTTACACGCAGCGGAAACGACAACAGCCTTAACCAAACCATTGCCCACCAGTTTATGGCACAACCCCTTGCCTTAATCATCACGGGCGGCATCATGTCACTTTTGATTTTTGTGGGTTTCCCACCCTTGCAAGTTATAATGGTTAGCGCCATGCTTATTCTCTTTGGTGTGCTTTTGATGCGCCGCATGAAACAACATAGCCCGGCTTTGGCGGATGGCGAAGACGACAGCTCTCTGCCCACGGGCGAGGTGACAAGCGAGGCCAGTTACTACCGCAACATAGACAATGTGTACAACCTTTTAAATGTAGAACAAATAGAAATGGAATTTGGCTATTCCCTGCTTCCGCTTGTGGACGAGGCAAGTGGCGGCAGTTTTGTAGACAGGGTGGTTATGTTCCGCAAGCAATTTGCATTGGAAATGGGTATGGTTGTGCCCTCGGTGCGCCTAAAGGATTCTGGCAGGCTTAACCCAAACCAATATGTCATCCGCTTTAAGGGCGAGCAAGTGGCCATTGGCGACGTGCTGGTAGATCATTACTTGGCACTGGCGCCCAGCGATGCCACCACCACAGTGGACGGCATCGACGCCGTAGAACCCGCCTTTGGGATCCCGGCCAAATGGATTAGCGAAGACAGAAAATCGAAAGCAGAGCTTGCGGGCTATACCTTGGTAGACCCCACCAGTGTTATCATCACACATTTGGCAGAAATTATCCGCCAGCATGTACACGAGCTGTTAAGCCGGCAAGAGGTAGGCAACATCCTAGAAAACCTAAAAAAATACAACCCCGGCATTGTGGAAGACATCATTCCAAACTTGCTGTCTTTGGGTGATTTGCAAAAAGTACTCTCGAATCTCCTGCGCGAGGGTGTTCCCATACGCGATATGGAAACCATTTTGGAAACTTTGTCGGACTATGCGTCTTCTGTAAAAGACACAGACATGCTTACAGAATATGTGCGACAAGCTCTTCGGCGCACTGTTTCACACCGTTTTGCAGAAGTTGGCCAGCTAAAAGTCATCACACTGGACACCGAAATTGAAAACATGATTATGAATGCCGTGAAAAAAATGGATGGAGGCAGTTATCTGGCGCTGGAACCTGACGTGATACAGGGCATAGTCAGCGCTTCTAATGAACAATTTGAGCGCGTGCGCGATGCCGTGCAAACCGTTATCATTTTAACCAGCCCTATTGTGCGCATATATTTTAAAAAGTTGATGGATCAGTTCTATCCCCGTGTTGTGGTTTTAAGTTTCAACGAAATCGACACCGATGTGCAAATCCAAGCACTGGGGCAAATTTCTTTGGCGCAAGATATGCAAAGCGCTTAATCCGTCTTAAGGGGGGTGCCACCGATGCTGGGGCCGGATACACCATCTTTGTTGGCAAATCCATTGCAAACCTTAGAAGACTATCATGAAAGCGGAGATTTAGAGCTTCGCAATGCACTTGTAATGCATTACAGCTACATTGCCAAAACCGTCGCCTTGCAAATGCGTGGAATCACAGCCAATTATGCCCAGGTAGAAGACATGGTGAACGAGGGCATTATCACCTTGATGGACTGCCTGGAAAAATTCACCCCCAACAAGGGCATGAAATTCGAAAACTACGCCTACATGCGCATTCGGAATGCCAGTATCGATTTTGTTCGCAAGCAAGACTGGGTGCCACGGCGCGTGCGCAAAACGGCACGTGATGTAAACGAGGCCTACAATGCCCTTTCCACCGAGCTGATGCGCGAGCCCACCTCCCACGAGCTGGCCGCTTTCATGGGTATATCAGACGAAGAGATTAACCGCCATTACACGGAAATTTCCACAGCCAGTGTCCTTAGCTTTGAAGAGCTTTTGCAAAACACCCTCATGGGTGCTAAAGATACCCCGGGCATTGCCTTACCGGCCGACCAAGCCCTGCCGGAGCAAGGCCTGTTGCAACAAGAGCTTTACGCAAAATTAAAAGAGGCCATCGACAGCTTAAACGAAAAAGAACGACTAACGGTTTCCCTTTATTATTTCGAGCACCTAAAACTATACGAAATTGCAAAGGTGCTGGGGGTTTCGGAATCGCGCGTGAGCCAAACGCATACAAAAGCCATTTTAAAAATGAAACAAAAATTAACGGTCTATCTGAACACCCTTTAAAAACGATACCCAAAAACCTTCGCCAAAATTTTCAAGCCCTTTTATAGGCCGCATCACACCCCAGTACAGAGAGGAGCCCCTTATGTTACAAGGATTTTATACCGCCGCCTCCGGCATGTTGATGCAACAACGCAGTTTAAATGTCATCTCGAACAACCTGGCCAACTTGCAGACGGCCGGCTTTAAAAGTAGCCAGCTGGTTTCTAACACTTTTGAGCAAGAATTCCTCACTCGCTTTGCACAGCAAGACGCCGGTGCCATCGGCACAGGCTACCCCGCGCGCATTGTGGATGAAGTGGTGGATTTACACGCCTTTAACGGCATCACAGAAACGGGACGTCCCTTCGACTTAGCCATCACAGACTATGGATTTTTCAATGTGCTGGCAGAAGATGGCCAAACCTATCTTACACGCAACGGCCAATTTGACTTAGATGAAAATGGTTTCCTTATTTTGCGCGGCCGCGGCCAAGTGCTGGGTGTAGGCGGGCCTTTACAGCTTACCACCAGCGACATTAATGTAGACGAAAACGGCCTGATTACCAACAGCATCACCGGGGCCGCCTTGGGACAACTTTCCATCACGGTGCCTGCAGACGATGCCGATGTGCAACAAAATCCAAATGGCATGTTTTCGCTTATCGACGGCGGCGTTGGCGCGCTTTCGCCAAATCCTCAAGTGGTGCAAGGGGCCTATGAAAACAGCGATGTAAATATGACAGACGAGATGACCGCCATGATGTTGGCGCAACGTAATTTTTCTTCCGCTTCACAGGCCCTTCAATTTATCGACGCCACCTATGCAAAAGCCGTAAATATCGCTTCTGTTTAGCCTATTAATACTCTTTTTTATTGCATTTCTCTATTCTTTTTTTCCTTTTTATGCTATACTAGAGCAAAGATACATTGTTTTCTTATACATGTATCATAAAATGTCAACTGGGTTTATTTCCACACCTTGGAAAGGGACAACAACATGAGTAGCATCAGCTTTTGGAACGGTGCCAGCGGCATGCGAGCCTATCAAAGTAAAATGGATGTTGTATCGCATAATATCGCCAATGTGAATACCGACGGTTTTAAAGCACAGCGCGCCGCATTTGACGATTTAATTCGCACCCAGATGAACACCAATGTAGAGGGCAATCACTTGGTTGGGCATGGTGTGAAGCAAGAATATACAGACAATCTCATGGCGCAAGGCTCTTTGTCGTCCACTGGCCAGGCCTTAGACTTTGCCATCGCCGGCGCCGGCTACTTTGCCGTGAACAACGACGGCACCACCGAGTACACAAGAAACGGTGCATTTTATCTTTCGGTAGAGGGTGCCAATGCCACTTTGGTTACCAATGACGGCGCCCGCGTTTTAGACCAGAACAATCAAATTATCACACTGCCCTATGCAAATGGTAGTGTGGACACCACCACATTAACCCAGCGCCTTGGTGTGTTTGGGTTTGCCAACGAATACGGCCTCACACCGCACAGCAACTCTCGCTTTACCGTCAGTGATAATTCTGGGGCTGCGCAAATTTTGCCGGCCACGGGCGCCAATGGCAAAAATTACGACCTTGTGCAAGGGTATCTGGAGCGCTCTAATGTGGATTTAGCCCGCGAGATGGTGAATGTGATAGAGTCTCAGCGTGCCTTCCAGATGAACAGTCGCGTGGTGCAAACCGCCGACCAGCTTGCTGAAGAACTAAACAACATGCGATAATTTCTAAGGGCAGACCTTCTCATTCGATAGGATTGCCCTTTTATATTTAATTATAAAGAGATGGGGAAAAAATATGCCTTTGCGTGATTATGACGATTTGAACAGTATGCAAGTTGATATGTTAAGTGAAATATCCAATATTGGCACGGGCAATGCTGCCACGGCACTGGCTGGCATGTTGCAACGTCCCATCAATATTGATGTGCCGCATATTTCCATTTTAGACTATGGAACCGTGGCCGAAAAATTGGGTGGCCCGGAAAAGGCCATGGTGGGCTTGATGCTTACTTTGCGCCAAGATATAAACGGCATGATGATGTTTTTGTTGAAAGAAGAATTTGCACATATGCTTTTAAATTCTTTGCTGGGCCAAAGCTTCACCGATTTTTCGGACGTGGACGAAATGAGCCTTTCCGCCATGCAAGAGATTGGCAACATCATGTCTGCCTCTTATGTGAATGCTCTTAGCCAAATTTCCGGCATGGTTATCGATATTTCTCCACCCGATATTTGCATTGATATGGTGGGTTCTTTACTTAGCGTTCCTGCCATACATTTTGCCAATATCAGTAGTAAGGCCATTTACATTGAAAACCAATTTACGGGCACCGGATGCGACGAAAGCAGCACGCTATTGCTAATTCCGGATGTGGATTCTCTTTCCCGTTTAATTGAAAGGTTGGGTCTTGATGTATGAGCAACCTCGTTACCGTTGGAATTTCTGATTTAAATATCGTAAAAGCCCCCGATACCTTGGTCACTTTTGCATTGGGGTCTTGTGTTGGAATATGTCTCTACGACCAACTGGCGCAAATGGCCGGTTTATCACATGTTCTGTTGCCCAATTTTAAATCTATTTCTGGCGAGAACACCCCCATGAAATTTGCCGATAGTGCCATTCCTTTGTTGATACAACGCATGGAAGCCAAAGGCGCGCGGCGCGTACATATGCAAGCTAAAATTGCCGGTGGGGCACAGATGTTTGCCTCTAAAAGCAATAGTGCTATTGCGAGCATAGGCCAGCAAAATGTACAGTCGGTGAAAGCCACTTTGCAAAGTTTACGCATCCCGCTGTTGGCAGAGGACACGGGCAGCAATTTTGGGCGCACCCTATACTTCAGCGCTGCTGATTTTAAAATGGTGATTCGCAGCTACAAGCGCGGGGAACAAAGTTATTAAAACGCTCACCATCCTTTTTGCATACAAAGAAAGGGGCCTTTGATATGGCGCAACAAGTGGACAATACAACACTTTCGGGGCAAGCCAATGGTTTATTTGCAAAACCACATGAGCAGAAAGGCCTTTATGAAGCAGGGACAAACGCAGCAGAACCCAGCGGCGATTCCTCCAATCCCCCAAAAAGTGATAATCCTTTCGAAGTGGGCACGAATGCCTCCGATACCCCCAAAGAAGAAAGAAAAAGAGACGCCAAAGTGCGTATACGCGTGGCAGCCACCATGTTGATTGCCACCGCCTCGATAGACGCCCCGGAAAACGGTGGCCAAGAGGTTACCCGCGACATGATAGAACAGGCTCTTGTGCAAAACAAGGTAGTTTTTGGTGTTTTAGAAGAGGGCATGGCACAATTGTTGCAACCCCTTTACGACACAGAAGTCACCATTGCAAAAGGGACGCCGGCCGTAGATGGAAAAGATGGCTACTGCGAAGAATTTTTTGAGCGCGACGTGCAGATGAATTTTGTGGAAAAAGAAGACGGAACCGTGAATTATAAGGAACTTGGCCTAATACAAGACGTTCCGGCAGGCTCGCTGATTTGTAAAATCATCCCCCCCACAGAGGGCATCCCCGGCACCAATGTGCTCGGCAAACCTATAGGCGTAAAAAGCGGCAAAAAGGCCTTGCCGCCAACCGGAACAGGCATACGCCTCACCGAAGACGGCACACAAGCTGTGGCCGCAGTTTCCGGCAATCTTGTGTTTCAAAACGGCCGCTTCACTGTCGAAGAAATTTTGCGTGTTAACGAAGTTAACTATGACATTGGCAACATCACTTTTTCGGGTGATGTACATGTAACCGGTGATGTTTTAGACGGTTTTGAAATTCACAGTGGCGGTGATATCCGCATTTCCGGGCGTGTGGGCCATGCAACACTGCATGCTAAGGGCAGCATCCACTTAGAACATGGTATCAACGGCACGGGCAAAGGCGAAGTAATTGCGCAAAAATCGGTGCATGCCGGGTTTATTGAAAATTGCCATGTGGTAGCCGGCGAGGATGTTATAACGGGCTCGATCATCCACAGCACGGTAGAATGCGAGGGTAACATCCTTGTAACAGACGGGCACGGCATTATCAGCGGAGGTAAAATCACCGCCATGGTTTCCATCTCTGCCAATGAAATTGGAAACGACACTTATACGCGCAACCACTTAACGGTGGGTATAACGCCCAAACTATTGCATCAGCGCACACACTGCTTGGAGCAAATAGCCTCTTTAGAAAAATCCTTGGATGACATGAATAAAAACGCTGCCTATGTGCAACAAACCATTGCCCAAAATCGACCGGTTTCTGAAGAGCGCATCGCCTTGTTGCAACGCACAAAACTGGCGTTGCCCATTTCACAACGCAAACTGGAGCAATTACAAACACAGCTGGCCGAGATAGATGAACTTATGAATTCCTACGGAGATTCTTTCATTTCTGCCAACACGCTTTATCCCCCCACGCGTATCACCATTGGAAGTTTACACACCAATTTAGAAGACACCTACAATATGGTTCGCATATATGTCAACTCTGAAGGTGAATTGCACGTGGGCACGCGTTAGTTCATCCTTTTATTGCTCCGCCTCATTTTATACAAAAACAACACTTTAGGTGGAGGGGTATCTGATATGATTGTTTTAAGCTATGTATTAATTTTTGTAGCCAAAGTGTTCGAGGTATCTTTAACCACGGTGCGCAATGTGCTTATCATCCGTGGCGAAAAGGGAAAAGGAGCCATCATTGCCTTTTTCGAGGCTTTGGTTTGGGTCATTGTTATCAGCACGGTTCTGTCTGGCGATATTTTGTCCGACCCCATCCGCCTCATAACCTATTGCTCCGCCTTTGCCCTTGGCAACTATGTGGGTGTCATCATCGAAAACAAATTGGCCATTGGCATGGCCTGTATACAAGCGGTTATCCCTTGCACACATAGTGATGATGTTTTGCAGGCCATGCGAAAGCAAGGCTTTGGGGTAACCCAAATTCACGCAGAGGGAAAAAATGGCGCTGTGATGGTTTTGATGATTTTTCTAAAACGAAAATCACAAAACGAGGCCATTACACTCATCAAGCAAATTTGTCCTTCTGCCCTCATCACATTAAATGATGTGCGCCATATGCGAAATGGCTACACCCGATAGTACCTTAAACCATAGACATTGTCGGCTGTGTATACAAAAGCCAAATCTTGCCACAATAAATAACCTCGTTTCCACCCTTTTTGCAAGGCGGTTCTTATCTCTATCCTTTTTCGCTCAATTTTTTAAAAGTTTAAACCGGCTATGCACATTAGCCGGTTTTTTATGTATAATTTTGCAGAAACATTTGTTTTACTCTTGATTTTATCCCTAAAAACCGTTATTATATTCATAAACTATTTATTTTTATACGAAAGGTTCTTTCTATGCAACACAAAGTATTCATCGATGGTGCCGAAGGCACCACGGGGTTGCGCATCCATATGCGGCTATCCACACGCAGGGATATTGAATTGCTAACCCTGCCCGAAACACAGCGCAAAGATTTAAACGCGCGCCTTGCCATGATAGAGGAGGCCGATGTTTCGGTGCTTTGCCTGCCGGATGCCGCAGCCAAAGAGATTGCTGCTTTGGCCCCAGCGCATGCAAAAATTTGCGATGCCAGCACAGCCCATCGCACTTTAAACACCTGGCAATATGGCTTTCCGGAGCTTGCGCGTCGCCGCGAACACATTGCAAAGGCAAACCGGGTGGCCGTTCCCGGCTGCCATGCCACCGGTTTTTTGGCACTGTGTGCACCATTGGTGGAAAAAGACCTTTTAGAGGCAAGCGTCCCTCTGTCTTGCTTTTCCCTCACCGGGTATTCCGGCGGCGGCAAAACCATGATTGCAGCCTACGAAAACGAAGCCAAACCGGTGGCCTACGAAGCTCCACGCCTCTATGCTCTTGGCCTGCAGCACAAACATCTTCCGGAGATGCAAGCCATTGCCGGCCTTGCCTTTCCACCCCTTTTTTCCCCCATTGTAGATGATTATCACAGCGGTATGCTTGTGGGCCTGCCCTTGCCTTTGTCACTGTTAAAAAAACCCGCAAAGACCGGTGACCTTTGTCACTTCTATGCACAATATTACGAAAATGAACCCCTGATCACCGTGTGCACAGACAGTGCCACCCCATCCGATGGCACCTTACATGCAAATGAATTGGCCGGACGCGATTCACTGGAAATTCATGTGTGCCAAAGTGAAACCCAAGTTTTGCTTGTGGCGCGTTTCGATAATCTGGGCAAAGGCGCTTGTGGCGCCGCCATACAATGCCTCAATTTAATGCTAGACCTGCCCGAAACACAGGGCCTTGTGCTTTGAAACTTGGACGCCGTGAAAGGAGCTTCTTGTTATGAAATTTAAAAAAATCCCCGGTGGCCTTTGTGCCGCTAAAGGCTTTAAAGCGGCCGGTATGCACGGTGGCATACGTCGCAATACCGAGAAAAAAGATATGATGTTGGCACTGTGCGATGTGCCCTGCCAGGCAGCGGCCGTTTACACACAAAACAAAGTAAAAGGCGCTCCGATTCTTCTCACACAACAGCACCTACAAAACCACACGGCGCGGGGTATCTTATGCAACAGTGGCAACGCAAATACCTGCAGTCCCGGTGGCTTAGACATTGCAAAAGAATGTTGCCGTTTGGCAGCCGAAGCCACCGGCTTGCAATCTGAAGATTTTATCATTGCCTCCACCGGTGTTATTGGGCAAGAACTTCCCTTGGCACCGTTTAAAAACGGCATTCCAAAATTGGCCACCCTTTTAAGCGCGCATGGCAGCAGCGATGCCGCCGACGCCATCATGACCACCGACACCAAACGCAAGGAGTACTCCTACGAATTTATGCTGGGTGGAAAAACCTGCCACATCGGTGCCATTGGCAAGGGTAGCGGCATGATAAACCCCAACATGGCCACCATGCTGGTATTCATCACCACAGATGTTGCCATCAGTGGTCCCCTTTTGCAAAATGCCCTTTCGGAAGAAACTGTGGTAAGTTTTAATCAACTCTATGTAGACGGTGATACCTCCACCAACGACACGCTGGCCATCATGGCCAGTGGCTTGGCCGAAAACGCATGTATCCTTGAGAAAAACGATGATTATACCGTTTTTTGCGAGGCTTTGCATAAAATATGTGTCAAACTGTGCCGCGATTTGGCCGCCGATGGCGAGGGTGCTACCAAACTGCTGGAATGTCATGTGCAAAATGCACCCACGGCCGAGCTGGCGCGGAAAATTGCAAAAAGTGTGGTGGCCAGCGATCTTTGCAAAACTGCCATGTTTGGTGAAGACGCCAACTGGGGCCGTGTTTTATGTGCCATTGGCTACACACCGGGCGATTTTTCTGTGGAAGATATTTCGCTGATCCTACGCAGTGATGTGGGTGAAGTACTGGTTTGCGAGCATTCTATCCACTACCCTTTCAGTGAAGAAGAGGCCGCCAAGGTTTTGGCCGAAAACAACATTCACATCCTCATAGACATGCACAACGGCAAAGAAAGCGGTGTTGCCTACGGTTGCGACCTCAGCTATGATTATGTAAAAATCAACGGAGACTACCGCACCTAAATAGGGAGAGGACTACAAATTTATGGAACAACCCAGAATCAATGTCATGGCCGAAGTGATGCAAGAGGCCATGCCCTATATTCAAAAATATAAGGGCAAAACCATCGTGGTAAAATATGGTGGCAACGCCATGACCAGTGCCGAGCTTAAAGACGCTGTCATGAGTGATTTATTGCTTCTCAACTTGCTTGGGGTGCACGTGGTGCTGGTGCACGGGGGCGGCCCCGACATTTCAAACGGCCTAAAACGCATCGGCAAGGAAAGCAAATTTATTGACGGGCTGCGTGTTACCGATAAAGAAAGCATGGAAGTGGTGCAGCAGGTGCTGGCCGGTAAGGTGAACAAAGATTTAGTTGCCATGCTAAAAGGACAAGGCATTGGCCTTTGTGGCATAGACGGTGCCACGCTATCTTGCCAAAAACTGCCCACAAAAGACCCCGAAAAGGATCTTGGCTATGTGGGTGAAATTGTAAAAGTGCGCACCACGATGCTGCGTTTCGCCCTAGATTCCGGCTTTATTCCCGTGGTGGCCACCATAGGCGTGGATGAACAAGGCACTGCCTATAATGTGAACGCCGACACCGCCGCTTGCAAAATTGCCATTGCTTTGGGTGCCAGCAAACTGGTGAACATGACAGACGTGGCCGGCCTTTTAATGGACAAAGACGACCCCTCTACCCTTATTACCAATGTGGAGGTGGGCGAAGTACCCGCGCTGATAGAGCGTGGCATTATTTCCGGTGGCATGATACCCAAAATCGAAGGCTGTGTGCAAAGCTTGTCTTACGGTGTTGACGAGGCTGTTATTGTGGACGGGCGCGTGGCACATTCTATCTTACTGGAGCTATTTTCAAAACGTGGTAACGGCACTTTGCTGTATGCCGCGAAAGATTTAAAATAGGAGGAGTGCACATGGACACAGCTACCTTAGCACAGCTGGACGAGAACCATATCATACCCACTTACGGCCGTTTTCTTCCTTGCCTTATCGAGGGCAAAGGATGTTATGTGAACGACAGCGACGGCCGCCGTTATTTAGATTTTGGCGCCGGTATTGGCGTGAATAGCCTTGGTTACTGCGACGACGAGTGGCAAGCAGCCATTTGCAAGCAGGCCGGACGCTTACAACATGCGTCTAATTTATACGGTAGCGAACCCGGGTTTTTACTGGCACAAGCACTCTGCCAGCGCACAGGGGCCCATAAGGTATTTTTTGCCAATAGCGGCACCGAAGCCAATGAAGGCGCCATTAAAGCCGCACGCCATTATGGCCTGCAAAAGCACGGCACAGGGCATGATGCCATCATCAGTTTGCAAAATTCTTTTCATGGGCGCAGCTATGGCGCACTCTCGGCCACAGGACAAACCGCTTTGCAAAACAACTTTGGCCCCATGCTGCCCAATTTTCGTTATGTGCCACAGGGCGATTTACAGGCCCTTGAACAAGAGTTTGCCAAAGGAGACGTTTGTGCCTTTTTCCTCGAGTTTATACAGGGCGAAGGTGGCGTATTACCGCTTACACCACAATACTTGCAAGGTGTAACATCACTTTGCGAAAAACACGATATTTTACTTGTGGCCGACGAAATCCAAACAGGCCTTGGCCGCACAGGCACATTGCTTGCCAGCGAGCACTTTGGTATTTCACCCGACATCACAACCTTGGCCAAAGGCCTTGGTGCAGGGCTGCCCATTGGGGCCATTTTATTTAACGAAAAGTCCTCGATTGCACTGGGCAAAGGCGACCACGGCACCACCTTTGGCATGAACCCCGTAGCATGCGCCGGCGCCAATGTGGTGCTAAAACGCCTGGATGAAGCCTTTTTGCAGGATGTGCAAAAGAAAGGTATCTGGCTGGAAAATGCCTTACACAAACTACCCAATGTTTTAGATGTGAAAGGGAAGGGCCTTATGTGGGGCTTTGGTCTTACCGAGCCCCACAGCGCCGCAAAATTGCGCGAATCTTGCCAAGAACGTGGTCTTTTGGTGCTGCTTGCCAAAGATCGTGTGCGCCTTCTACCTCCGCTGATAATTTCCGACAGCGAACTCGCCGAAGGTGTTTCCATTATAAAAGAAGCTATTGTTAGTTTCGGCTAACTCACAGAATAACTTTGGCCCCTCTACAAGGCCACTTGCTTGTTTTTATAGCAAACTTGCTAACTCAGCCAAAATATCTGTCCTATTATCATTGAATTATTTTCACCCTTCGGTTTGCATATGCTAACCGAAGGGTGTTTTCTCTGCCAATACTATTTCCGTGTTTCAACTGTTTCTATCACAATATATTTGATCTCATTGTATATTTAACACTGCTGATTTTTCGCTAAAACAAATTCTCTTCGCTTTCCATGAATGACCCAAGAACCCTTTCCGTTTACCTTGGTCGATCTTGGTCACCATCTGCCTTGCAAAGACGAAAATGCGAAGGCTCTGTGGTGAAATAATAGTAATCCGTATTTTTAAACAGGGGCGGCTGCAAATAATTGGGCAAAATATTTTGCTCGTCCCCTTCACGGCGCAGGCTAAACCCTGCTTTATGCAGCCGATTTTCATCTATCCCCACACAGTAGAAATCCGCATATTCTGCCATACTTTCGCACAAAAGTTTGTCTATAGCCAGCCCCAATCTTGGCAGGTGTTCGCTTTCCCCTATATAGTCTACTATGCGCAAAACACCACTGCCCTGTGTTTCAATGATACGCACCACCAAAAGTGCCACAGGGGGCTCGTTTTCCTTTTCCTCTGCCGCATACACACGGTAGTTCCCGCCGGGATATTCAAAATACCGGCGCTGCATATGCCACAAATCTTTATAGGGATTTGCCTTGGGCATCACAAATCCGCTTTCTTGCAAGGCTTTACTGCTCGGCACAAGACGCAAGGAAAGCCCTCCTGCCACCGGCAGTATTTCCTTGTTTTGCACACGAGCTATGTGATATTGCTCGCGTTTTGCCAAACGATAAAAGTGACCCACACGTCCGGTGCTAAAACCTAAAAACTCGTAAAACACACGCGTTTTTGGGCGAATATTATTGCAACTCATATGACGTGCACCGCTTAAAGGCACAATTTGCGCCATAAGCTCCAGCCCCGCCCCACGGTGTTTTTTATCTGCCAGCCAAAAAGAAACCCAAATGTCCGGATGCTCCTCATTGTTGCTTTTCACATAGCCGGCTAAAGCCGCTATTTCGCCCTGCACTTCGGCCAACACAAAGCGCAAACGATCCTCTTCTTCAAAATAATAGGCAAACAAGTTTGGGTTGTCCAAATAGGGGTCTTCTGCATCCCAGTGCCGGTGTATAAAGCTTAAAATATCTGTGCGATCTTCCTTTTTAGCCAAACGAAACTGCAACTCTTCCACAGCACAACCCCCTTTGCCAATTTATTGTTTTACACTGCCCACACAGACAATATGATCCATCCATTATACGATAACACTACCACCCGTTATCGGCAACACCACACCGGTGATAAACGCCGCTTCGTTCGAGAGCAAAAATTCCATAGCCGGTGTCACATCTTGTACGCGGGCATTGCGCCCCATGGGGTTTGCCTCGGCACTGGCTTGCACCACCAAATCCGGTGTTTCTTGTAAAAAATGTGTCTCCATCATGGAGGGTGCCACACAGTTCACCGTGACACCACTGGCCGCGTATTCTACCGCCAAACTTTTGGCAAGGCCATGCATCGCTTCTTTTGCCATTACATAGGCCGCCATAAATTTAGGCGGTGCACCCAACACATAGCTGGTTAACATAAACAGCACTCGGCCATATTTCTGCTTTGCCATCTTAGGCACAAATTGCTTGGTGATGGCCAAAATGCTATTTATCTGCACTTGCCAATCCAATGCAAATCGTGCTTCGTCAAAATTTTTAAACTTTGTGTTCAACGCACGCAAGGCCGGCAAATGTATAATGTGGCTTGGGCAAACCCCCATCATGTCCAAACTAAGCAAAAATTGCTCTACGGCCTCGGGCACAGACAAATCCACATCAAAAGTACGTATGCGTTTTTTATACTGCACACATAATGGCGCCAGTTTATCTAAATCCCCAAAGCCCTGTGCCAGAAATAGGCTATCGTCCTCTTTTTGCAAGAGGCGCAAAATCAAATCTTGGCCCACATCGCTACTGGCACCTGTGATTAAATAAACCTTGCTCATTCATTTTCCTCCAAGGGCGCTTGCACGCCCGCCTGTATAAGCCCACGCGTCACGGTTTGCCCATGTTGGTTTACAATCTTCCCTTTAATGGTAAGCGTGCAAAATGTTTCGTTCATCTCTGTGATTTTGCCGCTGACACTTAGGCTGTCGCCTATGTACACAGGCTTTGCAAACTTGGCCTGCACACTGTGTAGCAGGCAATATTCCCCCGGCAAGTACACGCCCGCCAAAGTGGAAAATAAAGAAGCAGATAACATTCCATACACCACACGCCCGGGATGCCCACGCTTTATGGCGCTATCGTCTTGCATGTGTATAGGCGACACATCCCCTGTGATTTTGCAAAACATATCCATGCTTTCTTCGCTTACTTGCATCGAAAAAGACGCTTCCATGCCCACTTTCAACTCTTCCATGGTGTAACGGTTCATGCGGCTACCCCTTTAGACGCTCTAGCAGGTTTAGCAAATCCCCCACATTTTGCAAGTTGCGCACATCGTTTAGCTGAAATTTTAAAGTGTATTTTTTTTCTATCGCCGTTAGAAGGTTGATTTGCTCAAGGCTATCCCAATCCTCAATATCGGCTGCATTGGTGGCATCGCTCAGCACGATGCTATCGTCATCAAAGTTATCACGAAAAATCTCCTGTATCTCTTCCATCATTTTGGCTCTGTCCATGGTATATCTCCTTTTATATCGTCATATTTCACAGCATTTGGATCACTGTATTTTTCGGTGTGTATTCACTTGGTATCCTATATCTATAGTGTCGGCTGTCTGCCTCTTCTCGCTCGAGTTCAAAACCCAAAGAATCATAAAACTCGCGCACCAACATATTTTTTGTTGTTTTTAACCAAGAGCCGTGCAACACTTTCACCCCACGCTCTTTCAACGCCACCACCAGCGCATCAAACATGGCATATTCCAAATGGCGCTTAAACACACGGCAACTCATCACCCAAAGCTCGATGTTGGCCATGTCTCCCTTGATGGGAACCACCATGGCCGAAGTGATGCCGTTGTCTCCGAATCGATCGCTTAGGCGGCCACAAAACAGCAAGGTGTTTTCTTGGCTTGCAAGGGCCTCCACCTCGGCCGCCGAGTAGCGCCGCGTGGTGAGATTGAATTGGTTTGTTTTATTAATAAGTTGGCTCACACGCTCTATGCGGTCTTGACTTACAGGGCCAATTTCCGCTTGCATAACCAGGCTCTGCAAGTAGGCCTCATAGCTGCCAAATTCACCCTGCTCCTGTTGGCGCTGTGCGTTTTGGCGATACATTTCCCCGCGCTTGCGGTCGTCTTCCGACACCGCCGTAACCTCGAAATAAGCGCCCCTATCCACCTTGCGAATCGAATTTTCCACCTCGTCTATCACGGGCGCATTCACCATGGGCAAGTCTCGGCCCACCAAGGCGCGTTCGGCCGGGTTGTCGTCCAAAAACACAAAACTATCCGGCAAAATGTTAATTTCCTTCGCCATTTTAGCAATGCTTTCGCTTTTCGGGCCCCAGTTTGCCTCAAAACAGAGAAAATCTTCGCGCCTTAAGGGGCTATCCTCGCGAAGAAAACCACTTAAAGCCGCGTTTTCTTCATTTTTAGAAGCCACATTCAACAGCACCCCACGCGAAGAAAGCATTTTTAGATAACTTTGAAATTCGGAGAAGGCCATACCGCGGGGCGTTTCATCCCCCAGTTCAATTCCCTCGGGTCCCTCTTCTCCTATCACACCCCCCCAAAGGGTATTGTCTAAATCCAGCACAGCAGCCTTTTTACTTAGACCAAATAGGCTTTTTAGCAAGGCCGATAAGCTATGGCAAAAATGGGGGATATGTTGCACGGCGCAAGCATATTTATAGGCGTACCAAGTGGCATCGTCACACCAGGCATCCAGCCCAAACGTAGAAGCCAGATAGTCTAGGTCGTGGATATACAAAAAAGGATTCTCGCGTGCAAACTGCGCCAGTTTTTCATTTAGTTGCCGCACATGGTTCACACGGCCGCGCCTGTCCCAAGCATCCATGTTGCCAAAATTACGCCAGCGCGGCAATTCGAAGTTGTTTTGCACCACAGGGCAACCCCATTTTTTCGCCGCCTGCCACACCGCTTCAAAATGCTGATATTCTGCCTTGCATTTCTCCCGGGCACTCGCCTCGCTGTCTTGTGGCGTGGGCCAATTTTTTAAGTTGCGGCTACTGGTGTGGATATAGAGCACATCCGGTGCAAAATCGGCAAGGGCACCATCATCAAATACCACATTTTCGTAAAACAGTGCATATTCGCCCTCGTAAAAGGTAGGACGAATACCGGCGTTTAGCAAAAACAACTCTAATATGTTCTTAAATTCGCCCACGGTGCTGCCGCTAACAATGGCCACTTTTTTTTCTAAAAGACCTTGTTTTTTTAGCAATTCCTTTTTTAGGGCGCGTTTCTTTTGCAAGACATAGGCCGCATCAAACGGGTATTGTAAGATTTCCACTGTTTCCTCCTGCACTTTGTTCTCTCTTCGCTATTATACCAAATTTTTTACAAAAAAAAAAGCCACCGAAAAAGAGATTGCTATGGCGAATTTCTTCCTAAGAAAGAGCATCTTGAGGAAGGGATCGCCTGCCAAGTTTGTTTTCGTTACCTTTGTTGATGATAGGGTGCAAGCTCCTATAAATTCACAAATTTCTCAAACTTTTCCCTTTCATTTCTCCCCCTTTATGGTATAATAAAGGTTGAGATTATAGCAGAGTTTTTGTTTTGGCAGCATCCTCTGATATTTTCATATACCCTCAAGAGGAGGCCCTATTTTTTGAATAAGCGTAAACAGAAAAAAAAGGACAATAGAACCGATAAATGGCAATCCCCCCATGCCGTTAGTTTACCGCCACGGGAAGAGAGTTTTGTCCCCGAGGCAGATATTGAGTCCCCCCTTATGCAAATAGACTCCGCCGACGAACCTGCCGATTCACTCGCCTTGGCTACTTCTTTGCCCTCCGATACCCCCGGCGAGCCCGAGGCCATCGA
>CAYJIR010000004.1:74098-101187 GCA_964370295.1 uncultured Oscillospiraceae bacterium
AGGCCACCGACGAGACAAGCGAGCCCGAGGCCACCGACGAGACAGGCGAGCCCGAGGCCATCGACGAGACAAGCGAGCCCGAGGCCATCGACGAGACAGGCGAGCCCGAGGCCACCGACGAGACAAGCGAGCCCGAGGCCACCGACGAGACAAGCGAGCCCGAGGCCACCGACGAGACAGGCGAGCCCGAAGAGAAAAAGCCTGTAAAAACCTCATCCACCAAAAAGGATAAAACAGCGGCTTCATCAAAGAAAAATATCCATAAAACAAACGCACAAACACCCGCCAAAAAAGGCAAGAAGAAAAAGAAAAAACGCACTCCCAAAATGAGTACCGTTCTTGGCACGATGTTTGCCAATGTTTGCAAAGCCTGTTTGGTTGTGATTTGCATCGGTTTAATGGCCGGTAGCGTCGTCACTGTGCAGGCGCTGCAATACGTGGTAACGCAAACCCAAGAAGACGAAACCCTGTTGGACATCGAAAACATCCAGCTCAACCAAACCAGCTATATCATGGCATTAAACCATAGAAACCCAAATGCTTTGGAAGAGGACGACTGGGTGGAATATCAAGAACTCATCGGCCCGGAAAACCGCATTTGGGCACCTCTTAGCGAGGTACCGCAGGACTTAATCAATGCCGTTGTGGCCACAGAAGACCGCGAATTTTACGAGCACCACGGTGTTTCGTTCGAGCGCACACTCTATGCCTTTGCCAACGAATTTTTGCCCTTGGCAGACAGCACCTTTGGCGGCTCTACCATCGACCAACAATTGGTGAAAAACATCACAGGCGACGACGATGTGGTGGGCGAAGACGGCAGCTTTTTGGCCGGTTATCAGCGCAAAATGCGTGAAATATACAGGGCATGGGTTCTAAACACGCGCTACTCTAAAGACATGATTATGGAAGCCTATTTGAACACCATGAGCCTATCTGAGCGCATCGCGGGCGTGCAGGCCGGTGCCCTTGAATATTTCGGCAAGGATGTTTCCCAACTCAACTTGGTGGAATGTGCCACCATCGCCGGCATCACACGAGCCCCCACCTACTATAGCCCCATTCAAAACCCCGAAAACGCTTTAGACCGCCGCAACGACGTTTTGTACTTTATGTTGGAAGAGGGTTACATCGACCAAGCCACCTACGAGGCCTCTATCGACGAACCCCTGGGGCTGGCCTCTGCCCCTGCCGGCTCACAAACCAGCTCTTCCACCACTGTTTTTAACTATTTTTCCGACACTGTTTTCGAAGAAGTGGTAGGCGACTTTATAGAACAAATGGGCATGACGCGTGATGAGGCCATAGAGGCTTTATACACCGGCGGTTACCGCATTTATGCCACGGTGGACCAAACCGTGCAACTGGCTTTAGAAGACATGTATCTGGACGGATACGAAGAAGACGGATACTTTTTAGACCCTTCGCGCTTTCCCGGCTATGCCAACAACTTAACGATTGTGGAGCAAGAAACCGACGCCGAAGGCAATGTTCTTTCCGAAACAGAAATTTTACCGCAAAGCGCCTGTGTTGTCATCAACTACGACGGAGAACTGGTGGGGGTTGTAGGCGGGATTGGCGAAAAAACAGAAAGCCTCTCGCTCAACCGTGCCGTTGGCACAGTGGATGAAAATGGCGAAGTTGTGGGTACGGTGCGCCAGGTTGGGTCCACCATGAAACCCATCGCGGCCTATGCGCTTGGCATCGACACCGGCCTTATCACCTATTCCACCGGTATCGAGGACGCCCCCGTGCTCTCGCGAAACCCCATAGAAAGCCCCAATGCCAAAGATTGGCCCTCAAACTTTAGCAACAGCTATCGCGACTACGAGCTCCCCGTGGCCAGCGCTATTGCCGAATCCACCAACACGGTGGCTGCACAAGTAGGCCTTTGGGTGGGCCGCGAAGAAATGTACGACTTTTTAACCGAAACCCTGCAAATTTCCAGCCTGGTTCGGCCGGATGACGTAGACATTGCCCCCCTTGTTTTGGGCAGTATGACCTATGGCATGAGCCTGTATGAGCTGGCCGGGTCCTATCAAATGTTTGGTGGCGACGAAAACTATGGCGTGCACAACAACCTACACTGCTATTTACGTGTGGAAGATGCAGACGGAAACATTGTGATGGAACCTCCTATGACAACCGTGCAAGCCATTGACCCACAAAGTGGCTATGTGATGAATCGCCTGCTCTCCAATGTTTTGCATGGTTCTGTGCCCAACGCCACGGCCACGGCACGCGGCATGGCCCCGGAAGGCGAAATGGACTCTGTGGCCAAAACAGGCACTACCAGTGATGACAAAGACCGTTTGTTTGTTGGCCTCACACCCTATTATGTCACCGCTGTATGGTGGGGCTACGATTCGGAATATGATATGAATGGCCGCTGGTCTCCCTCGGCCTCCACAAATATTCCTCCCAATGTGTGGAAAAGCCTGATGGAAACCGTGCAAGAAGATTTGCCTTATCGGGAATTCCCCGAGCAACCGGAAGGCATACAGGAACTCTCCTACTGCACGCGCTCGGGCGATTTGCCCATCAGCGGTTGCCCCACAGCCCTTGGCTATTACACCGATTTTACAGAGTTAGAGCACTGCGCCGGCCATCTAACACCCGAAGAAGAGGCCGCCCTAGCCGCTGCTGAAGCCGCTGCTGCAGCGGCGGCCGCGGCAGCCTAACCCGGCACCTACCTATTCGGCCCTTTTGATATTTTATACTTTGGCCTCTGTGCGTGCCTTGCCCAATGTGTTCACCGCCCGGAAATTCTTTCCATTTGAATGTGTATTTTAAAAGAGGATTAGACCTATGAAGTTAAGCCCTCGCAGCAGAATCAAACACCTTTGGCGCCACCCTGTGGGGCATGAACTTATGTTGCACATGCTTCAAAAAACGGGACGCAGTGTACAATGGGTGGAATCTCCTCTCATTGCGCATCTTCCGCTGCTTGCGCTAGACCGCTACACATTCCCCGGTTTCACCCATTTTGCTTTAGAGCTTTGCATGTTTCCCCCTCGTCGTGAAGCTTCCGAAGAGCTACCCGCTTGGTGGAAGGAAGCCGTTATCTACCAAATTTTCCTCCCCAGCTTTATGGATTCCGACCACGATGGCCTGGGTGATTTCGCCGGAATCGTCCAGCGCCTGCCCTATTTATCACGCCTAGGCGTGGATGCTTTATGGCTATTCCCTGTTTTAGCACAAGGCACAGAAGGCGGCATTTCAAGCCATCGCTCCCTGCACAAAGATTTTGGCACAAACGAGGATTTTAACACGCTGGTGCAGGCAGTCCACAGCTATGATATGCGTATTATTATTGACATCAACCTCTCCTACATATCGCCGCAACACCCTTGGTTTGATTCTGTTTTGCAGGGCGGTGGTAGACCCGATTATTTTATTTGGAAGCCGGGGCTGCCGCCATGGGAGGCTTCTCTTGCCGAAAAAAACTGGCGCTATATTTCACAAAAAGAATCGTTCTGCCTTGTTAACAATCGCCGCGTAGCACTCAACTGGAGCAACCCCGATTTGCGCGCCGAATTTGCCGACATTCTACAATTTTGGCTCAACTTGGGTATAGACGGGTTTTGTTTGGGCGGCCTTGGCGATTTAGCCCAAAATTCGCAAGCGGCAAGTCTTGAACCCGCCAAACCTTTTTTCGAGCGTGGTGTTTTGGAAACAGAACACTTGGATGTACAAGGATATCTGCGCGAAGTATTCCAAAACATTCCAAAACAGGATGTTTTGCTGCTGGGCAAAATAAATAGGCGGCAAGTTTGCCTGCAAACACGCTCTTGGGCTACAGACAATAACATTGGCTTGTCTTTGCTCTATGGAAATAGCCATAGAGCCCTCCATAGCAAGGAAATGTCCCCATTGGCTTTGCAATCTCTTCGCCACTTTTTCCTTGCCTATTTTTCCTATTTCGGTGCCGATGCTTGGCCCACTCTTTTTTGGGAAAGTCATAAAACATCACGCATTCTAAACCAACTTTCTGCGCCAGCGGTCTATCAGAATTTGCTTTCTAAAATGCTTGCCACTTGGCTATTGTGTTTGCGCGGCACGCCGGTTTTATATCAAGGAGAAGAGCTTGGGCTGTATGGGCCCGAAAACGAAGGGGATTTCCTGTCTACGCAAACCCCTTTTCCTTGGAACTCTGAGCTGAACGGAGGCTTTACAGGGGCCACACCATGGCTTGCCCCCTTGCCAAACAACCGGCACTTACATGCGGCCGGACAAATGGAAAACCCCCGTTCCGTTTGGCGACATCATGCCACACTGATCGTCTTGCGCCGCCAATACCCCTGTCTTCTATATGGCACCTTTAAACCCGTTTTTACAAACAATCAGAAAACACTTTGTTTTTTCCGTATACTTGGCCACGAAAAATGTTATGTGGAAATCAGCATCAGCGAAAAACAAGTTTCTCGCCCCGGCCGGCTTTCGCCAAGACATCAACTGCTTTTGTCGAACTACGAAACGCCTTCTAAATATTTGCGTCCGTACGAAGCCAATGTCTACCTTTGCGAGAATGGATAAAGCCCCTGCCTTGGCTTTGTGGCTGTGTTTTCACCCTGTATAGGAGGGCTTTATGTCTTTTTCCCAGCGCACATCTTTGCTGGTAGGCGAAGATGGGGTTCGTGTTTTGCAGCAAAGCCATGTGGCTGTTTTTGGTTTGGGCGGTGTGGGCTCTTTTGCCGCCGAAGCTCTGGCCAGAGCCGGTGTGGGCCGGCTTTCCCTGTTTGACGGCGACACCGTTTGTGCTTCTAACCTCAACCGCCAGCTTGTTGCCTTGCATTCCACACTTGGGCAAAACAAAGCCGAAGTTATGGCAAAGCGTATTGCAGATATACACCCCGCTTGCGAAACTTTTGTATACCCCGTGTTTTATACACCGCAAAATGCTCAAGACTACCCCTTTTCTGCCTATCACTATGTAGTGGATGCCACCGATATGGTGACGGCAAAACTAGAAATTATACGACGTGCCAAAGCCGCAGAAATTGCCGTTATTTCCTGCATGGGTGCCGGCAATAAATTCCATCCCGAGTGCTTCGAAGTGGCCGACATTTCCAAAACCGAGGTATGCCCCTTGGCCCGTGTGATGCGACGCGAATTAAAAAAGCAGGGCATCACAAAGGTGAAAACTGTTTTTTCTAAAGAGAATCCCTTTGTCGCTTCGAACACTTCAAACGACGAAAAACTCCCCTGTGGCACACTCAGCTTTGTGCCCGGTGCCGCCGGCCTCGTGTTGGCCGGTGCTGTGGTGCGAGATTTGCTTTGCCTTGCTTGATATTGCCTAGATGTGCCCTTATAATAGTTGATAAATACTATAAAAATACCCTTTGTATTTTTATGGAGAAGAGGCCATGCCGTGAGCGAAAAACCACAACCAAATCTGGAAAAACAAATAGACGATGCCGTGCGCACCACCTTGGAAAGCGGCGATTTTTCGCATTTAAAGGGCCTTGGCGGAACTGTGCAACGTGCAGTACAGGACAGCTTTGCAAGTGCGCCGGGAACCGCAACGCCCAAGAAAAAAGAAAAAACCAAAACGGAGCTGTGGATACAAAAAAACGCAGCGAAACCCGCTAAGAAAAAAAGTATCTTTGCAAACAAAAACTATGGTATTGGCAGTGTGTTTTGCGGTGTTTTGGGGCTTGTTGCCTTTGGCTCTGCTCTGGCTCTTCTAGGCATCACCGGCCTTTTGGTTTCTATGCCCGCCATTGCCTTTTTGCCAATGGTCTTGATACTTTCTTTGTGCACCATTGCCAGCACTTGCCTTTTCGCCAATGGTCTTGGCCGGCGTGCACTGATAAAACGCCTGCGCCAATATGGGGCTTTTTTGCTGGAGAAACCGGTTTGGAGCATTGATGCACTTTGCGCCGCCACCCATTTTAGCACGGCACGCATTCGCCGTGATATCCGCCTTTCTTATAAAAAGAATTTGCTTTACCATGTGCAAATGGATACAGAAGAAAGCTGTGTTATCTATGGAGAAGAAAATTATCGCCTCTATTTAAACAGCGAGCGCACGCGCCAAGAACATGAAGCAAACGAAGCCAAGCGTCAACAGCTTTTGGAAGATCCGCAAACGGCCCCCATGGAACATTTTCGCAGCGAGGGGCAGGCCGCATTGCAAAGCATTCATTCCGCCATAAAAAACAGCAACGACGACAGCTTTGTCTTCAAACTAAAAGCGTTGGAAACAACAATAGAACGCATCTTCAACTATGTGCAAAGCCACCCCCAAAAACTGCCCGACACACGAAAATTTATCGATTATTATTTGCCCAGCACCTTAAAATTGCTAAACAAATATCGTCAGTATGAAGAGGAAGACCTGCACTTAGAACCTGTATTGCTCGCCAAGGCCGACATTGTGGATAGCTTGGATACTTTAAATGTAGCCTTTGGTAATTTGCTGGAAAGCCTATACCACGAAGATACCCTAGATGTGGTAACCGACATCGATGTGTTGCACACGATGTTAGAGCAAGAGGGCCTCACCGAGCCCAAGTTCAACCTAGACATCGGCACAAAAAACAACAACCCATAACACAGGAGGAACCGGCATGAACGAAGAACAAAAAGAAGGCATTGTTTTAGAGATGCCCACCGCAACACCACCGCTTGTTTTAGATGCAGAACAGACAGCCAGCCCCGCCACGCTTCAAGAAGCCGAGGTGAGCACGCAAGAATTGGAAGAACGCTCGCGCCTAAGCGAGGCCGAGAAAAAACAGGTGGAAGAATTTGCCAAAAAAATAGACTTACACGATTCCACCATTGTGTTGCAATACGGCACGGGTGCACAAAAAAAGATGACCTCTTTTTCGGAAAGTGCACTCGGCAATGTGCGTAGCAAAGACCTTGGAGAAATGGGCGGCATGTTAAGCGGCCTGGTAACCGAAATAAAGAATTTTGATATCGGCGAAGAAGAAAAAAAAGGTCTATTTGGCCTGTTTAAACAGTCTTCTAACAAGATTGACGCTATGAAAGCACGCTATTCCACTGTGGAAAAAAATATCGAAAATATAAGCAAAGCTTTGGAAGGCCATCAAATCACACTATTAAAAGATATTTCCATGCTAGACAAGCTATACGAACAAAATGTTTTATATTTTAAAGAGCTCACCATGTATATTTTGGCCGGCAAACAAAAGCTGGCAGAAACCAAAGGCGATGAACTGCCCAAGCTAAAGGAAAAAGCCACGGAAAGCAATTTACCAGAGGATGCACAAGCCGTAAACGATTTGGCAAACCTTTGCGACCGCTTCGAAAAGAAACTGCACGATTTAGAGCTTACGCGCACCGTGTCCATCCAAATGGCCCCACAGATTCGCATGATACAAAACAGCGATACCTTGATGAGCGAAAAAATACAGTCCACACTTGTAAACACCATCCCCCTATGGAAAAGCCAAATGGTACTCACCTTGGGCTTGGAACATGCACAACAAGCCGCACAAGCCCAGCGCGAAGTGACCGATATGACCAATGAACTCTTGCGCAAAAACTCCGAAATGCTTAAAACAGCCACAATAGAAACCGCCAAAGAGTCCGAGCGGGGCATTGTGGATATTGAAACCCTGCAACTTACCAACCAAAACTTGATGCAAACACTGGATGAGGTGGTGCAAATCCAAGAAGAAGGCCGCCAAAAACGCCGTGCGGCCGAAACCGAGCTGGCCCGCATCGAAGGTGAGCTCAAGCAAAAATTGCTCACCCTGCATCAATAATAGTTTTCGTACAAAGGAGTTGTATTTTTGAAAATATCGGTTATTGGCAGTGGGCGCTGGGGCAGTTTTTTAGCATGGTACCTTGACCGCTGTGGCCACAAGGTATGCCTATATGGCCGTGCAGATAGCCCTCGTTTCGCACAGCTATTGCAAACACGTAGCAATGCCTATCTCAGTTTACCTGCCTCTGTGGAACTTAGCTCTTCGCTAGAGCAAACCATGCAAAACGATGTGGTGTTAATCTCTGTTCCCTCACAATCCTTGCGCACTTTGTTGCGCGAAGAGCTTGCCTGCTACCATAACAAGCTTTATGTTCTTTGTATGAAAGGGCTTGAAATTGGAAGTGGAAAACGCCTAAGCGAAATTGTTTTGGAAGAAACGGCCTCCACTTGCCGTGCCGCTGTTTGGTTGGGGCCGGGGCATCCGCAAGACTTCACACAGGGCGTTCCCAACTGCATGGTGATAGACGCGCAAAACCCGGCCGACAAAGAACTGTTAATCTCACACTTTTCGGGTGATTTAATTCGTTTTTACTATGGAGACGACCTTCTTGGCAACGAGGTGGGCGCGGCTGCCAAAAATGTGGTAGGCATCGCGGCCGGTGTTTTAGACGGGTTTTCCCTCACCAGCTTAAAAGGGCCTTTGATGAGTCGTGGCACACGTGAGGTGGCCCGGCTTATCAAAGCGCTTGGCGGCAACGAACTTTCTGCCTATGGCCTCTGCCATTTGGGTGACTACGAGGCCACCGTTTTTAGCCCGCATAGTCACAACCACCATTTTGGCCTTTGCCTTGCGCGTGGCGAGGAATACCTTGAATTGGCCGAGGGCTATCACACCGTGCGCGCCATAGTTGATTTGGCAGAACAAACCGGCATTGAACTACCCATTTGCTCTGCCATTCATGCCGTATTGTATGAAGACGCACCCCCCAAAGAGGCATTAAGTCGCCTTTTCTCGCGCAGTTTAAAACAGGAATTTTATTAGGTGGTGTCAACAATAGTGTTCATTCGTCCTATTTTGGCACTTTTTCCGCCCTATGGGGGGCTGAAAATCTTGAATTCCATCAAGGAGTTCGGCAATTTTCAGACCCCATAGGACAATAAAATTGCTCAAATTATGCTCGATGCAACTACTGTCGACACCACCCAGTTTCAGCCTGTTTCATCTATTTTAAAGTGAGGTGAATTGCATGATAGGACCCACGACACCTTCTTTTGGGTACGCTTTTACAAATTTTGGCAACCACGCACAGCAAACGCACAGGGCCACCCCCGCCGGCCAAGATAATTTGCCCAATACCTCTGCGGCAACACTTTGGCAGACAGAAGATACACAGGAGGTTCTTAGCCCTGCCCAGAAGATGCAAGAGGCAGAGTGTGCAACTTGTGAAGGCCGACGCTACCAAGACATTTCCAACGACCCCGGCGTTTCTTTTCAATCGCCACAACACATCGACCCCTCACAAGCGGCCCGCACCGTGCGCGCGCATGAAATGGAGCACGTGGCACACTCTCAGGTGCAAGCGCGTATGCAGGGCAAGGAAGTGGTGTCGCAAAGTGTTTTGTTGCACAACGCCATTTGTGCAGAGTGTGGACGCATCTATGTGTCCGGTGGCGTCACCAAAACCTCTACGCGCGATAAAGATCCCTCTGCCTTTGAAGTTGGCCTGCCCGACACCAAAGAACCCGGCTTGCACATAAATAGTGCCTGCTGAATGAAGCTCTACAAGGCACATTGCGCAGTCATTCAAGTAAGCAGCCTACCCGGTTTTACCCAAACGGAGGTTTCCCCATGCTACGCATTGAAAATTTATGCAAAAGTTACAACAAGCAAGCAAAAGCCGTTGATAATCTTTCTTTAGAGGTCGCCGCAGGGGATCTCTATGGTTTTATTGGCCACAATGGCGCGGGAAAAACCACCACCTTGCGCGCCGTGGCCGGTATTTTAGCCTTCGATAGCGGCAGCATCCATATTAACGGGTTCGATGCGATAAAAGAACCTGTTGCCGCAAAAAAATCCATGGCATTTTTACCCGACAATCCCGATTTATATGAGTTTCTAAGTGGTATTCGTTATCTTAATTTCATTGCAGACCTCTATGAAATTCCAAAAGAAGAGCGCCTCGCACTTACCCAAAAATACGCCGCAGCCTTTGAAATAGAATCGGTGTTGGGTGATGCTATTTCCAGCTACTCACACGGAATGCGCCAGAAACTCGCCTTGATTTCCGCTTTTATCCGTCGCCCTAAATTGCTTATTTTAGACGAACCCTTTGTGGGGCTTGACCCAAAAGCCGGGTTTTTAACGAAACAGTTTTTGCATGAGCTATGTTCTGAAGGCGGCGCTGTTTTTTTCTCGACACATGTTTTAGACGTAGCAGAAAAACTGTGCAATAAAATTGCCATCATCCAAAATGGTAGCCTCCAAGCATGTGGCACCACGCAAAGTATTGTGGGTGACAGCAGCCTGGAAAACGTGTTTCTAGACTTGCAACCGCCTGTTTCTTCCGCTCAGGAGGTGACGCCGTGACACAGTATATAGCCCTTGTACGTGTTTACCTTTTGGATTTATTGCTCTCCACTTTTGCAAGCAAGGCCACCGGAAAGAAAAAAACGCGCCAAACCTCCGGCTGGGTTGTCCTCTTGATTTTATGTGGCCTGATGCTGTATGTGTCGGGCTTGTATTCTTATATGCTTGCACAAATGCTGGTGCCTCTTGGCGCATTGAACAGCCTGCCTACACTGATGCTGTTTTTTGGCCTATTTTTTTGTTGTACCCTCACTTTGTATCTTGCACAAAGTTTATTGTTTTCGCAAAAAGATGGTGGCCAAGTGTTTAGTTTTCCCGTTTCGTCGCTTTGTATATTGCTTGCGCGGCTCACAGCCCTTTATTTAGAAGTTCTATTTCTCATGGAAATGTTCCTGCTTCCCTTGGGCGTTGTCTACCTTCTTTTTGCAAACCCTGCTCCTTTATATTTCATCCCACTTCTTCTTTTGCTTGGGGTTTTATTGTCTTTTATCCCCACGCTCATCTCTCTACTCTTTGGCCTTTTTATCACTCTTGTCATCTCTAAAACGCCGTTTAAAAAAATATTCACAATTTTAATCGGCCTGCTTATCCCCCTTTCTATGATGGCAATCAGTTTCACCTTGTCGTCTTCCTATGCCGAATCGGATGCCATTTTGGCCCTGAGTGTTCGCTTAGACGAAATGATACCCCTTCTTAGATGGGCCGTGGCAGCCTGCACACAGGGCAACTTTCTCTCTCTTTTGCAAGTAGCCGCCTTTTGCCTATTGCCCTTTTTGGGTGTTGTCTTGCTCATCAGCCGTTTTTATAAACGTCTGCTTACCGGTTTGTTGCATGTGCGCAAACGCGGCCATTTCAGCTTGCACCGCATGTCCACACGAATCCCCTTTTGGGCTTTGTTCTCTAAAGAGGCTCGTCGGTTTTTCTCTACGCCCGGCTATTTATTAAACGGTGGTTTTGGCATGCTTTTGCTGTTGGTAAGCTCCATTTTATCGCTCGTATTTCAAGACGATGTCAGAGCAACACTTGCCACGGTAGTAACACCGCTAGTGCAGGCAGGGCTAGCCGATGCCAGTACACTTGCAGGCCTCGTTTTACTCGTTTTTCTGCAGTTTGTCAGTATCAGCTTTCAACCAAGCTGTGTCTGCCTAAGTTTAGAGGGCAATTGCTTATGGCTTTTAAAAGGCGCGCCTGTGCCTGTCAAAAGCATTTTTTTAGCTAAAATAAGCTTCCCTATTGCCTGTGCCCTCGCCTGTTATTTATTTGCCCTCCCCATGCTGGGCATGGCACTTTCTCTTTCGGCACTGCAACTACTTTCCCTTTTCTTGCTTTTAATTCCTTGTGCTGTGTTAAGTTCCATTTTGGGCTTTATTTTGAACCTGAAATTTCCACGCTTGGATGCTCTTAGTGACATTGTGGTAATAAAGCAAAGTCTTAGCGTATTTTTGGGTTTGCTCTTTGGTTTTTTGCAGGCTTTTATCACCACCGCCCTGTATGCTGTTTTTACACTTCTTGGTTTTGGGTTTTTTAGTTTTCTGCCTGCCTTTATCGTGCTTGCTGCCTTTTGTGTATTTTCTGCCTTCTGGCTTAAATATAAAGGGACGGTTTTATTTGGTGCACTGGCGTAAGCCCCAGCCCTATAAAAAAAGACTGTGACGAAAATCGTCACAGTCTTTTTTTATAAGCTCTAAACCAGCTCGATGATGGCCATTTGGGCCGCATCGCCTCGGCGTGCACCGATGCGAATGATGCGGGTGTATCCACCGCTACGATCCATATACTTTGGTGCCAACTCATCTATTGTTTTTTTGGCAACCGTTTCCTTTGTGATGTAGGAAAAAACCTGACGCTTTGCATGTAAGTCTCTACGTTTGCTCAGTGTAATCATTTTTTCCGTCATGGAACGCACCTCTTTTGCGCGCGTCACCGTGGT
This sequence comes from uncultured Oscillospiraceae bacterium, assembly GCA_964370295.1. Lineage (GTDB taxonomy): Bacteria > Bacillota > Clostridia > Oscillospirales > Ruminococcaceae > JAAYCI01. The sequence continues at coordinate 86,294 of CAYJIR010000004.1, forward strand.
TTCAATTTTTCCATTTTCCAACAAATAGGTAACCATGCCACGCAGCATTGCTTTGCGATGGTCGCTGGCTCTTCCCAGTTTACGAGTTCCGGGCATTCTAGTTTACCTCCTTTTCCGGGGGAGTTTTCGTTTTCTACTCTTCTTCGTCTATCAAGCGAAGACTTAAAGAATGCAGTTTTTCTATAACCTCTTCCAGGCTCTTGCGGCCCAAATTACGAACTTTCATCATCTCTTCTTCTGTTTTGCTGGTTAAGTCTTCCACCGTGTTGATGCCGGCACGTTTTAAACAGTTAAAACTACGCACAGACAAATCCAACTCTTCAATGGTCATTTCCAGCACTTTTTCCTTGCCTTTGTCATCTTTTTCCACCATAATTTCGGTGTCCATAGACTCCTCGCTAAGGTTTACAAACAAATTGAGATGCTCAATCATTATTCTGGCAGACAGACTCATGGCTTCTTTCGCGCTTAAAGTGCCGTCTGTCCACACTTCTATGGAAAGTTTGTCATAGTCTGTAATTTGGCCCACACGCGTGTTTTCAACCGAATAATTCACCTTTAGCACCGGTGTATATATGCTATCTACCGAAATGGCACCAAGCCCGGCTTCTTCAGCCGCTTCCTTGTTGCGCTCTGCCGGCACATAGCCACGCCCTTTGTCAAAGGTTAAATCCATAATCAATTTGCCGTTTTCGGCCATGGAGGCAATGTGGTGCTCGGGATTTAGAATTTCCAATTCTGCATCTTGTGGGATACTACCTGCGGTGATTTCGCCTTCACCGCTAAGTTCAATGCGCACTGTTTTGGCCGTGTCGCTGTATAGCTTTGCATTGATACCCTTGATGTTTAACACCATTTCGGTCACATCTTCTTTGATGCCTTCTACCGTGGAAAATTCATGCACAACACCGTCAATTTTGATGCAAGTAACCGCCACACCGGGCAGCGACGACAACAAAATTCGGCGTAGGCTGTTGCCTAATGTAGTGCCAAAACCGCGTTCTAGCGGTTCTACCACAAAAACACCATAGCGCCCATCTTGGGAAATTTCGGCTGTTTCAATTCTCGGACGTTCTATCTCCATCATCCAGTAACCCTCCGTCTTTTCATTTCAGTTCAGGCCGCTAAAAATCTTACGGCACCTAGCGGGTTATTTAGAATAGAGCTCAACAATCAGATGCTCTTCCACGTCGAAATCGATATCTTCGCGTTTTGGCATTTCTGTTACATTAGCCTCTAGGCTATTTTGTGAGCGCTCCAGCCATTGGGGCAGGGTTACAACCGGTGCATCCTCACCCAACAATTTTTTAAATTTTACGCTATCACGGCTTTTTTCTTTCACCGCAATCACATCGCCTTTTTTAACCAGAAACGAGGGAATATCTACACGCTGGCCATTCACAGTGAAATGTCCATGCCCTACCAACTGGCGTGCATCGCGACGTGTAGAGGCAAAACCCAGGCGAAATACAACATTGTCCAGGCGTCGTTCAATGGTTGTTAACAGGTTTTCACCAGTTTTACCGGTCATACGGGTAGCTTTTTCATAGTACATACGAAATTGCTTTTCCATAATGCCGTAAATAAACTTTACTTTCTGTTTCTCGGTTAATTGAATTGCATACTCGCTTTGTTTCTTACGCATTTGCCCTTTGGGGTTACGAGTTGTGGTTTTTTTAGCATAACCCATTACCGCCGGGGAAATGTTCAGTGTCTTGCAGCGTTTGGCAATCGGTTGCATATTTTTGGCCATATTATTGAACTCCTCCTTCTAATTAAATGCGGCGGCGCTTTGGAGGGCGGCAACCGTTATGCGGCACAGGGGTAACGTCTTTAATCATGTTCACCTCTAAGCCTGTGGCTTGCAAAGCGCGAATGGCAGCTTCACGACCCGAACCGGGCCCTTTTACATATACTTCAACCGTTTTCATGCCGTGCTCTATAGCAGCTTTTGCGGCAGTTTCTGCAGCCGTTTGTGCGGCAAACGGTGTGCTTTTGCGGCTTCCACGAAACCCTAGGCCGCCACTGGAGGCCCAGCTTACCGCATTCCCCTTCACATCAGTGATGGTAACAATGGTGTTGTTGAAGGTAGACTGAATGTGGGCTGCGCCACGCTCTATATTTTTGCGCTCGCGGCGTTTTGTACGGCCCTTTTTAGCCGATGCTTTTGTAGCCATGTATTCCTCCTAAATTATTTCTTCTTGTTCGCAACCGTACGCTTAGGTCCTTTGCGCGTGCGTGCGTTTGTTTTTGTGCGTTGGCCGCGAACAGGCAGGCCCTTGCGATGGCGTACCCCACGGTAGCACTGAATTTCCACAAGGCGTTTGATGTTTAGGGCTGTGTCGCGGCGAAGGTCGCCTTCCACGGTTAAATTCTTCTCGATATATTCGCGAATTTTGCCCTCGTCATCATAGCTTAAGTCTTTCACACGGGTATCGGGGCTGATACCCGTAGCGGCCAAAATTTGGCTTGCAGTGGTACGGCCAATGCCAAAGATATACGTGAGGCCAATTTCCACGCGCTTTTCGCGCGGTAGATCAATTCCGGCAATACGTGCCATGCGTTTTCACACCTCCTACAGGCTTCTTTCGGGCTATTAGCCCTGACGTTGTTTGTGTTTCGGGTTTTGGCAAATTACCATCACACGGCCATTGCGCTTGATGATTTTGCACTTTTCACACATCGGTTTTACCGAAGGTTTCACTTTCATGGCTTACGCCTCCTTTTTACAGATGTTTGTGGCGTATTCGTTATTTCGAGCGCCAAGTGATGCGCCCTTTTGTTAAATCATAGGGCGACATTTCCACGGTCACCTTATCGCCGGGCAGAATTCGGATAAAATTCATCCGCAACTTGCCGGAGATGTGGGCTAGTAGCTGGTGCCCGTTTTCAAGCTCCACTTTAAACATGGCATTTGGCATTGCTTCCACCACAACGCCCTCTACTTCAATGACATCATCTTTTGCCAATCTCCTATCCTCCCTGCTGCAACAGCCCATGCTGCTTTGCATATGCGGCAAGCGCTGTTTTGATACTTTGGTCGGTGTCCGTTTGCTGCTTTGCTAGCACGGTTCCTGTTTGGCTTAGGTGCCGCACATTTTTTTGCTTGGGCTTTTCCAATGTGCGTTTTACGCCATTGGCCAATTGCACACGGTTTTCCTCTAGCCCAACCACAACATACAGCATTTCCACATCGCGCCCTTTGCGGCTTTTTACAATTTGACCCATTTGCATACGCAAGGCATCTCCCGCTAGAGCTTCGTTAGAATTTCCGGCTCCCCTTTTGTCACCAGCACCGTGTGCTCGTAGTGGGCCGAAAGTCCACCGTCTTTGGTTTTAACCGTCCAGCCGTCCGGCAAAATATCCACATCGAACCCATGCTCATTTATCATAGGTTCTATGGCCAAGGTCATGCCGGCGGCTAAGCGCACGCCATGCCCTGCTTTGCCAAAATTCGGAATCTCCGGTGCTTCATGCAATTTGCGCCCCACACCGTGGCCCACAAACAACCGCACCACCGAAAACCCCTCGGCCTCTACACAACGTTGCACGGCAAACCCAATGTCACCCACACGCATACCGGCTCGAGCAACCTTAAGGCCCTCGTACAAGGATAACTCTGTCACACGCAGCAGGCGGTCTGCCTCTTTGTGTATTTCTCCACAGCGGAATGTCGATGCATTGTCGCCGTGAAAACCCCCGTAAATTGCCCCGGTGTCTATGGAAACGATGTCTCCCTCTTTCAAAATAATTTCTTTTGAAGGGATGCCATGTATCACTGTGTCATTCACCGAGATACATGCCGATGCGGGAAAACCACCGTATCCTTTGAAATTGGGCACACCACCCATCGAACGGATGGTGTCTTCCACCACTTCATCAATTTCCCAAGTGGAAACCCCCGGTCTTACCTGTTTTCCGCCCGCAGCCAATGCCGCGGCCGAAATTTGGCAAGCTTTGCGCATGGTTTCAATCTCTTTTGCTGTTTTAATAGGAATCAAAATCGATCCCCCAGCACTTTTAAAACCGCTTGCTTGGTTTCATCAACAGGCGAATCGCCGTCGATGCTTACCAGCTTGTTGCGTGATTTATAAAAATCAATCAGCGGCTCGGTAAGTTCATGATAGGTCTTTAAACGTGCCAAAATGGTTTCAGGCTCGTCGTCTTTTCGAACAATCAAACGGCCACCGTCTTTGTCGCAAATGCCCGCTTCATGACTGGGTTTGTTCACAGTGTGGTAGCTTGCACCACAACTTTCACACACCCGTCGTCCGCTCAGCCGCCGCACAATCACATCGTCATCCACGGCAATATCCATGGCAAGATCGATATCCACACCCATGGTTTCCAGTGCCTGTGCCTGGGCACAAGTACGTGGCATCCCGTCTAGAATGAACCCACCGGCAGCATCCGGCAAAGCCAAACGCTCTTTGATGATGCCAATGATAACTTCGTCCGGCACCAAAGCACCTGCGTCCATATAACCCTTGGCCTCTTTGCCCACCACTGTACCCTCTTCCACAGCCTCACGCAACATATTGCCTGTGGACAATGCAGGGATTTTGTAGTGATCGGCAATAAATTCTGCCTGTGTACCTTTTCCGGCACCCGGCGCACCAAGAAGAATCAATCTCATAGCCATCCTCCAAACTTCCTACTCTAAAAAGCCTTTGTGATGCCTCATCAGCATAAAACTCTCTAAGCTACGTGAGGTTTCCAGCGCAACGCCTACCACGATGAGCAACGAGGTGCCGCCCAAAGCAATTTGCATCCCCGTTAAGTTGCCAAGGGCAATGGGACCCACTGCTACCACCACTAGGAACAATGCACCGATGAAGGTGACACGCCCAATGATTCGCGAGATAAAGTCACTGGTTGGTCGCCCCGGGCGAATACCCGGTATAGCACCGTTGTTCTTTTTCAAGTCGTTGGCCATTTGGATTGGATTATAGGTTATAGCCACATAAAAGTAGTTAAACGCTATAATCAGAATACCATAAATTACGGCATAGAGCCAGCCCTCGTAGCTGAAAGCCCCTAAAATAACACTGAGCACAGGGTGCGCCTCGGGGTCCGTCACATTGGGGATAAGCCGTATCAGTGTGGCCGGTATCGAGGTGAGTGCCGATGCAAAAATGATGGGCATAACACCGCTCATGTTTACTTTAATCGGAATGTGCGAGGATTGACCCCCGTACATTTTGCGTCCCACCACTTTTTTTGCATATTGTATCGGAATGCGTCGCTCGGCACCGTTCAGCACCACCACCATCACCACAGCCAGCAAGGCCAAGATGGCAATAAGAGGCAAGTACACATAGATGAGAGGGTCTTCTTGTGCCAGTTCCAAATACCCACGAGTCTCGCCAACAATGCTGCTCCAACCCGAAATAATACCGGCTGCAATGAGGAAGGAAATGCCGTTGCCAATGCCTTTTTGGTCGATTTGCTCGCCCATCCACATCAGCAAAACACTGCCTGCCACAAAACACATTACAATAACAACTGCGGCGAAAATTTGCATCCCCATGGGAGAGCCGGGCCCATATTTAAGCCCATAGCTACTGCGCACCAAGGTGTAGTAGCCAAAGCCCAACACCCCGCCCAAGGCCGCACCAAAATAGCGTGTGATGCGTGCAAATTTCTTTTGCCCTTCACCGCCCTCTTTGCGAAGCCGCTCCAAATAGGGAATGGCCACCGCCAAAAGCTGCATGATGATAGAGGCATTGATATACGGCTGTACGCCTAGGGCAAATAGAGAAGCACTGGAAAAAGCACCGCCGGTCATAAAGTCGATAAAATTCAACATATCGCCGGAATTTGCATTGACTAAAGAAGCCATGGCGGCGGGGTCAATGAAAGGCACCGGCACCGCAATACCCAGGCGAAAAATGACGATGATCAAAAGCGTGTATAATATACGCTTGCGTAAATCTTCAATCTTCCATGCGTTGCGAAAGGTTTGGAACAATTAGATCACCTCAGCCTTTCCGCCTGCCTTTTCAATTTTTTCCTTTGCACTGGCCGAATATGCGGCCAGCTGAACGGTCAGGGCTTTGTTTACCTCGCCGTCGCCCAACAGCTTGACGCCATCTAGGGGCTTTTTAACAAGGCCTTTTTCCATCAGCGCTTTTGCGTCCACCACACTACCGGCCTCGAAAATTTCAAGGTCGCCCACTTTTACAATGGCATAGTGTGTGCCGAAGATATTGTTAAATCCACGTTTTGGTAAACGACGTTGCAAGGGCATTTGTCCACCCTCAAAACCCGCTTTTTTGCTACCACTACGTGCCTTTTGGCCTTTGTGGCCATAGCCTGCCGTTTTTCCGTTTCCACTGGCGTGGCCACGGCCTTTACGCTTTGCAGCTTTGTTGCTCCCCTCTTGTGGGGAAAGCTCATGCAGTTTCACTGGTTGTACACCTCCTTTTGGGGGTTTTATGCCCGGCTCACATCGAGCAGAAAGCCGATTTTTGCGATTTTTCCCGCTGTGGGGGCATTGTCTGGCTGGATGCTAACATCGCCAACACGTTTTAGCCCAAGACTTGCCACAACGGCTTTTTGGCGCTCGCTACAACCCATCAGGCCTTTTTTTAGTGTAATTTTTACACTGCCGGCACTTACTGCCGCATCTTGCGCCTTTCCCTTTGCCGAAATCACCACGGTGTTTTGGGCGGTTTTTGCCGCCTTACTGGCCTTGGCAGTCTTTTCAGCAGCCGGTTTTTTTTCGGCTTTTGCCTTAGCCGCCGGGGAGGCTTCCTCCTGGGTAGCTTTTGTTACTTTTTCTTCTGCCATCAGATTCTGCCTCCTTTATACGAAAATTTCTTTCACAGTTTTTCCACGTTTGGCTGCCATTTCTTCGGCGCTAACCAAACCTTTTAGCCCATTCATTGTGGCGGTAACCACATTTACAGGGTTGTTCGAGCGCACACATTTTGTGCGGATATCTTTAATGCCGGCCGCTTCCACCACAGCACGCACCGCGCCGCCGGCGATAACGCCGGTACCGGGACCTGCCGGACGAAGCAACACATGTCCTGCACCAAAACGCCCAATGGTTTCGTGCGGGATGGTGGTGCCGCGCAAATTGATACGCACCAAATTTTTCTTTGCATCTTCAATGCCCTTGCGGATGGCCTCGGGCACCTCGCCGGCTTTGCCAAGGCCGAAGCCCACAATGCCGGCACCGTCGCCCACAACCACCAAAGCGGAGAACTTGAAGATACGGCCGCCTTTCACGGTTTTGGAAACGCGGTTGATGTGTACCACTTTCTCCTGCAAGTCCAGTGTTGAACCATCAATATATTCCATATTCTCCTCCTCCTAGAACTCGAGGCCGCCCTTGCGGGCACCCTCTGCAAGGGCTTTCACCCTGCCGTGGTAGACAAAACCGCCACGGTCAAATACCACGGATTTGATGCCTTTGTCTAATGCTTTTTTCGCAATCAACTCGCCCACTTTGCCGGCGGCGTCAATGTTGCCACCATATCCGTCAAAGTCCTTGTCCATTGTGGACGCGGCACACAGGGTGTTTCCTGTAACATCGTCGATTACCTGTGCATAGATGTGCTTTGCAGAACGGAACACATCCAAACGCGGACGCTCAGCTGTGCCGGAAATCTTGCCACGCACACGGCGATGACGCCGTAACCTTGCCAGGTTTCTGTCAGGTTTTTTAACCATATTGCTTCACTCTGCCTCCCTTGACTAGCCCTTGCCGGTTTTGCCCTCTTTACGGGCAACATACTCACCGGCATAGCGGATTCCCTTGCCCTTATAAGGCTCGGGCGGGCGTTTTTCGCGAATTTCAGCGGCAAATTGGCCAACCGCCTGTTTGTCTATGCCAGACACCACAATTTTGGTGGGTTCCGGCACATCGATGGAAATGCCCTCGCACTCGCTCATGATTACCTGATGCGAATATCCAAGGTTCATCTCTAAATTGTTTCCCTTTTTTGCAGCACGGTAGCCGATGCCCACAATCTCCAGCTCTTTTTTAAAGCCGTTTGTAACACCCTCTACCATGTTGGCCACAAGCGTTCTGCTAAGGCCATGCAAACTGCGTGCCTCTTTGCCATCGTTTGGCCGGGTTACCAAGATTTCACCCTCTTTCATCTCTACAGAGATGACTGGATGGATGTTGGAATTCAAAGTTCCCTTGGGGCCTTTTACGCTAACGTGGCCGCCGTCAATTTTGACTTCCACACCGGCGGGTACGACGATGGGTTTTCTTCCGATTCTCGACATTGTCTTTGCCCCTTTCTTACCACACGAAGGCCAGTACTTCGCCACCCACATTTTCATTGCGGGCCGACTTGTCTGTCATAACGCCTTTGCTGGTAGATACAATTGCTGTGCCAAGGCCTCTCATCACCTTGGGCATGTCCTCGCAGGAAGTATAAATGCGAAGACCGGGTTTGGACACACGGCGCAACCCGGCGATAACCGGTGTGCCGTTGCTTTGATATTTTAACGTAACGCGAATGACACCCTGTTTTTGATCTTCGATGTACTGCACGCTTTTCACATAGCCCTCTTCTTGCAAAATTTTGCAAATAGACTTTTTCATGTTGGAAGCGGGTATATCGACATTGGGGTGCCTGGCACTGCTTGCGTTGCGAATGCGGGTAAGCAGATCAGCGATTGGGTCCGTGATATGCATTGCCATTGACCTCCTTTTACTTTACAATTACCAGCTTGCCTTGCGCACGCCGGGGATTTCGCCTTTATAGGCAAGATTGCGGAAGCAAACACGGCAGATGCCATATTTGCGCAGATAGGCGTGCGGACGGCCGCAAATTTTGCAGCGGTTGTATGCGCGGCTAGAGAACTTTGCTACGCGCTGCTGCTTCATTTTCATGCTTGTTTTTGCCACGTATCAAGACCCTCCTTAACTTGCAAAGGGCGCGCCGAGCAGCTTTAGCAGCTCTTTGGCCTCTTCATCTGTTTTTGCGCTTGTCACAAAGCTGATGTCCATGCCACGCACGGCATCAATTTTGTCGTAATCAATTTCGGGGAACATCAGTTGCTCGCGCACGCCTACAGAGTAGTTGCCGCGTCCGTCGAAACTGTTTCCCGAAATACCGCGAAAATCGCGCACACGGGGCAGGGCAATGCTGAACAGGCGGTCTACAAACTCATACATTCTCTCACCACGCAGGGTAATTTTCGCACCAATGGGCATCCCCTCGCGCAATTTGAAGTTTGCAACGCTCTTTTTTGCCTTGCATATTACGGCCTTTTGGCCTGTTACAGTGGCTAAATCTTTTAAAATGGCTTCCATAACTTTGGGGTTGTCACGTGCTTCACCACAGCCCACGTTGATAACCACTTTTTCCAATTTCGGAATCTGCATCACACTCTTATAACTAAATTTCTTCATAAGAGCAGGAGCGATCTCCGCTTGATACTGGTCTTTCAATCTCGGCATTTTCTTCGCTCCTTACTTTACAGATTGGCGCCGCATTTTTTGCAAATGCGTGCTTTTTTTCCGTCTTCGATTTTGTGGCCCACACGGGTAGCTTTTCCGCATTTAGAGCACACGGGCATCACCTTGCAAGCATACATGGCACTTTCTGCTTTCACAATGCCACCGGCTTGGCCGGCTCTGCGCGGTTTAACATGTTTGGAAACCATGGCGCGGCCTTCTACAATCACCTTGCCCTCTTTTGGGCTAACGGCCAGCACTTTTCCTTCTAAGCCTTTGTCTTTTCCGCTGATGATTCGCACTTTATCGCCGGTTTTTACATGAGGCTTCATATCCATTTTCAGGTTCCTCCTTACAGCGATTCCGGGGCAAGCGATAGAATCTTTAGATAGCCACGCTCGCGCAATTCGCGCGCAACGGGCCCAAAGATACGTGTGCCTCTTGGGTTTTTGTCTTCTTTAATCAGCACGGCGGCATTTTCATCAAAACGGATGTAACTGCCATCGTCTCGGCGCAAGCCGTGTTTGGAGCGCACAATTACGCAGCGCACCACATCGCCTTTTTTAACGCCCGAGTTTGGGGCGGCCTTCTTAACGCTGGCCACAATCACATCACCGATGCCGGCATACCGTTTGCGGCTGCCACCCAGAACGCGAATGCATTGAATCTCTTTCGCGCCTGTATTGTCGGCCACCTTCAGGCGGGACTGCATTTGAACCATGCTAAAGGTTCCTCCTATCTTTAAAGTCATTGGATATTTTTCGCCAGTTGTTGCTTGGAAGCCGGTTTCCCTTAAAACTGCGGACCTTGCTACTCACCCGGTTTGCACCTGCCAACCAACCACCAACGACTGTCAACTCAATTTTAAATCTATTTTGCTTTCTCTACAATCTTCAAAAGTCTCCAACGTTTGTCTTTGGAAATTGGGCGGGTTTCCATGATAACCACACGGTCACCTGCGCCACACTCGTTGTTCTCATCGTGTGCTTTAAAACGCACGGTACGTTTGATGATTTTTTTGTAAAGAGGGTGACGAACACTATCTTGCACGGCCACCACGATGGTTTTGTCCATCTTGTCAGACACAACAAGGCCGGTTCTTGTTTTTCTTAAGTTACGCTCACTCATCGTCTTCCCTCCTTAGCTTTCTGTCTCGGAAAGGTCGATGCCACCCAAAACGGTTTTCACGCGGGCGATATCTCTCTTTACGGCTTTGATGCGCTGGGGGTTATCCAGCTGGTTGATGGCATGCTGAAAACGCAAGTTGAATAGCTCTTCTTTCAGCTCGACCAATTTTTTGTTAAGCTCTATGGTCTTCATATCGCGCAATTCACTGGCTTTCATTAGGCTTCACCCTCCTTTTTCTCGGCGGGCGCCGCGGCGCTTTCCTTGTTCATGGCTTTTGCATCCAGCACTTCGCCATCTTCGGTTACAAAGATAGTGGACGAACCACCGGTTTTGCCACGACGTTTTTTGCCAAGCTCCACAGTATAACTGCCCTCGCGCTTTACAAATTTTGTTTTAACGGGCAGCTTATGGCTGGCCAAACGCAGGGCTTCACGGGCTGTTTCTTCTGAAACATCTGCCAGCTCAAACAGCACACGGCCCGGCTTTACCACCGCCACCCAGTATTCCGGGCTACCCTTGCCGCTACCCATGCGAGTTTCGGCCGGTTTTTCGGTTACGGGTTTGTCGGGAAAAATTTTAATCCACACTTTACCGCCACGTTTGATATAGCGTGTCATGGCGATACGAGCGGCCTCAATTTGGTTGGATGTAATCCAAGCCGGCGCAGTTGCCACCAAGCCGAATTGGCCTTGGTTCACCTCGTTGCCGCTCATGGCCTTGCCCTTCATGCGGCCACGCTGCTGCCGGCGGTATTTCACGCGTTTCGGCATTAACATTAGCGACTTCCTCCTTCTCTGCGCTCAGGCCGGCGGTCCCGGCGGTCGCCCCTTTGCTCACGCGGAGCACGTGGCGGACGCGCAATGTCATCAAGTGGCTTTGTGCCTTTTAGCACTTCACCTTTATAAATCCACACTTTTACACCGATTTTGCCATAGGTTGTGTCTGCCTCGGCAAATCCGTAGTCGATATCGGCACGCAAAGTTTGCAGCGGAATGGTGCCCTCGTGATAATGTTCGCTACGGGCGATGTCGGCGCCGTTTAAGCGGCCGCCCACTTGGCATTTGATGCCTTTTGCGCCAAAGCGCATGGCTCTGCCAATGCTCTGTTTCATTGCACGACGAAATGCAATGCGGCTTTCCAGCTGTTTTGCAATGTTTTCGGCTACGAGCTGGGCATTAACATCGGGGTTTTTAATTTCCACAATGTTTAGGTTTACGCTTTTATGGATGCGTTTTTCCACATCCAAGCGCAATTTGTCGATCTCCGAGCCACCGCGACCAATCACAATGCCGGGCTTTGCCACAAACAGGTTGATTTTAACCTTGGGGGCGCCGGTTGCCGCGTCGAAGGTGCGCTCAATTTCAATTTTAGGAACACCGGCCGCATACAGGCGCTTTTTTAGGTATTTGCGGATGTTGTAATCCTCTACCAAGGTGTCACCAAAGTTCTTTTTATCTACAAACCAGCGGCTGTTCCAATCTCGGATAATGCCAACGCGCAGGCCGTTCGGATTTACTTTTTGTCCCATGCTTTCTCATCGCCTCCTATGCTTCTTTTTCTTTAAGCACCACCGTGATGTGGCTGGTGCGCTTAAGAATGCGGAATGCCTTGCCGTGGTCTTTGGGCTGAATGCGTTTCAGCGTGGGCCCCGGGCACACAAAGCACTCGGCGACGTAGAGGTTATCTTTGTCCATATGGTGGTTGTTCTCGGCGTTCGCTGCCGCACTGCTTACAAGTTTAAACAAAACCTCGCTTGCCGATTTTGGTGTATATTTTAAAATGGCAAGGGCTTTATCCAGTGGTTGGTTGCGAATGAGGTCGAGAACCACGCCGACCTTGCGCGGAGAAATGCGAATGTGCCGCGCGATGGCTTTTGCCTGAATGTCTTCCATGCTGTTTCTCTCCTCCTCGTTTATTTACCGGTTTTGCTGCCGGCATGCCCGCGATAGCTGCGGGTGGGGGCGAATTCGCCCAGTTTATGTCCTACCATATCTTCCGTCACATACACGGGCACATGTTTGCGTCCGTCATGCACTGCGAAGGTATGCCCCACAAAATCGGGGAAAATGGTGGAGGCGCGGCTCCATGTTTTTAAAACTCGTTTTTCGCCCTGCTCGTTCATGTCCTGTACGCGCTTTAAGAGCACAGGTTGGACGAAGGGTCCTTTTTTTACGCTTCTTCCCATCTTGGCTCTCCTTTCTATTTGCCTTTGGCGCGTTTGACAATGAGTTTGTCACTGGCCTTATGTTTTTTACGGGTTTTGTAGCCAAGGGTCGGTTTGCCCCAAGGGGTAACCGGGCCCGGGCGACCGATGGGGCTTTTTCCCTCACCACCGCCATGGGGGTGGTCGCAGGGGTTCATCACGCTACCGCGAACGGTGGGCCTCCAGCCCATGTGACGTTTGCGACCGGCCTTGCCGATATTGACATTTTCGTGGGTGATGTTGCCCACTTGGCCAATCGAAGCGATACAGTTTACGGGGAAATTGCGAATTTCGCCCGACGGCAAACGCACCAGGGCGTATTTGCCTTCTTTTGCCATCAGCTGTGCGCTGGTGCCGGCGCTACGCACAATTTGTGCACCCTTGCCGGGATACATTTCGATGTTGTGGATCACCGTGCCCACAGGGATATTTTCAAAGGGAAGGGCGTTGCCCGGTTTGATGTCGGCCGAGGGGCCGTTCATCACTTCGTCACCCACTTTTAGGCCCTCTGCCGCAATGATATAGGCTTTTTCGCCGTCTGTATATTCAATCAGGGCGATGTGGGCCGAACGGTTCGGGTCATACTCTAGGGTTTTCACCGTAGCCGCAACGTCGAACTTGTTGCGTTTGAAATCAATGATACGATATTTCGTGCGGTTGCCGCCGCCATGATGGCGCACGGTGATGCGTCCGTAAGAGTTGCGGCCCGCATTCTTCTTCATGGGTTCCAGCAAGCTGCGCTCGGGTTCCACTTTAGACAAAACAGAATAGTCTGTCACTGTCATGCCGCGACGGCCCGGCGTAGTTGGTTTGTATTTTTTGATTGCCATGTTTTCCTCCTCTTTAGGTCATCGACTCGAAGAACTCGATGCCCTTGGATTTTTCGGTGAGGGTGACAATGGCTTTCTTGTAAGAAGAAGTGTAACCACCAAAACGTCCCTGACGGCGGAAACGGCCGCGCACCGAAATTGTGTTCACCTTTTTCACTTCTACACCGAACAGGTCTTCCACGGCCTGTGCGATTGAAATTTTTGTGGCGTCTTTGGCCACTTTAAAGGTGTATTTTTTCTGCATGAGCCCCTGCATCGAATTTTCTGTGATAACAGGCCCCAGCACGATATCCTGAGGTGCTACTTTCATATTGCGAATACCTCCTCGATCTTCTTTGCGGCATCCACACTGAGCACAAAAGTGCCCGCGTTTAAAATATCATACACATTGATGAGGTTTGCCGTGGTTGTTTTGGCTCCTGGGATGTTTGCCGCACTCTTCACCAGTTTTGTGTTCACCGCATCGGTTACGATAAGCGGTTTCTTGGCCTCTAATGCCGAAAGCATGGCCACCACGGTTTTGGTTTTGTACTCTTCCATTTTGATTGCGTCCACTATGACGATTTCGCCGGCCTTGGCCTTGGCAGAAAGTGCGCTGAGCAGGGCCAAACGCTTCAGCTTGCGGTTTAAACGGTAGCTGTAGTCGCGGGGTTTGGGGCCCAACGCCACGCCGCCGCCAACCCATTGGGGCGAACGGATGGAACCTTGGCGCGCATGGCCCGTGCCTTTTTGTCGCCACGGTTTGCGTCCACCACCACGCACTTCTGCGCGGGTTTTTGTGCTTTGTGTGCCCTGGCGTTGGTTGGCTAAATAATTCACCACCGCGGCGTGCATGGCACTTTTGTTTGGCTCTATGCCAAAAATGTTGTCTGAAAGTTCAAGGTCACTGACCTTTTTGCCTTTCATGTCTACTACGTCAAATTTTGCCATCGTCTACTCCTCCCTATGCCTTCACGCTGTTGCGAAGAGTGACGACACTGCCCTTGGCACCGGGCAAAGCACCCTTGATGGCGATGAGGTTATTTTCGGTGTCCACCTTTACAACGGTTAAGTTTTGCACGGTTACGCTTTCGGCACCCATATGGCCGGGCAGCTTTTTGCCCTTCATAACGCGGGAAGGGGTGGAGCAAGCGCCCATGGAACCCGCATGACGCGCAATGGGGCCCGTGCCGTGTGTTTTACGCATCACATGGCCGTTATGACGTTTAATGTTGCCGGCATAGCCCTTGCCCTTGCTGGTACCGCTCACGTCGATTTTATCGCCCTCTGCGAATACGTCGGCTTTTAAAATATCGCCAATGTTGTACTC
>CAYJIR010000005.1:0-32598 GCA_964370295.1 uncultured Oscillospiraceae bacterium
CTGTAAACACGTCTAAATCCGGTTTCCAGCGTATGCGTGTGCCTGTGCGCTTGCCTTTTATCTCTTCTTTATGCAGGCCACCGTCATTTTCCCCTTTTTTAAAATCGAGGTGATAATGCTGGCCATCGCGCCAGATATCGGCCGTCATCCATTCGCTGGCGTATTGCGTAGCTGTAAGGCCCAAGCCGTTAAGACCCAGGGAGTATTCGTAGCCGTCTTGCTCGTTTTGGCCATACTTTCCGCCTGCATACAACTCTGTAAACAACAATTCCCAGTTATAGCGCTCTTCGTTTGGGTTAAAATCCACCGGTATGCCTCGGCCAAAATCTTCCACGGCATAGCTTCCATCTTTGCCTTTGCTTACCACAATTTTATCGCCAAAGCCACCGCGTGCCTCGTCGATAGAATTGGATAAAATTTCAAATATAGAATGCTCACAGCCTTCAAGCCCGTCCGAGCCAAAAATAACACCGGGGCGTTTTCGCACCCGATCGGCCCCTTTCAAGCTGGTGATGCTTTCGTTGTTATAAGCTTGTTGTTTTTTCGGCATAAAACCCTCCGTATGTCCTGCCCAAACAAATAAAATTGCCACCGATTTTAACCATCATCGTAGTTGCTTTTTCATCCACATTCACAAAGAAAGCGGTTGTATTTCATGTACCGGTTCAATAACCTTCAACAATTCAAATCTCCGCGGGCAATTGCCCGGCGGAGATTTTCAATTTCTTTATGTATGATTGTCTTTATCTTCCTCTTCTTGGGAAGGCGGTTGCAAAGCATCTGGCTCTTTAGACTTGGCAGGTTCTGCCTCATCTTCTTCTACCAAAACACCCTTGTCCACACGCGCGCCGTCTCCCTCTTCCTTATCTGGTGCTGCCGCCGAAGCTTCGGTTTGTGTCTCGTCAAAAGCCTGACGCACAAACTCCTCTGCCTCTTGCACCTCTTGGCTTTCGGCCTCCGAATCCTCTTGTTCGGGATACACACGGTCACTTTCAGCCAGCGGCGGCAGGGTTTCGCCCTGCATCAGCAGCTTAAATTCATCACCGTTTATCTTTTCGCGCTCCAACAAGGTTTTTGCAATAAGATGCAACTGTTCCGCATGCTCTGCCAAAATATGCTCGCACGCCTCAAAGGCATGGTCTAGCATGGCACGCACTTCGCGGTCGATTGCGCTGGCAACTTCCTCGGAATAGGGACGACTATGGCCGAAATCACGCCCCAGGAAGGTTTCTCCCGGGTTCTCATCGTATACAACAGGCCCCAATTTGTCCGAAAAACCATAGCGTGTCACCATGCCGCGAGCCAAAGCAGTGGCGCGCTCTAAATCGTTCGAAGCGCCTGTAGAGATATCGTCGAGCATCAGCTTTTCTGCCACACGTCCGCCAAGCATCGAAACCAAGTTTTCGCGCATTTGTGTGCGCGTTCTAAACTGCACATCTTCCTCTGGCCGATACATGGTGAAGCCACCGGCCGGCCCGTGCGGTATGATGGTTATTTGATGCACGGGGTCGCTTGTTTTAAGATAGTACGCCGCAAGAGCATGTCCACCTTCGTGATAGGCCGTTAGGCGACGCTCTTTGTCTGTTACCACACGGCTTCGTTTTTCGGGTCCTGCCATCACCTTGATGCTGGCCTCTTCAATATCTTTTTCTGTGATGGCTTTGCGCGAACGACGTGCGGCCAAAAGCGCAGCCTCATTTACAAGATTTTCCAAATCAGCCCCGGTAAAGCCCGGTGTGGTGCGTGCAATAATTTTAAGTTCCACATCCGGCGCCAAGGGTTTAGAGCGTGTATGTACCTTTAAAATCTCCTCGCGTCCTTTCACATCCGGCAAACCAACATACACCTGACGATCGAAACGGCCGGGACGCAAAAGCGCACGGTCCAAAATATCGGCACGGTTGGTAGCGGCCACCACAATCACACCTTCGTTGCCTTCAAAGCCATCCATTTCCACAAGCAACTGGTTCAACGTTTGCTCACGTTCGTCGTGTCCACCACCAAGGCCGGCACCACGCTGACGTCCCACAGCGTCTATCTCGTCTATAAAAATGATGCCCGGCGCCGTTTTCTTGGCCTTGTCGAACAAATCTCGAACACGCGAAGCACCCACACCCACATACATCTCCACAAAGTCCGAACCGGATATCGAATAAAAAGGCACGCCTGCCTCGCCTGCACAAGCCTTAGCAAGCAATGTTTTACCTGTGCCCGGAGGGCCCACCAACAATACGCCGTGTGGAATGCGCGCACCCAGCCCATTGAATTTTTTTGGGTTTTTTAAGAACTGTACAATCTCTTCCAGTTCTTCTTTTTCCTCGTCGGCACCGGCCACATCTTGAAAGGTGGTTTTGGTTTTGCTATCTGCCTGGTTTTTCACCTTTGCCTTGCCCACATTCATGGCACCCTTGCCACCACCGTCGCCTTGCATAAACATGATGTAGTAGAAAAAGAAACCCATTACCACCAGCATAACAAGCGAGGGCACAATATAGAACAACATGGAATTATCGCTTGACTGTGTAAAGTCATACTCCATGGGTGCATCGGGATATTCTGCATCATAGGCATCCACATAAGTTTGCAAATTTTCTACAAACAAATATTGGAACGGCATTTTATAGGTTTCCACCTCGCTCTCTCCTTGCAAGGTGTATTCCAAATTTCCGTTTCCGGTATCCAGCGTAAAGCTTTCCACCATATTATTTTCAAAAAGGGACACCACTTCGGAATACTTTAGCCCCGAATCTTGGCTTTGAAAATTGGTTCGAAAAATAAAAAACAGAACAGCCAAAAAGGCCAAAATAATAAAAATATTTATAGCACGTGGTTTTTTGTTCACGCGAGAGTGCCTCCCATGCGCTCTTTTAAAAGAGCTTATTTATATATTTCCGGTTTTAAAACCCCAATATACGGCAAGTTGCGGTAGTGCTCTGCATAATCTAGGCCATAGCCCACAATAAATTCGTCCGGCACTTCAAAGCCAACATAATCGGGTGTCACCTGTGCTTTTCGACGCGCGGGTTTGTCTAGCAAGGTAGCAATGCGAACGCTGGCAGGGTTGCGGCCCTCCAGCAATTCTTTTAAATAAGCCAACGTTTTGCCGGAATCTAAAATATCCTCCACCAACAAAAGATCCATCCCCTCTAGGTTGATGTCTATATCCTTTATGATTTTCACCACACCACTGCTTACCGTGCTGGCGCCATAAGAGGACACTGACATAAAATCTATCGACAATGGTATATCGATGGCACGCATTAAATCTGCCACAAACACAACAGATCCTTTTAGAACACTTACCATCAACAAGCGTTTCCCCTCATAATCTTCACTAATTTGCGCCCCGAGTTCTTTTACCTTTTCCGTAATCTCCTCTTGGGTTAGCATAATTTTTTGCACATCGGCATCCACTCTATTTTTCACAGCTTTCCCCTCTCACGCTTTTTATCGGTAGTTGGTTTCTATGCGAAGAACCCTCTTTGTATCTGCTTGCACGGCTAGGCCCTGTGCAAAACCGGCACCATAAATCCACAAAACTGCCCCCAAAGTAGGTTCTGCCAAAAGAGGCAACCGCCCTCGAACTTCGCGGTCTATCCCTGCTTCTTGCATCCACTTTTTCACGCTTTTGCCCAGGCCACGCCCCGCCGGACGAAATATATCCCCACGACAACGTGTACGAAAGATGCATGACTGATATATTTTATCATAATCGGCAAAAAAAATGTAGTCTTTTTTTTGAAAACTTTCTAATTCTTTTAAAAACATGTCTTGGCTTATTAAAGAAACACACAACTGATACGGCCCAAAATCATAACTTCCCTCTTGTAACGGGAAGCACTTTTCCACGTTCCCCTCTGTGTTTTCCGCCCTATGTATATATCGTGTACCCTGCAAACGCACACACGCACCGCCGGGCAATTGAACGCCTGCCCTCTCTTCTTGCAACACGGCCTCCATGCACTTCAAATGCTCGCGGGTCACACTAGGTCCTGCAAGCAATGCCAGTGCCTGCCTGCGCACAGGGGCCGGGGCTTGCCGCAATACATCGGCATCATAGCTTGGCAAATACCATCCTTGCGTTTTTTCGGTTTTCTTTGCCTTTGTACATGCAGCATCCAACAAAGCCAAAGCCTCATTTTTTAAATACGCGTGCAACTCTTGCATATCTTCTGCTAAATGTTGCAGGTTTTTTTCTGCACCACCATGCACTTTTTCCAGCTTTGGCATCACCTGTGTGCGCACAAAATTGCGCGTATACACCATATTTTCGTTGCTGCTGTCGTTGCAATAGGCAAGCCCTTCCCCTTTGCAAAAACAACGAACCTCTTTTCTAGACAAAGCCAAAAGAGGTCGAATATATTGCCCATTATGCGGCAAAATGCCGGAAAGCCCACCGGTGAAACTACCACGCACGGCATGGAACAACACCGTTTGTGCATTGTCGCTGCCCGTATGCCCTGTAGCAATTTTTGCCCCATGCTCTTGCGCAAGACTTCGCAAAAAAGAATGCCGCAAATCGCGCGCTTTTTCCTCGGACACCACCGTTTGTGCATTGTCACTTTCAACCATATGCAGCTGTTTTACAAACAAAGGCACCTGCCACTGCTTACAAAGGCGGCGCACAAAGGCCTCTTCTTGCTGCGATTCTTGCACGCGTATGCCGTGATTCACATGCCCTGCAAACAGCGTAAACTCTTTTTCTTCTTGCAAGCCCAGCAAAAGATAAAGCAAAGCCACAGAATCGGCCCCGCCGGAAATCGCCACAAGCACACTGTCACCCGCACATAACATCCGGTGACGCTCTATGGTTTGCAGCACAATGCTTTGTATATTTTGGCTATGCATAAACGTGTGCCGCCTCCTCGCTTTTCTCTGTGCACTTGCCTGCAAGAATGCCTAAACAAAATACCCCGGCCACCTTTCGCCCTATCCTCTTAACCAGAATTCCGGTTATGGCAAACTCTATGCATAATCGCGTCGGCATAAGGGAAAACCGGATGTTTTCGAGCCATCATTTAGTTAGACGAGGCAAAAAATGATGCACTCCTTTATGGAGTATACAGTTTGACAACGACATAGGGCAAAACCAGACAATCGAACATTTTCATCGGCCTGTCTAAGGGGCTCCCTAGCTTAATATGTATGCTCCACTGACAGAAAACGTGTGTGTTCGCCATCCCAAACCATCTCTACATCGCCTGTTTCTCCATGACGATTTTTTGCAATGATAAGCTGTGCCCCGTTTGGGTCCACCTCCGGATCGTCTTTGTTATAATAGGCATCGCGCGAAATAAACATAACCACGTCGGCATCTTGCTCTATAGAGCCCGAATCTCTAAGGTCGCTTAGCATGGGTCGATGGTCTGCACGGCCCTTTTCCACCCCGCGCGACAACTGCGACAACGCCATCACAGGCACATCTAAATCTTTGGCCATAATTTTTAAATTACGTGTTATATCGCTTAATTCCTGCACCCGATTTTCGCTACGTCTGCCCGTGTTCATCAGCTGCAAATAGTCGATCACCACAAGACCCACCTTTTTGCGGCCCGCGGCGCGTGAAGTTCGGTTAAGCTGGCGCACTTTCGATTTCATCTCGGACACGGTGATCATGGAGGTGTCGTCCAAATACAGGGGCACACCCCCCAGCTTCTCTGTCATATGGGCCAAATTCTCCCACACGCTATCTTGCTCTATACCCGAGCGGAAAATGGTGCTGTCTACCCCTGCCTCGGCGGCTAAAACGCGCCCTGCCAATTGCTCTCGGTTCATCTCTAAGCTAAACACCACCACAGGTGTGTTTTGTTTTGCCACATGGGTTGCAATGTTCAGTGCCAAACTTGTTTTACCAACACCCGGACGCGCGGCCAATATAATTAAATCTGAACGGCCCATTCCACCCAGTTTCTTGTCTAGGTAGGCAAAGCCTGTGGGAATTCCCAAATAATCTTTACGATTTGGGCCGGAAATATTTTGCAAATGGCTCATCACGTCAATGATGGCATACATTAATTGCCGCAGCTGGGTGGTGTCTCGTCCCTCTTGTATGTCATACAAGCGCTGTTCGGCACTTTCCAGCATCATTTTGCTGTCCACATCGTCGGCCGCCTGCTCTAGTATCCGGCGTGCCTCGTCCATAAGTTGGCGCTTAATATATTTATCTTTCACAAGATATATATAGCTTTTTAAATTGGACAAAGAGGGTACTGTATCTGCTAGCTCTGCCAAATAGCGTTTGGCAACTTCCACGGTTTCGAACGAATCGTCATAAGAAAGTTTTTCTGCCAACAAAACCGGATCCACAGGACGCCCCGTATCCACCAACAGTTGTATCTCTAAAAATACCGCCCTATTTTGACGCACAAAAAACATGTCGGCACGCACTTCCTGCATGACAACGTCCACCGCTTTTTGATCTATCAGCACGGCCCCCAGCACACTTTGTTCGGCCGTCATGTTGTATGGTTGCTCTATGCCCAGGCTGTCTAGTGACAAGCCAAATTCCGCTTTTGCCATAGAGGGCCTACTCCTCTACACTACAAATAAACTGCACCGTGATGCCGGCATATAATTTTGCCGTCACTTCATAGCGCCCAAAATCTTTGATTTCGTGTGTTTGAACACTTAATTTGCGTTTATCCACCTCTATGCCTTGTTCTGCCAAGTGCGCAGCAATGTCTTTAAGTGTTACCGCGCCAAATAAACGGCCACTTTTTCCGCCCTTGGCCTTTACCACCACCACCATATCCTTCAATTTTTCTGCCATGGCTTCGGCGGCACCGCGCTCTACTGCCTCGTGGTGCTTGCGCGCATCTTCCTTGCCCCGCACCTCGTTCATGGCGGCCGTGTTGGCCTCTATGGCCAGTTTGCGCGGAAACAAAAAGTTGCGTGCGTAGCCGTCGCTCACCTCATGCACTTCGTCTTTTTTTCCAATACTCTTCACGTCTTGTTTCAAAACCACTTTCATTTTAAAAACTCCTCTTTGTTTAGCTTTGTGTCTAGCTGTGAGTTCTATTTAAGTCTGTTCAACCAAATCAACCGTGTTACGCTCTTGTCGATAGTCGGCAACGGCTTGTGCAATATAGGCTTCCACCTCTTGCAGCCCCAGGTCCTTCAGTTGTGCGCCCGCCATGGTTAAATGGCCACCACCGCCCAATTTTTCCATAATCAACTGCACATTGGTTTGCCCCATACTGCGCGCAGAGATGCGTGTTTCTCCATCGTTCCATATGGCCACTATACTGGCCTCCACACCTTCTATGCCCAAAAGGTCGTTGGCCGCCTGTGCGCCCACCACCTCGCTTTCAAAGGGAACTTCGTCGCTTACCACAACGGCACATCTATCGATGATATGTGCACCGGACACCAAATTCGCGCGATAGAGATAATCGTCTACCGACACCGAAAACAAGCGTTTCACCTCGGCTGTTTGTGCCCCCATACGTCGCAGATAGGCTGCCGCCTCAAAGGTGCGCACACCCACATGCAAAGAAAACATGCGTGTATCCAGCATAATACCCGCCAATAACGCCTCTGCCTCTATCGGGCTGGGACGTTCTTCCTTCGTTTCACCCACATATTGTAGCAGCTCGCTTACAAGCTCTGCCGTGCTGGACGCGTATGGCTCGTGATAAAACACGCTGGCATCTTCGATGCGCCCCGGTATCAATCGGTGGTGGTCTATCACCACCGCATCCCCGCATACATTGAACACATCTTCACTTTCCAACATATACTTCATATGTGTGTCTACCACAATCACCAGGGTCTTTTCGCCTGCCATCTTAAAGGCTTCTGAAGGGCTTAACAGTTCGTCTTCGTACCCCTCTTCTATAAGAGCCTCCAGCAAAGCCCCCGCCAAATTTCGATTTTGATTGATTACAATATATGCCTGTTTTTGGCATATTTTACAAAAACGCAACATGCCCACAGCCGCGCCCAAGGCGTCCATATCCGCGTTTTTATGGCCCATGATTAAAACCCTATGCGCGCTTTCCACACGCCCACGTATAGAAGTGGCCAAAATGCGGCTTTTCACCTTGCTGCGTTTTTCCACGCTTTGGTTCACACCGCCAAAAAAGCTGTATCCCTCCGGTGCGCACACAGCCGCTTGGTCTCCTCCACGGCCCAAGGCGATATCCAGTGCTTTTGCTGCCATCTCTTCGCATTCTTGAAAACTTTTGCCCTGCCGCCCCACCCCAATAGACAAAGTTACCTGCTGTTGCTCTCCATCTGTTTTACGCACCTTGTCTAAAATGTCGAAGCGGTTATTTATCATCTCTTGCAAATAACGTTCTTCCACCACAGCCACATAGCGCGAAACCCCTATATAGCACAAAAAGCCATTTGCTTTTTGGATGTATCGCTCCAGTTCACGATACACAGAAGAAATGATCTGCGCGCGTTCGCTTTCGCGCATATCCTTTAATATTTCATAGTAGGTGTCTAGCATGATGTACAAAGCCGCCGGCCGTGTGGCACGGTATTCCTCTGCTTGTACCTTAAGCTGTGTGTCTTCCACAAACAACACAAAGTGCAATGGGGAATCGCCTTTTACAACACTTCCGTATGCCGTATAACGCTTGCCGTTTAACTGGATATCCTGCCCATTTTCTCCAAGGCACGCATGACTATCCAAACCCGGCACAATTTTATTCATCGGCAGGGAAACCATGTCTTCCCCTTTGGCTATTTCTGCACGAAAAGACTTATTATACCACAAAACGGCCTTGTTGCTCACCACCACCACCGGCACAGACAAATGCGCCATGCCGCTGTCTTCCGCGTCGGCCAATCCACGTTTTCCGTTTAAAATGCGGCGCAACGCCTTGCGAAACTTATTTAAAAAAACCGCCGTTAACAGCAAGGCTAGCAACATAACGCCAAGCACAATGATAAGTGTCCACGGCCTTAACACCACGGTTATAACTGCCAAGGCAATAAAACCGCACAACAAAACCGCCACGGCTACATCGGCAGCCCAAAAATAACGTTTTCGTTTCACCTCATTGCCCCTTTGCATTAAAATACGCTTCTTTGCCGTCTAAACTTCTAAAATCACCGGTAATATCATTGGGCTACGCTTCGTGCGCCGATACAAAAGGCTGGACGCTGTTTCGCGCATACGCGCCTTTAAGCTGGCTATATCGCGATACGGTTCGCTTTCGCTTTGCCGCAAAACGGCCTCTACGGCTTTGCGTGTTTCCTCCAGTAGCTCTTCGCTGTCGCGCACGTAGACAAACCCGCGCGAGAACAGCTCTACATCGCCCACCAGTTTTCCGTTTTTCTTATGGATGCCGGCAGCCAACACCACCACACCGTCTTGAGAAAGAAGACGACGATCGCGCAGCACCACGCTGCCCACATCGCCCACACCAAGGCCGTCCACCATCACGGCCCCTGCCTGCACGGGTGCCCCCGCTCGGATACCATCTTTAGATACAATAATGGTTTCGCCCGTGTCTGCCACATAAATGTTTTTGCCAAGCACTCCCACGGCTTGCGCCGTTTGTGCATGACGCAGTAGATGTTTATACTCGCCGTGTATGGGTATGAAAAACTTAGGCTTCACAAGGCTTAGCACCAATTTTTGTTCCTCTTGGCAGGCGTGGCCGGAGGCATGCACCTCGTACATGCGCTCGTAGATAACCTCGGCGCCCAAACGCAAAAGCCCATTCACAGTTTTGGTTACCATTTTTTCGTTGCCGGGTATAGGCGTTGCCGAAATGATGATAAAATCGCCTGCACCCACATGCACATTACGATGGTTCCCCGAGGCCATGCGCGATAGCGCCGACAAAGGCTCTCCCTGGCTACCTGTTGTGATAAGCACTACAGATTCCTGCGGGTACTGGTTTACTTTGTCCACATCGATAAGAACCCCTTCGGGGATATCCATGTAGCCAAGTTCCCGTGCCATCTCTGTGTTTTTCACCATACTGCGCCCGGAAATAGCCACCTTGCGGCCAAAGTTTACGGCCAAATCCACAATATGCTGTATACGATATAAATTTGAGGCAAAGGTGGCAATGATGATACGCTGCCGGCTGGCGCGCGCAAACAGGGCCTGCAGGCCCTCGTTCACTTTGCTTTCGGATATTGTCATGCCCGCCCGCTCGGAGTTGGTAGAGTCGCTCATCATCAAAAGAACGCCTTTTTTTCCATAGCGTGCCAAAGTAACCAGATCAATTACTTCACCAGACAAAGGCGTGTAGTCGATTTTAAAATCGCCCGTATGGATAACCACGCCGGCCGGTGTGTCGATGGCATAGGCCACCGCATCCGGTATACTGTGGTTTACATTGATGGGCTCAAAAGTAAAACATCCCAGCGAAAATTTTTCTCTCAGCACAATTTCATGCAAAGTCACACTACTGCGCAGGCCGTGTTCTTCAAGTTTGTTGTTGATAAGCCCCGCCGCAAGGCGCGTGGCATATATTGGCAAATTGATCTCCCTTAAAAGATAAGGCAAGGCCCCAATGTGGTCTTCATGCCCATGTGTGATAACAATGCCACGCAATTTATCGCGATTTTGCTCCACAAAAGTAAAATCGGGAATCACAAGATCCACACCATACATATCACTGTCCGGAAACAAGGAGCCACAGTCTAAAATAAACATTTCATTTTGACACTCGAACACCGTCATGTTTTTTCCCACTTCGCCAAGGCCCCCTAAAGGATACAAGCGAAGTTGTGTGGCTGCTTTTTTAGGTGTGCTGCCTCTTTTTATGGCTGTGGTTATTTTATGTGCCGAACGTTTTTGCGCACCGCCGCCTTGGCGTTGCCCGCTTTTTTTGCCCGATCGCGTGCTTGCGCTTTCCTCGTTGCGCTTTGCCGGCACCGCTTCTGTCTTCTGTTTTTGGTTCAAGAAAGTCCCTCCGTTTCATCAAAAGCGAAGGCCCATCACCTGTGGCGGGAGCCTTGCTATTTTCGTTGTTTTTCTTTGCAAGACACAACTTTCTCTAAGGTGTGCACTTGCCCTTTATTGCCCCAGTACCCCTTCCTCCGGGAATACTGATTTCATCTTGTTTATCACTGCATTCTATAAAATATCAAAGAGAAATCTTCCAAAGCGAACAAGCTATTCGAAAAATTTCTCTCCCATCTTTTCTTATTCTTTTTAAGTTTACTGTATACACACCTTGTTTGTCAAGCAAACCCTGCACACGGGACGCATAGCGGCGCAGGGTTACTCTTAAAAAAAGACCCCTATATATAGCCGCAAATTCTATATTTTTCAAAAGATAACAAGTATGCTATAATGGCAATACTGTGGGGGTTGCAATGATATTGCCTCACAACGAAAAAGAGGTATATAAGGCATGAAACAGGTATATATTTTTACAGACGGATCGTGCAAAGGCAACCCGGGGCCCGGGGGCTGGGGTGCCGTTTTACGTTATAAAGGACAGGAAAAAGAAATCTCCGGGGGCGAGGGCAACACCACCAACAACCGCATGGAGCTTATGGCGGTGATACAGGCTCTTTCACTTTTGAAAGAACCTTGTCATGTTATTTTAACCAGTGATTCCCAATATGTGATTGACGCCCTTAGCAAGGGTTGGGCCAAAAACTGGCGCGCACGCGGCTGGAAAAAAAGCGACAAGAGCCCTGCCTTAAATGCCGACCTTTGGCAAACCCTTTTAGAGCTACAAGAAAACCATAGCATGGAATATCATTGGATAAGAGGACACAACGGCCACGCCGAAAACGAGCGTTGTGATACACTGGCCCAAGCGGCCGCGGCCACATTTATATAATCTTGAGGTAAAACATATGCCAAATGAAATCTCTCAAAGCGCAGCACCCGAAGCCGACGTCTCTGTTTTGGTGGCTTTGTCCGGCGGGGTGGATTCCGCCGTGAGTGTGCGTTTGTTGCAAGAGCAGGATTTCCGTGTGCAAGGCGCGGTAATTCGATTTTCTAAGGAACACGATAAAGCCGTACACGCTGCGCAAGCCGCCGCCGCCGAGCTGGGAATACCTTTGCATGTCATAGACGGGCAGGCCCTTTTCGAGCAAGAAGTGATAGAACCATTTTGCAATCTTTATGCCACAGGGCGCACACCCTCCCCTTGCCTTTTGTGCAACCCTGCCGTTAAATTCCGTTTGCTTTGCGAGAAAGCCGACGAGCTTGGCATCCACCTGATAGCCAGCGGCCACTATGCCACCTGCCACGAAAAAGAGGGCCGTTTTTGGCTTGGCAAGGCCGAAAGCAAACAGCGCGACCAAAGTTATATGCTGTATCGTTTGCCCCAAAGCATATTGCAGCGCCTATGTCTACCACTTGGACGTTTTGAAAAACCCATGATACGAGAATTGGCAGCAGATTTCGGGCTTTCGTGTGCCCACACACCAGACAGCCAAGAGATTTGTTTTATCCCAAACGACAACTATGCCGCCTTTATCAAAGCACGTGGTATTGCAGGAAAGCAAGGCCATTTTATTGGGCCGGAGGGCCAAAACCTCGGTGAGCATCGCGGCGTTTTATACTACACCGTGGGCCAACGCAAGGGCCTTGGCATCTCGCTTGGAAAACCGGTATTTGTGCGTGAAATCGCCGAAAACGGCGATGTGCACTTGGCCTATGCCGGCGGTGAATATGCCAGCCAAGTTTGGCTTTGCAAACTGCACAACGCCACCGAAGAAGCTTTTGCACCGGGCCAACACTTCGATGTAAAAATACGCAGCGCTGCACGGGCTGTTGCTTGCAAGATTACAAAAGTGGAAGCACAGCGACTTTGTTTTGCCTTTGAAGAGCCACAGCGCGCTGTGGCACCCGGCCAACATGCTGTTTTTTATAAAGGCGAATCGGTGTACGGCGGTGGCGAGATACAACAAAGCCTTTAAATCTATGGAAATCCTATCACATTCTTGTTTGAAGAAAGGAAACTTGCCATGACAGAATTGATATCCAGTCTTTCCCTCAGTCAAAATGCATTGTTCACCTTGATTGCCGCGGCAGGTTTTGTTTTTTGCTTTTGGCTATTTGGCGTTGTGATATCGCGCAAACTCATCCCTTTAATTTTAAAATATATACGCATAGAAAAGCATGCCTTCTTTCACCTGTTTTTAAAAGGCTTCAACTATCCCATTTTCGCATTTTTATTGCTGCTAGGCATATATTTTGGCTTATATCTCTTCACAGGCCTGCAGGATCCCAATTTGCCCTCTTGGCTTATCAGTGCCCTTTCAAAATTGCCACCGCTTTTAAACAAAACCATGCGCATTGCCCTCATTGTTTGCATCACCTGGGGGCTTATGGCCTCCAGCGACATTGTGAACTTGCTGGTGCGCAACGCACGCTCGCGCATGCAAATGCTGGAAGACAGCAGTTTCACACGCTTTCTAACCGGCTTTTATCGCGTGATGGTAATCGCACTTTCTTTGGTAATTCTATTGAGCGAGCTTGGCTACAATATCAACGGTCTGATCACGGGCTTGGGCCTAGGTGGGCTTACCGTTGCCCTGGCAGCCAAAGATTCGGCCGCTAATTTGTTCGGTGGCCTCATTTTGGTGATAGATAAACCCTTCGAAATTGGCGATTGGGTAAGCTGCACCAGTGTTGAGGGCACCGTGGAAGACATCAACATGCGAAACACCATCATACGCAACGATTCCGGTGCGCTCACCACCATGCCAAACGCCATGCTCAGCGCAGAGCCCATCACAAATTTTAGCAGTGCTATGGAGCAACGCCGTGCCGATATCACCCTTACTTTGCTTTACAGCACCACACGCAAGGAAATGGAAACATTTATTGCCTCTATCCACAACTTGCTTGAAAAAGACGAGGAAATCTTGCCGGATCGTTTCCTGGTTTGCTTTTCAGAATTTGGCGATTCCAGCCTCAATGTGCGGCTGATTTTCTATACCACCATTCCCGGTTACTTTGACTATTTGCGCATTTGCGAGCGCATTAATTTTGCCATCATGAGCCTGGCAGAAGAACAGGGCATTGGCTTTGCCTACCCAACGCAAACCCTACAAATGGACGAAGATTCTGCTTTGCACGTGCAAGTGCACCAAAGCATGAGCTCTCCACAAAATGACACCACAACAGCAGAGCCTTAGACCTGTCTTGCAAAAAGTGAAGCCACTGTGCCGAAACCAAATTACAAGGTATTTCTTGATGCTCTCCTCCACGTTTTGTCCTCGAAATATAAAACAAAAGGTGCAAAGTTTTGCGTGAAAATCGGCAAAACCTTGCACCTTTCTAAATTAAAATGCGCAAACGATACTGTGTATTGACAAGCCTTTTTGTGAACCCCACTTTGTCAAGAGCTCCAAAGCATCGGTTTGATTTTATATCGGCCAAACAGCATACGGGGCGAAAGGCAAACGACGAATGCCGCCCTGCATGTAAGATATTTCATTTCTGCAAAAAACCCACATAGGCTATTTTCCGTATATATTACACTAGGCGAACTCTTCTCCATTTTCCAAAAGCACGCGCATGCGCCGTATTAATAGTCCCTTTTCCGGCAAGGCACATTCGTCTTGCAAGAATGTTGCCAGCACCTGAGGATTGATATTCCCCTCATTTCCCGCGGGCATCACCACAGACAGGGTATCCCCTTTCTCTATTATTCCCTGCGATACCACCTGTTTTAAATCCACTTCTTGCTGCGTTTTCTTACGTTTTATCAAAACAGACGCCGTTTCTCTTTCTAAAAAACACTGCCAGGCCGCTTGCAAGGCCTTGCTTTGCCCCTCATATACAAAATGATACTCGCAAAAGCGTATCGCATCACTCTTGTGCAAAGGGGGTGCTATTTTTTTAACTACAATACCACGTGGCAAAGCCTTATTAAGCGCCTCAACATAGGCCATCATATCGCCCTCTGCCTCTGTTTTGCAGTCCACACTTTCGGTGAAGCTTTCTTGCAAAAGAGGCAAGGGCAAAGAAAAGCGCTGGTAGATATGTGGGTTAAACCCTTCAGAATACCACACAGGCAAACCACTTTTACGCAAAGCCCTTGCCATTACCCGTTGTAAATCTAAATGGGAGATATAGGCTGCTTCTTCGGTTTTGTCAAAAAAGATTCTAATCACTCGCATAACAGGCCCTCCCCAAAAATCCGTTTACGCCACAGTTGGCACAGTGGGTTCTGCAAGGCGGGGTCACCTCACCACGCAAGGCCTTTTCGTACTCCCCTTGTAGGAATTTAGCACTTAAACCATAATCCAAATGCTGCCAGGGGCGCACTTCGTCTGTTTGCAAACTACGCTGTGCATAGGCTGCTGCGCTGGTGCCGCACTGGGCAAAGGCCTCTTGCCACAGGGAAAATTGAAAATGTTCATCCCAGCCGTCAAAACGACAACCTTTTTGATAGGCAAGCTCCAGCACGTCGGCCAGGCGGCGGTCTCCCCTTGCGAAAGCCGCCTCTAATAAACTGGTGCGGCTGTCGTGGTAACTCACAGAAATTTTACGGTTGTTGTGCACACACTGCAGCAAAAACCGCTGTTTTTCTCGCAATTCTTCTTCACTGTTTTGGCCCACACACTCAAAAGGTGTCATGGCCTTGGGCACAAAACAGGCCACACTAATCGAAACTTTCACAGCACCTTTGGGGCGACGCGGCATGGCATAGTATAAATCCACTATACGTTTGGCCGTGTTGGCAATGCCCTCTATATCCTGCATGGTTTCTGTGGGCAGGCCCATCATAAAATATAGCTTCACCCCGCTATATCCCGCTTCAAAGGCCAACTTGCAAGTGCGCTCTATCTCCTCTTCACTCACATTTTTATTGATGACATCACGCAGGCGCTGCGTGCCGGCCTCCGGTGCAAATGTAAGGCCACTTTTGCGCACATGGCTTATTTTTTTTGCTAAACTTTCGGTGAAATTATCGGCACGCAAAGACGTCAAAGACAGGTTGATTTTTTCCTCACTCGTCCAGTTTAGTAGGCCATCCAGCAAGGGCTCTAGCTTGCTGTAGTCGCTTGTGGATAGGCTGGTAAGGCTCAGTTCTTCGTAGCCTGTATTCTGACATAGCTGTTTTGCCGCTTCGCCCAACATATCGGCCCCTCGCTCGCGTAGAGGGCGATAAATAAAACCGGCCTGGCAAAAACGGCAGCCACGCTCGCAACCACGCATCACCTCAATTTGTGCACGATCATGCACGGTGCCCACCATAGGCACCACAAAATTTTGCGTGGGCTGCACCTGTGCAAAATTCTGCAATATGGCCTTGCGCACAGGCATGGGCGCCTTTTCCATCGCCTGAATTTTGCTTACTTGCCCTGCCTCGTTATAGTGCGGAACATAGAACGCCGGCACATACACACCGGGAATTTGGCACAATTTTTTTAATGTGTCTTCCTTGGAAAGGCCTGCCAACTTTGCCTCACGCACGGCCGCGCACACGGCCGGCAGTTGCTCCTCGCCCTCGCCCAAAAACATGGCATCCACAAAAGGCGCCAACGGTTCTGCATTGCTAACACAAGGCCCCCCTGCCACCACCAAAGGGGCATCTTGACCGCGCTCATTCGCACGCAAAGGTATCCCCCCCAGCGCCAGCATAGCCAAAATATTTGTGTAGGTAAGCTCGTATTGCAAGGTAAAGCCGACAATATCAAACTCATTTAATGCATCCCTGCTTTCCAGTGCAAACAACGGATACTCTGCCGCTTTTAGTTGCGCCTCCATGTCGAGCCAAGGCATAAAAGCGCGCTCGCACCACACGCCTTGCATCTTGTTCAGCAAATCGTACAAAATTTTCATGCCCAAAAAGGACATGCCCACTTCGTAGGCATCGGGAAAACAAAAAGCAAAACGAAGCTGTACTTCCTCTTTATTTTTGTAAATGCAAAAGGGCTCTCCTCCCGT
Source organism: uncultured Oscillospiraceae bacterium (assembly GCA_964370295.1). Taxonomy (GTDB): domain Bacteria; phylum Bacillota; class Clostridia; order Oscillospirales; family Ruminococcaceae; genus JAAYCI01. Next base: position 16,838 of record CAYJIR010000005.1, read on the forward strand.
GTAGCGTCCGGGCTTTTGTACTTGGCTTAAAATATCTCGTAATTTAGTTTGCACGCTTTCTCCTTTTTTTGACAGGGTCTTTTCTTCACAAATCGAAACTAGGCATCTTGTAGCTGATACTTTTCGCCAAACAATAAATCGTATTGCAAGACAGACTGAGGATAAAGCAAACTTTCTTGCTCTTCGTTTATTTCGCGGGTATATTGTCCATCCGGAAAAAACATCACCCCTTTGCTATCGGCCGTATACTCGTTCATTTGCGCGTTTAAAAACTCGAAATACGCAGGCATTTCCTGGCCGAATAGTTCCAGCATCAGCGGCGAAATATTATACGTGGACACTGTGCCCAAATCTATTTCTGTGTTGCCTTGGTTGCTCCAAATCAGCAGAGGTGTTTGATACATTTGCGGGCTTTGTGTATCACCCTCTTCAATATAACCCGAATCCTCAAACATGCCGTAACCATCAGACATTGGGTTTAAATGGTCACCCCAGAATACAACAATCGTATGTTTATCCACGGTGCTCAAATAGTTGGTTAAATGCCCCAGTGCCTTATCCATTTCGTACATGCCTGTGGCGCAATCTTCCAATTGCACAACAATATCGTCAGAAAGATTCGCCTCGTTTTGTGTCACACTTACCATCTCGCTTTCCGGGTAGCGCCCGGGGCCGTAGGTGGTGTGATTTTGTATGCTAACCGTGTGAATAAACACCGAATTATCCTCTGAAGAGCGCGCTTGCAACTCCTCGATGGTTCTGTCTACCATGCTTTGGTCCGAAATCAGCCCCCGGCGGCGCGCGGCACCCTCCATGTCCTCTTCCGAGATAAAATCATCTATTCCAAGGCGCGGATAGGCTACGTCGCGGTTCCAAAACCGTTCTCCATACCCATGTATGGCCACCGTTTCGTAGCCCCTGTCTTTTAGCACCCAAGCAAGGGAAAAGGTATCGTCTGTGATATACTGCTGGTAAGGTTTACTGCCGGCCGGCAAATATTCCATAGAAAAGCCGGTTAACACCTCGAACTCCACATCACAAGTGCCTCCACCATAGCTGGGTGTGTAGGCCCAACCACTGGCCGCTTGCTGCGCCAATTCGTTAAAGTTGGGCGTCAGTTCACGGTCGAAGCCAATGCCGGGCAGGCGCTCCATGTCCCAATATCCCTCGGCCATTAAATAGATGATATCCGGCGCTTGTTCCTCGACCATGCCGGCCGCCGCCGGGCTTCTTGCATAAAATGGAGAGGGCTCTGTGGTTTGCTCTTGCAAAATTTCGGCTACTTCCTGCTCGCTATAACCAGCCGGCTGTTCAATATTCAACATTTGTAAATTGGTTAAGAACCCACTTAAAACACCGTTATATCGATAATATCTGTCCTGCATCCACATGTCTTCTTCTATTCCCAAGGCCAAAATGGCAGTGGGGCTTAAGAATACAAAAAATATCATGATAGCCATGCCCCCCAAAGAGGCAAGCGCAAGCCCAAAACGGCATATATGTGCTTTTTTCTTTTCGTTTGGCAAAGGTATCACCAAGAAACAAGCCAAAACAGAAAGTAGCAAAAATATCAAACCTGCCAACACCATGGGTGTTTGCACACTTAGGCTTACTTCGTCTGCAATGCCCATTAAATCGCCAATTTGCATCAAATCCCAGGGCAACAGTGGCTCGTTGCGCATGGTGAGTTTATAATAGGTGGCGACGGCCGGCAAAATACAAACCAGGCCCACGCCCACCGTGCCGCCCACATGGTTTTTAAACAGATAGCTTAGGCACGCATACAAAAGAAGTAGCAAAATATAGGTGATGAGAAAGCTGGGAAAATTGTTAGCAAGGGCATCAAGGAAACCAAAATCTTTTTCATGGGGGCCTAAAGTACCACGGGCAACCCACTCGCAAAAAACGATGCCCAGCATGGGCACCAATATCCAAAAAAGCAAATTTACAATTTTGCTTTTTCTAAGGCGCAACACCGTCTCTTTTTGCCAAAAATATTTTGCTTTTTCCTCGCTTTCGCTTTTTGTTATCTCTTCTTTTGTTATCCGGCCACTTTCTTCAATGCGTCTTTGACGCTCGGTTTTGTCTCCATCCTGATTTTGCATATTTGCCATAGGTGCAAACCTTTCTCCCTGTTGTGCAAACTGTGTGTACAATTGGCGTGCAAGCTCCCTCTTACGCGCCATACATAAAAACCGTCCGGTTTTTCACCGGACGGCAAACAGCTTGCTGTGTGCTTTTGGGCCATATTGCCTTAGCTATCTAATAAAAGTACCCCATGAGTGGGTATCCCGGCCGCATTGGCCTCGTCTGTGTCGATATGCATAGCAGCAGCGTACTGGTCGCTCACGCGAACCACAACATCATCAAAAATAAGTTTTCTATCGTTGGCACCACATGCCACTTTCACAATTTGGCCATTTTCAACGCCAAATTTTTCTGCGGTGTGTGGGTCCAGGTGCACATGTCGCTTGGCAATCATGCAACCCTCGCTCAGCTCTACCTCGCCTTTGGGCCCCACCAATTTCACCGGAGCAGAACCCTCCACATGGCCGCTTTCGCGCACAGGTGGTTTCAGGCCAATTCTCCACGCATCACTTGCACTAATCTCTACCTGAGATTTTTTTCGAACCGGCCCTATGATAGTAACAGACTGTAATTCACCTTTTGGGCCAACCACACCAACACGCTCTTCGCAAGAAAATTGCCCGGGCTGAGATAAATCTTTTTTGGGATGCAAGGCATAGTCCTTGCCAAATAAACTCTGTAAATCAGCCCCGCTTACATGTACATGCCGTGCAGACACTTCAACTATTACTTTTTTTACCACTGAAACCTCCATCTAGTGCATGGCTATGTTTTTCTGAATCTAATTCCTAGTATTTTGCTCAAGATACCGTTCATAAAAGTATATTTATTATAGCACAAAAACGGCCTATTGCCTAGAGGATAAATATGACGGAATATGCTATACTTATACTAAATTATTTCAGAAATATTGACCACAATGAGGAGGCTACCATGCATACTTTTCAGTCTTTACACAGGGCCTGTGAAACATGCCGGACATGTGCATTATGGGAGACGCGTAACCGCCTTGTGTTCGGCACCGGCAACGAAATGGCCGAGATTTTATTTGTGGGCGAGGGCCCCGGAAAAAACGAAGATGAGCAAGGTGAACCTTTTGTGGGGCGTGGCGGAAAACTACTTGACAGTTACCTGGAAAGCATCGGCCTAAACCGCAAGCAAAACATCTACCTTACCAATATTGTAAAATGCCGCCCACCCGAGAACCGCGACCCACGCCCCGAAGAACAAAACGCCTGCCTTCCCTATCTTGCAGAGCAATTCCGCCTGATGCAACCCAAAATTGTGGTTTGTGTTGGGCGCATAGCCGCCAAAGTAATGATAGACAAAAACTTCGCCATTATGAAACAACATGGGCAATGGTATTACAAAAACGACATTTGGTTTATGGCCACCTTGCACCCCGCTGCACTGCTGCGCAGCCCCGCCCATAAACCTCTGGCCACAGAAGACTTTTTCGCTTTGCGCAAAAAAATAGGCGAAGTGTGCCGGCACACTTCGCTTTTAGACGGCTAATTCTACACCAATTCAAACAAGGTAACCTGGTTGCTTTTCGGCATATTTCCTAAGGCACCCATTTCGTCCAGTGCTTGCATCACCGGGGCCGACACACCTGCCGCGCGCTGCAAATCTTCCCCCGAAAGATAGCTTTGCCCGTTCAATGTTGCCTTTTCCAACTCTAGGGCTGCTTTGTCGCCCACGCCTTTTATCGCCAAAAATGGCAGGCGTATTTTCCCGTCTTCTATACTGTATTGCAACGCACGGCTTTTGCCAAGCATAATCGGCAAAAATTCGTATCCACGCAGCAAATATTCGTTCACCATTTGCAAAGAGGTAACCGTTCCCTCGTTTTTAAGGCTTTTTTCCTCTTTCGCCAGCGCCTCGGCCTTGGCCAGGTTGCGCTTTGCCACAGCCTTGCCGCCCACGGCTGCTTCATAGTCTATGTCTTCACCACGCACGGTAAAATAGGTGGCATAGAAAGCCAGTGGGTGATGAATTTTAAACCACATCAAACGCACAGCAGACATCAGATAGGCCACGGCATGGGCTTTGGGGAACATATATTTAATTTTTTTACAACTTTCCAAATACCACTCCGGCACATTGTTGCGGCGCAACTCTTCTTCCACACCGGGGCCAAAACCGTTTTTGGCCACCTTGCCTTTGCGTGTGGCCTCCATCACATCAAAAGCCATTTTGGGCTCTACCCCTTTATGGATAAGATCTGTCATGATAGAGTCGCGCGTGCCTATAACCTCTGATATTGTGCACACTTTGTTTTGAATAAGGTCTTGGGCGTTCCCGTTCCACACGTCGGTACCATGAGACAAGCCCGAAATTTGTATAAGGTCTCCAAAGTTTTTAGGCTGTGCCTGCACCAGCATCTGCCGCACAAAAGAGGTGCCCAGCTCGGGTATGCCAAAGGTGCCTGTTTCACTTTTCAGCTCCTTGGCATTTACCCCAAGAGCCTTTGGCGAAGTGAGCAAACTGAACACTTCTGTGTCGTTCATGGGCACGTCGTCCATGGCAATGCCGGTGTGCTGCTCCAGATGATGGTACATCGTGGGCACATCATGACCCAGTTCGTCTAATTTCAGCAATGTATCGTGCAAATATTTAAATTCAAAATGGGTGGTAACCACCCCTTTGTCCTCGTCGTCGGCCGGATGCTGCACGGGGCAAAAATCGGTGATTTCGTAGCCCTTGGGCACCACCACCATACCACCGGGATGCTGGCCGGTGGTTCGTTTAACACCTTCACAACCTTGTGTAAGGCGGTTTAGTTCGGCGTTGGACAATTGAAAATCGCGCGATTCCACATATTTTTTTACATATCCATAGGCAGTTTTGTCTTTTAAGCCAGACACTGTGCCCGCCTTGAACACATACTCCTTGCCAAACAATTCCTCTGTGTAGCGGTGGGCAAAACTTTGATACTCGCCGGAAAAATTAAGATCAATATCCGGTTCTTTATCCCCGTCGAAGCCAAGGAAGGTTTCAAACGGTATTTCATTACCGTCCCCTTTCATGGGCGTAGCGCACTGCGGGCAAGCCAACTCCTGTAAATCGAATCCACTTGCCACGCTGCCATCCGTGATGAATCGGCTGTGACAACATGCGGGACACACATAGTGCGGCGGCAATGGATTCACCTCGGAAATTTTGGCAAAATAGGCCACAGCAGACGAACCCACCGAACCACGGCTTCCCACAAGATATCCATTTTCCTCGCTATTCTGCACCAGTTTTTGTGCTATCACATAGAGCACGGCATAGCCGTGGCGCAAAATAGAACCCAGCTCTTTTTCCACACGTTCTTCCACCAGTGCCGGCAGAGGGTCTCCATATTGTTTTTTTGCGTTTTGTATCGTCATGTTGCGCAGCAGTTCTTCAGAACCTTCTATCTCGGGCTTAAAAGACCCCTTGGGGATGGGGCGCACCTCGCCATCAATGCTGCTTGCAATTTGGTTTGGATACTCTATCACCACAGCCTGGGCATCTTGCGGGTCTAAATAGTGGAACTCGTCCAGCATCTGCTGGGTGGTTCTAAAATACAAAGGCGCTTGGTTGTCTGCATCACCAAAACCCTGCCCCGCCTGCAATACACTGCGATACACGGCCTCGTGCTCGTGCATAAAATGCACATCCCCGGTGGCCACCACAGGCTTTTGCATGCTTTTGCCCAGTTGCACAATTTTTTGGTTGTGCTCTTGCAGGGTTTTCTCGCTGTTTACCATGCCGTTTCGCAACATAAACTCGTTGTTGCCTATGGGCTGAATCTCTAAAAAGTCATAATAAGAGGCAATTTCGCGAAGTTCGTCATCACCGGCGCCTCCTGCCACGGCTCTGTATAACTCACCCGCTTCGCAAGCAGAGCCAACAAGCAAGCCCTCCCTATGGCGGTTAAGCAAACTTTTGGGTATACGCGGGCCCTTGCTCTTGCCTGTAACATAATAGTTCAAATGGCTTTCTGACACCATTTTATACAGGTTTTTAAGTCCCGTTTTTGTTTTCACCAATAAAATCAGATGGAAACTTTTGCGCCGCAGGGCGTTTTCGTCGCTAAGGTTGCCGGCAAGTTGGCCAAATGTTTCAATGTTTTGTTCTTTTAAATGTTCAAGCATCTTGCAAAACATCTGCGCGGTAGCTTTTGCATCTTCGTCGGCACGGTGATGCCCAAAGTCCGGCACACCAAGATGCGCCGCCAAAGTATCCAGCTTATAGTTTTTAAGCCCCGGATATAACGCACATCCCAAGGGCCAAGTATCCAAACAAGGCAAGTTGAACGCAAGCCCCACGCGCTCTGCGCTTGCACGCATAAAACGCATGTCGAACTTGTGCCCGTTGTGCGCCACCAACACGCCATCTTTGGCAAACTGCAAAAACGCCTGTAAAGCCTCTTCTTCTTTGGGGGCTTGCGCCACCATTTCGCTGGTGATGCCCGTAAGATGGGTGATTTTTGGCTCTATCGGCCTTTCCGGGTTCACAAAAGTGCAAAAGTGCTCTTTTATTTCCCCGTTTTCCAAGACAACCGCCCCCAATTGGGTAAGTCTGTCACTTTTTGGGCTTAAACCCGTAGTTTCTATATCGAACACCACAAAACGTGTGTTGGCCAACACCCCTTGTAAGGGGCCATCCACCACGGGAACATGGTCGTTTACACAATATGCTTCCATGCCATAAATCACTTTAAAATCGGGGTTATCTTTACGCACTGCATCGAGTGCCAACATGGCCTCGGGAAAGGCTTGCACTACACCATGGTCTGTGATGGCCACGGCGCTGTGCCCAAGGTCTGCCGCTGTTTTCACCACCTCTTTTGGGTCGCACAGGCCGTCTACACTGCTTAATTTCGTGTGCAAATGCAACTCCACGCGTTTTTTGGGTGCCTCGTCTTTCCAGGGGGCGCGTTTTACACGCAATATATCGTAGCCACGTATCACGTGCCCACCATCATAATCATCGTATCGATATTCACCACGCAAAAAAAGGCTGTCTTTTGCCTTGATACTCTCCAGTTTTCCCGTTGGCACACCGGCCTGAAACTGCAATTTCACCGTGGCCGAGCTCTCATAGTCCGTGATATAAATAAGGGCGATTTTCCCCCCTCGTCGTAAATCACGCCAATCCACTTTAAACACATCACCAAACCAAACACCTTTGTGACCCTCTTCGTCCAGCTCTGATAGGGGTTCTGCCTCTTTCGGTGTAAAAGCAGACCCAAACAACAGCTCGGGTGCTTGTTCGCTCCACTGCACACCCGGCAAATTGGGCAAAGAGATACTACGCCTTTGCACTGCTTTCGGCGCGGGTACCACCTTAGGCGGCTCTATCACACCGAACCCGTCTTCACTTTGGGCTTCGCCCGATTTTTCTATACTATGTAATTTCACTTCGGGGCGGTGGCCCGTGGCCTGTTCTATCAGGGCGGCCAAATACTCTGGGAATTGAATGGCATGTAGAAAAGAACAGCCCATGGGAATACCAAAGGTAATGCATGTGTTTTCTATTTTAATATCGGCGCCTTTAAAATAACCATTTAGGGCCAACCCACGCTGTTTAAGCTCTTCTATAAGGCATAAAACCCCTTCTTTGTCCAAACCCTCATACGGAAAACTGCCCTGAAAACAAAGCTCGTACAAAGGAAACTTCGCTGCCACACTTTGATATAAATGGCTGCTTTGCCCGGCTGTGAGGGCACATGCGCTGTGGTAGCTCACATAGATTTTTCCTGTTTTATCATCCACACGCACGCTTTCTATGCATACATCCGGCACTGTACTCAACGCACTTTCCCCTTGTAACTCAGGGCATAATTCCACCAAAGGCAAGCCCACACCTGCCGCCTCCCTTCCTAAGCCATTGCACGGTTTTGCACAGCTTTTATCACTCCAAGGCTTGAACCTCTTTCATCAATTCCTGCGCAAAATTCTCGCGCACCACACGCACCTTTTGTCCTTTTTTAAAAATCACAGCACTGTCCTTGCCACCGGCCAAGCCCACATCGGCTTCCCTGCCCTCGCCAAGGCCGTTCACCACACAACCCATCACGGCTATTTTAAGCGATTTCTGCGTGCCTTTCAGGCCACTTTGCAACTCTTTGGCAATGCCTTCCACATCTATGCATGTGCGCGCGCAGGTGGGACAACTGATTATTTCCGGCCCCGCCACCGCATGCCCCGCAGCACGCAAAATTTCAAAGCCCGCCTCCACCTCGGCCACTACATCGCCCGTAAGAGACACGCGCAAGGTGTCTCCAATACCACAAAGCAACAAGCTACCTATACCCATAGCACTTTTGATAAGCCCCACTTTTTCAAGACCGGCCTCGGTTACCCCAAGATGCAAGGGATAGGCACATTGTTGTGCCAAAAGTTGGTATGCACGCACATTGGTAGGCACATGGCTGGATTTTAACGAAATGATGATCTTATCAAAATCGCATTGTTCCAAAAGCGCAATTTCGTTTTTGGCACTCTCGGCCAACGCCTCGGCCGTGGGGTGTCCATATTTTGCAAGCAATTTCTTGTCTAAACTGCCGGCGTTCACACCGATACGTATGGGCACACCCCTCTCTTTGCAAGCCTTTGCCACCTGACGAACGCGGTCGGCCTCGCCGATATTGCCCGGGTTGATGCGCACCTTATCTACACCGGCTTGCACACAAGCCAAAGCGATGCGATAATCGAAATGGATGTCGGCCACAATGGGCACATCTACGGCCTCTTTTAATGCCGTCACCAAACATACATCCTCTAAGCTTGGCACACCAACACGCAAAATTTCGCAGCCTGCCGCCTGCAATTCTTTGGCCTTGGCCACATTGCCTGCCACATCATGCGCAGGCACATTCAACATGCTTTGTACACGCACCGGGCAATCGCCGCCTATCCCCAATCCCCCTACATACACCGTTTTGCAGGCTCTTCTTTGTGTGTTCATTTTATCACCCCGCCAAACGCACGATATCATTAAATGTAACCCAAATGGTAAACCCGATAAGCAAAGCAAACCCGGCAAGGTTGATGGCTGTCACAAAGCGCTCGTTTAAGGGTTTGCCACGCACCGCCTCCACCAGTAAAAGTACTACCTTGCCGCCATCTAAAGCCGGCAAAGGCAGCAAATTTATAATGCACAAATTCACCGAAATAAGCGCCAGCAAATTCAGCACGCTTTGCCAACCGATGGACACCGCCATGCCCACTTGCTCTACAATCCCCACAGGCCCGGAAAATTGGTTGATTTCAAGGCGTCCCGCCAACATGTCCACAAGCCCCAAATAAATGGTTCTTGCATAGGATAAGGTTGTTAAAAACGCCTGTTTTGTCACCGTCCACACATTTTTTTCCACAGCTTGCACCTTAAAGCCAAAATCTAAATAGGTATAGGCCTCGCCCGTGCTTTCGTCTATATATACCTCGCCCGTCTGTGGGTCGATGGCTTCCACCTCGGGAAACACCACCGCGTCTAGCTGCACCGTTTCGCCCGCACGTTGCACGGTTAAATCGAAATTTCCGTTGTTGGTTCTGGCGAATTCGTACATGATATCATTTAAAATAAACATCCTTCGGCCGTTCACTTCCAAAATGCGGTCGCCCACTTGCAGGCCGGTTTCTTCATTGCTCACCTCGGCCAAGGTGGTGTCTGCAATGGGGCCACCCGCTGCCACCAACACCACCAAAACCAAAAAACAAAGCATAAAATTCATAAACGCACCGGCCACCATCACCAACAAACGTTTTGCAATGGGTGCTTTAGAAAAGCTGTGCTCGTTTTGGGGTTCATCTGCACCATCTTCGTCTTCCATTTGCACATAACCACCAATGGGAAATAGACGCAAGGAATACGTGGTATCTCCCTTGGTATATGTCCACAGTGCAGGGCCCATACCCATCGCAAATGCCAAAACACGTATGCCGCATTTCTTGGCAGCCAAAAAATGCCCGAGTTCGTGCACGAAAATGACGGCTCCAAACACCAGCAACGACACCAGCAACATGACAATTGTGTTCATTTTGTTTCCTTTCCGGCCCCTACTAACACTTCGCTAAACCATCGGATGACATTTTTTGTTTAAAAAATGCCGGGTCTCCCCCCTTTTTATAACAAACCTTTGCTCTTTCCTTTTCACCTTTTCGTTTGGGGGACAAAACACAGTGGAGAGCATTCAGATATGCCGCGCAAAATGGCTGTTTTATTTGTGCTCGCGCACATAGCGGCGCGCAGCGGCGTCGCAGGCGTATACGTCTTGCAAATCATAAGCGCCTGCAAACGAGTCGCTGTTCACACATCCCTCCACCAGGCGACCGATGTCTAGAAAAGAAATTTCTTCCCTCAAAAACAGGGCCACGGCTTCTTCATTGGCCCCATTGGCCGCACACGGGGCCAATCCACCCTTGGCCGCCGCCGCCTTACAGGCCGCAAGCGCACGAAAGGTCTCTTCGTCTGCCTGCCCAAAGTCCAGGCGTGTAAGCGCAGAAAAATCCAGTTGTGGCGCATTTCCCGGCACACGCTGGGGCCATGTGAGCGCATATTGTATGGGAATGCGCATGTCCGGCACACCCAACTGCGCCAAAATCGAATGATCTTCAAACTCTACCAAGGAATGGATGATACTTTGCCTTTGCACCACGATATCCACCTGGTCGGCTCGCAAGGAAAACAACCACATTGCCTCGATAAACTCCAGCCCTTTATTCATCAGCGTTGCACTGTCGATGGTGATTTTATGTCCCATAGACCAGTTGGGGTGCGCCAGTGCATCTTTCCGCCGCACGCCGGCAAGCTCGGCTTTTGTCTTTTGATAAAACGGCCCCCCGGATGCTGTAAGGATGATACGCTTTACAGCCTTTTGGCTATGCACATCTTGTAAGCATTGAAAAATGGCGCTGTGCTCGCTGTCTACCGGCAATAGTTTCCCGCCCTTTTCCCTGCTTTCACGCAGCACCAGCTCGCCACCGGCCACCAAACTTTCTTTGTTTGCCAAGGCCACATCCATGCCGCGATGCAAGGCCGCCAGTGTGGCGCCAAGACCTGCAATTCCCACCACGGCATTAAGCACCACATCGGCCTCGCATATACAAACAGCCTCTCTGGCCGCTTCCTCGCCCTTTATTAAGCGCACGGAAAACGGCAACGCCTCCAAGGCACTTTGTATCTCCTCGGCCGCTTTTTTGTTCGCCACGGCTACCAAGGGCGGGCGAAACTGCTTAATTTGGGCCAGCAACAACTCGCTATTGCTTGCGGCACTAAGCAGGGCCACCTCGTAGCCCTGCCTTTGTATCACATCTAAACTTTGTCTGCCAATCGATCCCGTACTGCCCAAAAGGGCCACTCTTTTATTCATAGTTTCCTCGTTGCTACCAAAACCCGCACCGTTGAAAGTACTAAGCTTTGCCACATGGCAGGCTAGCCACACCTGCCTAGCGATATAACTGCACGGCCACCGCCATAAGCGGTGCCACCAAAATCAAACTATCAAACCTGTCCATAATGCCACCGTGCCCGGGAAAAATCGTGCCGTAATCTTTTAGGCCACATTGCCTTTTCACCGCCGAGGCAAACAGATCACCCAACATGCCCAGCACCGAGGCAATCCCCCCCAGCAGTGCCACAAAACCATACTGCATCGCCTGATTTCCTTGCCACAGGGGGCCCACCGACCATAATTGTGTATACAGCATGCTAATCAAAAGCCCCACCAGCACACTGCCCAAAACGCCACCTATAGCCCCTTCCACCGTTTTGTTAGGGCTGACATTCGGCGCCAGTTTACGCTTGCCAAATTTGCGGCCTACCAAGTAGGCAAAAGTGTCTCCCCCCCAGGCATAGCCCATCACCATCACGGTGCAATACACAGCGTCGTTTTGATACATCGCCTGTGGCAGGATGTTTTTGATGCTTACCAGAGAATAAAAACAAAACAGCACCAGCAAAGAATACGACACCATGCCTCCCATTTTTTCAAAGCTAAGGCGTTTGCTGCCACGCACAAAATACACAAGCACAAACAATAAAAAGGCATATAGCACGGCCATAACCCACATTTGAAGGCCAACAGCAGGAAACAACATCACTGCCAGCACCAAGGGCACAAAACTTATAAACAGCGGCCAATCTCTTTTTTCAAAGCCAAAGGCATCAAAAACTTCGTGGATGGCCAGCAGGCACACGGCACAAAACAGCAGGTTAAACAACAAGGTATGGTACAAAAAAAATATACCCACCAACAACAAAACACCCACCACCGACGTGATGACTCTGGTTTTCATGGCTGCTCTCCTCCCTTTTTATTATAGGCGGTTTACACCAGCCCACCAAAACGTCGTTCGCGGCCATGATATTCGGCCACCATCGCGTCAAAATGATCTCTTGTAAAATCCGGCCATAAGGTATCTGTAAAAATAAGCTCGGAATAAGCACACTGCCACACCAAAAAATTAGAAATGCGTTTTTCACCCGAGGTGCGCAAAATGAAATCCGGCATGGGCTGGCCCTTGGTATACAACTTTGCTGTGATTTCATCTTCGGTGATGCTTTCGATGCTGCGTGTGCCGTTTTTCACCTCGCTTGCCAAAAGCCGCGCCGCGTTGGTAATTTCCTGTTGTCCACCATAATTCACGGCTATGTTTAGCACCATACCTGTGCGGTTGGCTGTTTTTTCCTCAATGTCTTGCATCATTTCCTGCTGCACCGGCCGAAGCGGGCCCCTCTCTCCCAAGAACACCACGCGGTTATTTTCGTCGATGTATTTATACAAACGTTTTAGGCTGGCTGTGAACAAATCCATAATCACTTTCAGCTCTTCTTTGGGGCGCGACCAGTTCTCGGTAGAAAAAGCATAATAGGCAATAGAGGCCACACCCAATTCGTTCGCATAGCGTGTGATGTCCTCGAACACCTCGGCGCCTTTTTTATGGCCGGCCGTACGTGGCAAACCTCTCTTTTTGGCCCAGCGTCCGTTGCCGTCCATAATGATGCCAATGGAAAGACCTTTGGCTAAATTATCCTCTTGCATGTGTTTTGCCTTTCTTTTTCTATTTCCATGTAAAAGTGCCGCGCAGCTGCACGGCACCAACTTTTAAGCCACGCCTAACAAACACCAAAAACCTTCTTGCAGTGTTCTTAAATTTCCATTATTTCGTTGGTTTTTTCCTCGCAAATTTTATCTATTTCCTTTGTGTGTTTATCGGTAATCTTTTGCACATCTTGTTCCAGTTCTTTTAAATCATCCTCTGTAAGCTCGTTGTTCTTTTTATCTGCCTTAAAATGGGCTATGGCCTCGCGGCGAATGTTGCGCACAGCCACTTTGCCCTCTTCCCCCATCTTCAACACTTCTTTGGTGAGTTGTTTGCGTCGCTCTTCTGTGGGCGAGGGGAAGGCAAGGCGAATTACTTTACCGTCATTGGCGGGTGTGATGCCAACATCCGAGGACAAAATCGCCTTTTCTATGTCACGTATCAAGCTGACATCCCAAGGAGAAATCACCAGCATCCTTGCCTCGGGCACCGAAATAGCCGCCACTTGTTGGATGGGCGTGGGGCTGCCATAATAGTCTACCATCACTTTATCTAAAACGGCCGGGTTTGCGCGTCCTGCACGCACTGCCCCCAAATCTTTTTGTAAATGTGCCAACGCTTTATCCATTTTTTCCTTATAAATACCCAACAATTCACTGGCCATATTCTAAACGCCTCCTTTTGTTTTTTAAACAACACACATATTTTAAGCTTGCACCAAGGTTCCAATGGGCTCACCTTGCACGGCACGCCAAATGTTTTCGGGGTCGGACAAATCAAACACCAGCAAAGGCAATTTATTTTCATCACACAAAGCCGCTGCCGCCGCGTCCAAAACCGTTAATTTTTTTTCTAGCATTTCATCGAATTTTAAAGTTTCGTATTTTACTGCCTTGGGGTTTTTCTTTGGGTCGCTATCGTACACCCCATCCACCATTGTGGCCTTTAGCACAATGTCTGCCCCAATTTCGGCCGCGCGCAAAGCCGCCGCCGTATCGGTGGAGAAAAAGGGGTTGCCCGTGCCGCAAGCCATGATGACAATGCGGCCTTTCTCCATGTGGCGCAAGGCTTTGTTGCGAATCAATGGTTCTGCCACGGCCTGCATGGGTATGGCCGTTTGCACCCGCACATCGCTGCCCGCTTTCTCCAAAGCATCGGCCACCGCCAAGGCGTTCATCACGGTAGAAAGCATTCCGATATGGTCGCTTCTGGTGCGCTCCATGTCTCCACCGCTACGCCCACGCCAAAAATTGCCGCCGCCTACCACCACCGACATTTGCACACCGGTTTCATGCGCTTTGACAATGCCTTTGCAAATTTCTTGCACGGTTTGCACATCTATGCCAAAACCTTTGCCGCCGGCCAAAGCCTCGCCGGACAGTTTTAGCATCACACGCTTATATTTTGCCGCCAATGCCTCACCTCATTTTACGTTTCATTTTCCATATTTCCTATATTTTACAATAGAATCTTTGCAATGTAAAGCAAAGCCCATCGAAATCAACATCCTCTCTTCATGGGGTGTTGATTTCAACAGGCTTCAAATTACCTAAAACCATCCGGCGCCGGGAAAAAGCCAGATGTTAGAATGAAAAAAATACAAAGATGCCTAAGCAAAAACATATGGCGGCAAAATTATTTTGCAGGCAAAAAAACACCGCTTGCACGCTTTCTCTGCCCCTACAATCTATTTTTGCTCGCTGATAATACCGTCTGATATATACAAAACACGTGTGGCTTTAGAAGCCACTTTCGCATCGTGCGTAATCATCACTATCGTATTGCCAAGACGATGCAATTCTTGAAACAACTGCATTACATCCTGCCCTGTTTTGCTGTCTAAGGCACCGGTGGGCTCGTCGGCGAGCAAAATAGCAGGAGCACTCACCAAGGCACGTGCAATGGCCACACGCTGTTGTTGCCCGCCAGACAATGCCCGTGGCTTATGCGAAAGCCGATTTTCCAGCCCTAGCAGCTCTATCGTTTCCATAGAAAGCTTTTCGGCCTGCCGGCGCGAGAACCCACGTGCCAATAAAGGCATGATAATGTTTTGTAAGGCCGTATAGGTGGAAATGAGCTGGTATTTTTGAAAAATAAAGCCTATCTTTTCGTTGCGAATACGGCTTAATTCGTGGCTTTTCTTTTCATGGATGGGCACACCATCCAGCTTATATTCACCACTGTTCCATTTATCCATACAGCCGATAATATTCATCAAGGTGGATTTGCCAGACCCGGAGGGCCCCAAAACCGCCACAAATTCCCCTTCTTTTACCTGTAAATCTATGTTTTGCAAAACAGGTAAATCCTCATCGCCCACGTGATAGCTTTTGCAAACATTATTCATATATATCATCGACGTTACCCTAAAATGCTGATGGAAACCACTTGGTCGTTTTCATTTATTTGCATGCTGATATACATGTCCTGCGTGATTTGAGAAAAGGTCATCTCGGTGCCATACTGTTGCACCGGTGTGTCCACAGGGATGGTATAGGTGCGAATTTCATCTGTCAAGGTAATGTCTTCGGAAAAATCTTGCCCTTGCATTTGGTCTGCACCACCTGCACCGCCTGCACCACCTTCACCACCTGCACCGCCTGCACCACCTGCACCGCCTGCACCTTCAGGACGTGAGGCGCCTTCGGGCATTTC
>CAYJIR010000005.1:32698-84734 GCA_964370295.1 uncultured Oscillospiraceae bacterium
GCCTTCCATAGGGCCTGCGCCTTCGGGACGTGAGGCGCCTTCGGGCATTTCGCCTTCCATAGGGCCTGCGCCTTCGGGACGTGAGGCGCCTTCGGGCATTTCGCCTCCCATAGAGCCTGCACCTTCGGGTGGACCTTCACCCATACGCCCAAAATTGCCCTCTGCCACCTGCAAACTTATTTCGTTGCCTAAAACCTCGGTTACTTGTCCGCTCACCTGCGTATTCCCGTTGTTCTCTGCCTCTTGCATGTCAGCGGCAACGCTGGTGCTTCCACTTGTATCAGAGCTACAGGCAGTTAAAAGCCCCACCAGCAATATACCACTCACAAAATGAACCCCTATTTTTCTTTTCATTGATTTTTTCCCTTTCCTATATGGATTTGTTTTAGGTAGTGTCGATAATCGTTGCATCGGGCATATTTTGAACTATTTTTGTCCAATTCGGTCTAAAAATTGCCGAACTCCTTTATGGAATTCAAGATTTTTAGGCCGAATTGGGCGAGAAAAGGGCCCAAATAGGCCGGCTGAACACAATTGTCGACACTACCTAATCACTTACTCTTGGTTAAGCGCTTCTATAGGCAATAACGACGAAGCCTTAAAGGCCGGATAAAAACCGAACACGGTGCCTGTTATCACGGCAAACACAAAGGCGAATACAAAAGCGGGCATGGTAAGCACCACACGAATGTCTCCCGTTTGCATCAAAGCATACACGGCAAAACTGAGCACAAGCCCCAAAATGCCTCCAATAAAACCAATCATGGCGGCTTCCAACAAAAACAAAAGCAAAATATCGCGCTTTCTTGTGCCCAGTGCTTTAAGCACCCCAATTTCGGACGTACGCTCTTTTACAGACACAAACAAAACATTCATGATGCCAATGCCGCCCACTACAAACACAATGACCGCCACGGCCAAAAGCAACAAAGAAAGTGTATTGGCCGATTCCATGGCCGCCTCCATGGTAGCGCCTGCATCCTCCACAGCAAACCCACCATTGGGGTTTTCCTGCATAAGCACCATCTCAATATTCTCCATAATGGTGGGCACATCTTCCATATCGCTGGCAAGTAAGGTAAATTGTGGCTGCGTGTCGGGCGCGAACAGGTATTTTTCTGCAGTGGAATACGGCATAAAAATGCTTGTGTCCGGATTGATGCCCGACACCACACTGCCCATTGCCTCCAGCACACCATTCACCACGTAACTGCGTCCGTCGATTTCCACCTTCTCGTCATAGGCATATTGTGCCGAACCAAAAATTTCAACGGCCACATCATAGCCCAAAATAACACAGCGGTTTTTGTTTTCTTCATCCGCCTCGCTGATGAAACTGCCCACCAAGGGTGTTAAGTTAGAAATTTCGGCATAGCTACTCTCGGTGCCCACCACTTCATAGGATATGGCCTCCTCTAAATCGGCCCCAAGAACATCAGCGTCCACCGTGGCCGAGATAGCACCGCCCGATAGATTTGGCACAAAAAAGAGAATGTCTGCCAGCATTTCTTCGTCTAAGCTATCACCGGCACCGGGCATGCCGCCTGAAGACCTGCCGGTAGATCCTGCCCCAGCACCTGCAACATTACCACCACCGCCTCCTCCACCGCCGCCACCGCCGCCGGGTGCCATGCCCCCCATCATAGGAGCCATGCTTGTTTCCATATTAATACCCACCGTGATGGTGCCGGCATTCAGTGTTTTGTATTGTTCCTGCACGTCCAATCGGCCGCCCTCACCAATGGCAATCACCATCACAATTGTGGCTGTTCCCACAATGACACCCAGCGAAGTTAACAACACTTTAAACTTGTTTTGTTGCAAGTTTATCAGCACCAAACGTAGGATTTCACTCACTTTCATTGCTTGCCACCACGTTTTCTATCAGCACCGTGTCTCCCTCTGTCAGTCCCCCTGTTATTTCCACGTCAAAACCATCGGAAAATCCAGTTTGCACTTGTACACGCTCTATGCTTCCATCTTCGGCAAGGAGCTGTACATACTGTGCCCCATCCTCACTTTGAATGCATTTGTTCGAAACTATCAACACATCCTCCACTTGACGCTGCACAAAAGTAACCTCAGCCGTCATGCCTTGATACACCACCAAATCCGGCAGAGCCGATAAATCACAAGCCACCAAAACCGTGTAATTGACAGAGCTTTGCATACTGCCGGAAGGTACTATCGAAATACTTTCTACCATGCCCGTAAGTACTTCGTCTTCGTATGCATCCATCAACACGCTCGCTTGCATTCCAATGGTGATATCGGCTATATCATCTTGTGAAATACTCACAGAAAAATAGACGTTTTGGTCGTCCGCCAGTGTCACCAGTGCCGTGTTCGCCTGTAAGGTTGTGTCTTCTTCGGCAAGGCTCAACACAAAACCGTCCACCGGGGCACTGACAACACCCTGTTCAGACACAAGTGAAAACATATCCATTTCCGCTGTCAAGGTATCCACGGCTTGCTGCGCTTGGGTAAGACTGGTTTCCACCTGTGTCATAGCGCTGTCGTGCACACCTTGCGCTGTGTTGCTTTCGTGGATGCTCGCGTTGTATTGGTTGCTATACTCCAGCTGCTGTAAAGGCATATTGGCAACATAGCTATCGCGTTCGTTGTATTTTTGTGTCAGGCTGTTTTGCACTGTGGTGAGCTGTGTTTGCAGCTCTTGAAAAGACTTGTCGTATTCGGTTTGTGCCGAGCTCACCTGCGCTGCCTTAGCGGTTCTTTGTGTATTCAGTTGCGAAAGCGTGGCTTCTAGTGCGGCCACATCATGCGAATCTTGCGGATGTGTACAGGTTGCATCTTGCGCACCGGGGCAGGTGCTGGCATGGGCAATTTGTGCTTGCACCGTGGTGATTTGCGTGTCTATGGCCGCAAGTTCACTTTGGTAGCCTGCCAAACCATGGTCGTTGTCTAAGCCTTGTGATATTTGACGCTCGATTTCTGCTTTTTGTGTTTCTAGCGTCGCCACTTCGTTTTGTATGGTAACATAGCCGCTGTCTAGCTCGGCCAATTGCAAAGAATAAATGCCTGCGGCTGTGTTGCCGCTTTGCACACTATTTTGGTATACCATATCGGCATTGGCCGTTTGCACACCGGAATCTATTTGTGCCTGTTGCAACTGCAAGTTAGCCGCCGCAAGCTCGTTCTCCTTCGCTTGCAACAAAGCCGAAAAATCTTCTGTATCAAGCTGCAAAAGTGCCTCGCCCTCGCTCACATAGGTGCCGGCTGTTACAAGGATTTCTTCGATAGAGGTTTCAAACGCAAGGCTTACCGTATGGCTATCCATGCTCACACTGCCTGTTTCGGAAAGCCCCACCACAATATCGCCCCGTGAAACCATCTCCTCTTGATAGGCCGCTGCTTGCGTCATTTGGGTGTCGTCCTCTCCGGCCAGTACAAATCGCCACAATAACACGGCCAAAACACACAAAAAAATCACAGCCAGTACGGCAAATAAGATTTTCTTCTTATTCATCAACTGTAAATGCTCTTTCATCTTACTCAGCTTTTCCCTTTGCACCTTACATGTCTCCTCTGTTAAAATTTGATACGTTCTCTGCCCTACTGTGCCAGTATAGTAACGTTTTTTGAGGAACTTTTGAGCCCACAAAAACAACTTATGAAAATTTGATGAAAGCTTCAAACATCTGCCTCCATGCAAAATCTATTCATACCCGCCAAACGAACAAAAAACCCACCCTTTCTTTTCTATTTTCGCATTTTTAAGACGAAAACATCACATCCACAATACACAAAAAACCGCTGTTTTAAGCAGCTTTTGCCCACAACAATATGCGCAGGGTTTCCTTTTCTGACATTATAGTATGCTCCTGCACAAAAAAACCAACAAATGGACTACACAAACGAACTGCAGCCATTTATCGGTTTTAAATTGAAAATATTGTTTAAACACGCACTCGGACATGCTTTAGCAGGAAGCATATATCGGCGCTACTGACAAAGTCGACTTTACAAAAACCATCGGCAAAGTCTTTGTTTTTCAACACCCCCATAACTTCATGGCCATGCTACTTTTGTATAAGAGACAGACCAAACGAAAAACAAACACCCTTTGCTTGATTGTGTGCTTCGTAACAACCACCATGGCGCTCCACCACAGCTTTTACAATGTGGAGTCCCATGCCCACATTCCCTCCTTGACGCACACGGGCCTCGCCGGCACGGTAGAAACTGTTCCAAAGGTTGGGTATGTCTTCCTCTTGCAGATGGCTGCCCTCGTTATACACAGAGAATACGGCCTTGCCCTCTTCTTGCACAAGGCACACCTCGATACGCCCTTCTTTAGGGCAATGTTCTAGGGCATTGGATAAATAATTTTTCACAGCTTGTTGTAAATAATATGCATTACCTTGCACCTGCAAGCCGGGCTGTATGTTCACCTGTATGCTATGTTCCTCTGCCAATGGCCTCATCTTAGCCACAAATCCCTCTACCAAAGCAGAAAAATCCAAACTCTCTGTTTCAAACACAGATAAGCCATTTTCCAGGGCAGATACCTCTAGCATAGAGCTTACCATATCGCTTAAATTTTTGCTTTCTTCTATAATCACCTCGCAGTATTCGTCTTTATCCACATCATCCACATTATTTTTAAGATTATCTGCATAAATTTGCAAAAGAGCGAGCGGTGTTTTCATTTCATGCGAAACATTGGCCACAAATTCGCGGCGCATTTGCTCCATTTGTTTTTGCGCTTCCACATCACTTTGTAACCTCGTATTGGCTGTGTTAAGGTCTTCTATGGTGTGTTCCAATTGAAACGCCATCGAATTGATGTTTTGTGCCAACGAAGAAAGTTCGCGCGAAGGCTGTATTTCTTTTAATGGTGTTGTAAAGTCAAGTTTCGCAATGCGTTCTGTAGCATTTTGCATATACCCTATGGGTTTTGTAATGCTTTTAGACAATAGATAAAAAAGTAATAGCCCCAATAAAAGCACCACACAAGTAATGACTACACTTGCCCCTGTAAACAGGGTAACACTGCTTTCGATAGAATTAAGCGTCACCAACATCACCACGCTGATGTTCTGTCCTTCATAGGTGAAACTCTCTTCAAAGCTAAGCAAAAACACATCGCCTTTGGGGTTTCCGTTTTCGTGCATCACGATATCCGGTGACGAGGTGTCCTCCACCCTATCGTTTGCAGGTAGTGTGCCGGGGCGCGGTTGTGGACGATGCTGATTAAAACGGTTCGAAGTTGTGTACAGGCTGGTGTCTTCGCCTTGTGTGATGTTAAAGTCTATGTTGTAGTTGTTTTCGTAGTTCATCAGTGTTTCTTCTATACTATCAAGGCTGCCTTCATAATCTTGCTCTATATCCTCATAGGCTTTTTCCATGGTTTGCGACATTCGCCACACATAATATTCTGTGGCAAAAAACAAATTAAATCCAAGCTGGCAAAACAACAACAATATCATCAATAAACCAAATGACATCACCAATTTGCCATGCAAGCTAGCTTTCTTCATGGGGTACCTCAAATTGATATCCTATGCGATGCACGGTTTTTATATAGCAAGCCTGTTCTTGCAATTTGATACGCAGCTGTTTTACATGGGTGTCCACGGTGCGGCTTTCACCCTCAAAATCGTATCCCCAAACGCTGTTTAAAATTTGTTCTCTTGAGAAAACAAGCAATGGATTTGTGGCAAAAAACAACAGCAAATCAAACTCTCGCTTGGTAAGGTGCAGTGTGTTGACACCACATATCACACTTCGTTTTATAGGGCTTATGCATAGTTTTCCGCACTGTATATCCTCTGCACCTGTTTTCCCCACACGTTTCAATAGCGCCTCTATGCGCATCAGTAGTAAAGAAGGAGAAAATGGTTTTGTTATATAGTCATCTGCCCCGGCTTTAAATCCTTTTACCTGGTCGTATTCTTCCCCACGTGCCGTCAGCAAAATAGTAGGCGTTAAAGCGTCATTTTGACGCAAGTTATCCAAAACTTCATAACCATTTAGTTTGGGCATCATAATATCCAGCAAAATCAAGTCGATTTGCGCACTGCTGGCATAAAAGCACTCCAGTGCCTCTTCTCCATCGTAAGCACACAGCACACTAAAGCCGTTGGCCTTTAGCAAATCTTGTATCGCTCGCACCATTTTCGCCTCATCGTCTACCACCAAAACACATCGTTTTGAACCTATCATCCTAAACCTCCTACTTTTTGTATGCTTTACATACCATCATAACCAAACTTGTGATGAATCCATGATGATACTGTAACATCATACACAAAATAGCAACATTTCCGGTTCTGCCAACATTATAAACAAGGGGTTACAAAACAAACACGATCACTTAAGACAACATTCGCTGCCCGTCGCTCACCCCGCTTGCAATCGGCCTGCACTTTCATCCAACAACATAAACCGCTTCTTTTTTAAAAAAGAGAAGCCCTTTTGGAAAATCAAAATTTCCAAAGGGGCTTGTCTTTTTCTAGGTGGTGTCGACAGTAGTTGAACCGAGCATATTTTAAGCAATTTTTTTATTCTATGGGGCCTGAAAATTGCCGTACTCCTTGATGGAATTCAAGATATTTAGGCCCCATAGGGCGGAAAAAGGGCCAAAATAGGCCGACTGAACACGATTGTCGACACCTCCTAAATCCATTCGGCACAAAACATCAGCACCAACATTTTGCGCCCTAGCCGGCCGAACTCATTTTTACAAACGAATTTTTTATGCTTTGGGCGGTGTGCCTTCTTCGTTGGCCACCACAGCATCCACTTGGATAAGAGCGCCTTTGGGCAAAGCCGAAACGCCAATCACTCTTAGCGCCGGTGTTCCCTGTGGGAAGAATTTTGCATACGCTTCGTTTACTGCCTCTAAATCGCCGATATTTTTCAAAGCGATGTTCACTTTCACCGTGTCTTCCAATTTATGGCCAATGCTTTCCACGATATTTTGCAGATGCGTAAAGCAGCATGTTGCTTGCTCTTTAACACCACCGCTTACAAGGGCACCTGTTTTGGCGTCCACCGGAAGTTGGGCCGAAATGTGGTTATAGTGCGAGAACGCCACCGTTTGTGTCGATAGCGCACAGATGGGTGCTTTGTCGGTGTTGTTTGCATAGATAACAATGCCGTGTCTGTCTTCCACCAGTTGTGGCGGGGTGCCGTCTCCGTGAGACACAACGGCTTCCATTTGCACCAAAGCACCCATGGGCAGGGCAGCCGCTTGCACCACGGTACGCGCCGGCATATAGCCTACCGCTCTGGCAATGGCAGTATCCGGGAAGAAGGTTTTATACACGGCATCCACGGCTTCTACATCCGCAAGATCGGTTAGGAAAATCGTCATGCGCACAATGTCGTCCATGGGCACGTCAATGCTTTCTAAAACAGCCTTGATGTTCTGCAGGCAACGAATGGCCTGTGCGCTCACGCCGCCTTCCACCACACGGCCCGTTTTGGGGCAGAGGGGGAGCTGGGCAGAAACGTTGTTGTAGTGCGAAAACGAAACCGTTTGTGTGGAAAGAGCACACTGCGGTGCATTCGCTGTGTTGTTGCACAGTTTAATCAAATCGCCCGCTTGTGGCGCATTCGGAATGGTGCCCTCGCCGTTGGTTAAAAGGGCCTCGATTTGCACAAGTGCATTCATGGGCAGGGCGTCTACGGCCACGGTGGTGCGTGCCGGCACATAGGTGGGATAAAAACCTTTGAATACTTCGTTTACAGCATCCACGTCTTCAATGTCTGCAACAAAAACAGTAAGCCTTGCCACATCGCTCATCACATGGCCAATACTCTCGGCAATGGCCTTGATATTTAAGAAGCATTGCTCTGCTTGCTCTTTGATGCCACCTGCCACAAGGGCCCCTGTTTTAGGGTCGATAGGAAGCTGGGCAGAAAGATTATTGTAATGTGAGAAAGCGGTGCTGTGCGAGCTGAGGGCCACCCCTTTGGGCGCTTTTTCTGCGTTTCTTGCAAGTACTGCATTGTAGTTGCTCATGTTTTATTTCTCCTTTTTTGCGATAGTTTTCCTTTTTGCACATCATCATCTTATAAATGTGCGCTTTAAAAAAGCAAGTGATTGCTTTTGCTTGTGCAAAACCCCAATACTTTGAAATTCTACAAAAGCTTTTTTCATTGTAGCATATAAATCATGCCCATGAAAGATGCGCCTTATTTTTTGTAAGAACATACAAAAAATAAGGCGCATCTGAATGTGTCAACATGCTTTTTTGTGAACTATGACGGAAGAAGCGCACAAAACCTTTGCACCTTCAATGCTTTAGAGAAATCTCTTCCTGGAATTATGTTCCCAAATATCTTGCCAAGCCGGAAAGTTAAATACGGCTTCTACCTTGATGGTGTCGATATGCATGTTTATTTGATACTTTCCGGATAGGCACGACCTAAGCCCCCTCGTAAGCACGGCACACACCGATATTAAAGCACCCGAAGGCTAAAAAGCAAAATAATGTAAAAACTTAAGATAGCCATTACAATTTGCTGAAAATGAAAGGATAACTTGCGCAGTGCATACAGTTTGGTGGTTTTGGACAAGAAAAACTTATACAGCGCAAAGGCAAGCAGAACACTAATCAGATAAGAAATGGCTTTTTCCCCATACAGAAGAGGCGTAATCTGCAAACTGGTGTCAAACATTAAGTTCATAAACGCCGTTCCAAAAACCCCGCCCAAAAGGCAGGTAAACCCCAACGCCAGCAACACGAACTTTTTTTGCCTGCTTTGCAACACCCTGGTTTGGGGTTCGCCCCACAGCATATGAGAATACTTCACAAAAGAAAGAATGGTTCCAAAATTAATAAGAAGAAACAATAACTCTAAGGGGTGATCTTTTACACCATACTGCATAAAATATTTTGAAACAGAGGCATTAAAAAAAGGTGCCCCACTGATACCCAGTATCCCCAGAATCGTTGCAAACCCCGTGATGGGCATGGTTTTTAAAACCCCGTGTATCTTGCGGATATCTCGCGTTTTGTATTGTTTGATAATCATCCCCGCCGATAAAAACAACAGCGATTTAAAAACCGCATGGCAAATGATGTGATACAAGGCGCCATAGGAAGAAATTTCGCTGGGCACGGTGAGCCCCAGGGCTATTAAGCCTATTTGGGAGATTGTGTGAAACGCCAAAATCAATTTTATATCGGTTTGGGAAAGGGCCATAACAAACCCTACAATGGCGGTGCCGGCGGCTATCCATGTGAAAAACAGGGTATCGCTGATAGCGGCGGAAAACATGCTTGTAAACACAAAAAAAAGGTAAATTCCATTTTTAACATACAGCCCCGACAAAATGGCCGAAACCGCAGAAGGTGCGCTTGGCGTGGCGTGGGCCCGCGGCAGCCAGCTAAAAAGAGGAAAAAACGCACTTTTCAGGCAAATCGCCGTCATAATAAAGGCAAAGGGAACGATCAAATCATCGCTGTTTGCATGGGGCATCATTTCCCTTATTTGAGAAATAGATAGTACCCCAAATATTTTATACAAATACCCAACGCCAAACAGATAAAACAACATACAAATAACTTGAGAAAGCAAGTAGACCATGCCGTCGTACACAGAGCGCAGGTCTCTTTTATACATTATCAAAATAGCCACCACCACCGTGGCCACTTCAAGCAAAACAAAAATGGTGAACAAATCGTCGGCCAAAAAAACCCCGGAAAGCAGGCCTTGCAATATCAAAAACAGCATCACAAACTTTGAATCGAAAAATGTTTCCCGCATGGTATAAACAAAACAAGCGGAAAACAAAACAACACAAATCCCTATCAACGCCATTGTATAGCGGTTTGCCACCAGCGCTATGCCAAGCACGGGGTTTTGTGCCCCCAGCACCTGTGTGATGCTTCCTTCCTTGATTATGTGCACAAAAACAAAAAGAAAAACGCAAAAAAGAAACAATTCCACCAAAACGGTGAACACACGCAGCGGAAATTTCGGAATGCTATAGCTTAGCACCGCGCAAAGCACCGGAACACATACAAAAGCAAGTAAAATCATGAATCTACATCCATTCTTTTTTTATGAATAGCAGTCCAGTTTGAATTTCCGTACAGATGGTAGAGGCTGATAAACATACAAAGAGATATGGCCGTTACAGCAACGCCGATTACAATGGCCGTTATCATAAGAGCCTGCGGCAGCGGATCTGAAACCGCCATAGACTCGATGCCAATGGGCGCTGTATCTTCCGGGGTGGCAAACATAGTGAGAAAAAAGGTGATGACAGCCACTTCCATGATGCCAATGCAAACAATTGTTTTTAAAATGCGACGGCTGCTGAATATACCCGCTATCCCAATGAAAAACAAGGCCACAGAAACCGTTTCTCCCGTTAAAAAATCCATAAACTTCCCTTTCCTTTTTATCTGTTTTTTCGTCAATTGTCTTCGTAGTGCACAAACCTATAAAAGACAAGGGTAAGCCCGCAAAACACTTTGATTCCGATAAGACCATTCATTAAAATCAAATAGGCGATATTATATTCGGGATGGCCCAAATACAGCGAAGAAGCCGCAAATGTGAGCGCAAGCATGGCAAGTGCCAAAAACAAAAGCTTTTCCAAGCGCTCGTAGGCATGCAAACGAATCACTTTTTGGGGTTTCACCAAATATACACAGATAAAAACCGACGACAGCGCCGCGCCGCCCTGAAATCCCCCGCCGGGGGTGTTATGGCCGTTTACAATCAAATAGAAACCCAGCATCATAATGATGGGAAGTATCAAGGCAATGATGCTAATGGGTCTTTTTTTCTTTGTGGCTGTGCCAAAAAAAGCCACCGCTTGCACGTCGTGCTCATGGCGCGAGAAATGAACAACCCCCATCACGCTAACCAACAGCATCAAAGCTTCAAAAACCGTGTCAAAAACACGATAATGCAAATAGACAGACGCTACCGCATTTTCGGCATGGGTATCGGTGACATAATTGTTCATAATTGCTTCAAACAAGATGGGGGTTTTTGCCGCCATGGTGGGAAACGAAAGAAAAAAAGTGAGCACAGCGGCAACCAGGGCAAGCAAAAACCCTACTATACGCATCTTTTTCATAATGCATCCTCGCTTTGAACATTTACAAAAGCAAGCCGGTCCTCGTTAAAATCGGCCTGCAACAACTCTTTAATGGCCTGCACATGCAATTCTGTGTTGGAACCATAAAGGGTGATGCGGTCGTTTTCACTGTGCAATATCAAATCATACAGGTGTTCATTTGCAATTTTACCGGGCGGTTCCCATGTGTATACAGCTTGGGCCTCTAGGTCGTGATTATCAAGATATCCCATGATTTTAGAGGCCACATCCTTTGTTTCGGCCCGCAGTTTCGAATCGCTTTGAACTTGCCTAGAGCCCCCGGTAAAATAGATATAAAAAGTTCTGTGTTTTTTTAAGGCCACTATAAACAAAATGGTGGAAAGCGCACTGCCAATCACCGCCTCTGCTATGGCCACATCCGGTGCATGATATAACAAATAGCAAAAAGAAGCCAAAAGTGAAAACGCCCCCAGTGCAATAATGATGCGTTTATAGTTTCGGCTGCTAACGATGAAAAGAGCGAGAAAAATCATAAAAATAAAAATGAATTTATCGGCTGTCATCTTTCTCATCCTTTTTCAATTTATACCCCGAAAAATAGGCCGAGGCCGCTATCGAGGATGTGACAATTGGATTTATGATTAAAACAACCATCATAATAAACAGCACCTTAAGGGTGAACCAGCTGAAGCCGCTTAAAAATGCCACCCCGATTAATATGGTGATAAGGCCAACCGTATCAATATCGGCTGCCGAAAGAAGGCGTGCATAGAAATTTTGAAAACGAAAAACCCCAACCAAGCCAACGCCAACAAACAAAAGGCCCACAAAGATAAACAGATAGCCAATGCTATGCATAAACACCTCCTATTTTTTTTCTTTTCGAAGAAATTTGGATATGGATGTGGTGCCCACAAAACTAAGCAATGCAAAAGTTAGCCCAATATCCAAATAATAGGATTGGCCGTTTTCGAAGGAGTACAAGATAATAACCATAATAATTTTACTGGACAACAAAGAAAACCCAAGCAGGCGGTCCCACACAGAGGGGCCAACCAAGATACGATATCCACTGAAAATGGCGGCCACAATCAAGCACAGGATTACCGCATTGATAAACATACATACTCCTTACGACATGTCATTTTTTCTTTTCATGTTTGCCAAATGCACCTCCAGTGCTTTGGTTGGTTCCTCTTCTGCTCGATGCATGGAAAGCACCGTTATAATGCCCTCTTTATTTTCTAGAGAAATGGTGCCCGGTGTAAGCGTTATAGAACTTTCTAAAACCGTATGCAAAAACAAATTTTGAATGTTTTTGTCAATTTCAACCGTAAAAAACTCGGGGTTCACAGTCCCTTTTAAAATTAGAATAGCCGCGCAGATTCCGTTTCGATAGATTTCCTTCAAAAGAAACAAAAGATACTTTAGAAAAGGGAGCAGGGGCAAAGAAAAAACCCTGGTATAATTTATATCTAGCAGGGTGTTGGTTGCAAAAAGACAAAAAGCAGTAAAAGCAAGCCCGGTTAAAACACTCAGGGGCGTGAACGCCTCGTTCATCACAATCCATACAAAGAACAAAAGAGCGGAAATTCCAAATACTTCTCGTTTTTTCTTCATAAAATCCCTCCGAACGCCATCCTTTAACTAAATTATATATAAAAAAAAAGGAATTTACAACATTTTTTTAGAAAAAACGCTTGTTTTTCTTCCGACACCTGTGAAATGTATCCTTGGGGTGTTTCTTCGGCCCCCTACAATAGGCGCTGACCATAAAAATGCTTAAAACAGCACTCTTATGGGGAATATCATGATAGCACTTCTGACAAACAAAAACCTTTGCCAAAACCCAAGCAAAATTTTGGGCGGATCAAAAAAGCGCAATAGATGCCGAACGAAAGAGAGCTTATTCTATCCTCGTGCACACCCGGTATCTGCTCAAAAAATAGAGTCTGCCTTGCAACCCTTGTGTGTAACCGTTGCAAAACAGACTCTCGCTAGAGATTTCATCCGCCAAAATGTTTTTTATAAAATATCATCCGCTCAATTCTGCCCAAGGCATGTTAAACATATTAGGCAGCTATTGGCTCTTGTGTTTCTTCTTGCATGGAGCTTGTGTCCCCTTGCGAAAGACTTGCCTCCGATGTGTTTTCGTCCAGGACTCCCACTAAGATGCCTTCCGTATTAACAAAGAGCTCATCCTCTTCCAAAGTGAAAAAGCCCTTGCTCGAATAGGCCGTGTTTCCCTGGCTGTCTTCCATGACAAAACGCATCACATACTCGCCATTTGGCAGCTCTGCTTCATAAAATTGTGTGTTTTCCGTCACGGTGATTTCCTGCCCATAAATAAAGTCAAATGCCCCTCCGCCCTCTATGGGGGCCGCTTGCAACAAGGGGATAACCACATCCCCCTCTTGCAGCTGCACCAGCGTGCGTGCGGCTGCACCGCTTGGGTCTGCCGGCAAGCGCAAACCCTCTATAAAGAAATCTTCCAGCTCGAAGTCGTACACCACTTCCATATTATACATTTCTTCGTTTAGAAGAACCGGTACCGTATAATAGTTGTATCGCTCGTTATATTGTGTAAGCTCCATAAAACAAACGGCGTCGTCTAAACTGCCCCACACACCACGAAAATTGTCTTCAAAGATGCCGTTTTCCCAATCGGCCGCCAGGTCATCATCTATACCCAAAAGAACAACTTCGCCGGCCTCTTCATCCAGCGCATACAACTCGTAGCGAACAGAGGTTAACACTTCACTTGCCCGTTCGCCCAAATGGAGGCTGATATACCCTTGGTCGTTTAAGGTAAGCGGCGCATTTTGCCATCCCTCCGTGTTAATATTTTCAAGTTCCGGCAAGTCGTCAATTCCCATTTCTCCCAAATAGTCCATACCCGCTTCGGATACATCACCCGTTATGGCATATTCAAAATAATACGCCATTGCCTCAAATGGGCTGGTCTCGCCGAAAAGCAAAACATAATCTTCCGTGCCACTATAGGGATAATAGGCAGCCAAACCGGTGGCATTTGGATGATAATCGCCACACACATTGTATTCCACACAGGCCTCTATCGCCGCTTGAATCTGTTCGCTTTCTTCGGGCATAAGATGGGCTGTTTTGCTGGCAAAATCCCCTAAATCCGCCATGTCATAATAGCCCTGCCAGCGGGTATTGCCACCAAAATTGTCTACCTCGCGTGATACTTGCCCCACATAGTTTACAAAAGAAGGTTTGTTGGCGGCCAGCTGCAAAGCCCGTCTTCCATAGGCGTTATACGCTTCAACAAGGGCTTCAAAATTGCTTAGGTTTGTAACAGAAAGGGTGGACGAGTCCACATCTTGAGGCCTTGGCGAGTTTTCAATGCCAAGCATATAGCTATCACAAATGCTTATGGAAAGCTCCAACGGTTCCACCGTTGGGTTTTCCGCCAAGGTATTCATCCACCCCTCGTATTCCCATCCCACACCCGGCTCCATGTCTTCCGAGGCCACTAAATAACTTGCAATGTCTGAGAAAGTGGCCGCTGTGTCCACGGTGGCCATCAAGCATGCATCAAACCCAATGATATCAAGTGGCTGATTCTCTTCGTTTTCGTCAAAAACGGAGGTGAAGGCCTCACGCATTTCCGGCAGGGATAGCGCATCCATATCATACTGTTGATCGAAAGCCGCGCCACCTAAAGTGCCGCCACCATGGTTCCAAATGATGGCCATCGTGCGCTCTGCCGGATAGTTTTCGCTGGCAAAACGAAGAAAATCCTCCAGTGTTTGCGTCTCACCCATATTTTGCTTTTCCTGCTCTTCCAGCAAGGTTAATGCCCCGTTTTCCGCAAGAAAACGCTGCGATTTTTCCGGGTTGATGCCCTCATGCCTCCAGCTGTTGCTACCGCCGGTTTGGATAACCACTTTGACATTCTCCGGCAAAATCACTGACAGCATTTCGCCCAAATCTTCTGAGGCAGACCCGTTGTCGTCCTCTAAATTACTGCCGCATAAATACCAATAAATCGCCCATTCAGCCCCGTCTTGTGCCGTGGCCGTAGCCTCACTTGGGATACTTTCGCTTTGCTCCTGCCCGGTACAGGCCACAAGCGCGAACAACAACAAAGCCATGAATGCCGTGCATACTCGCTTTTTCATACAATTTCTTCCCCTTATGATTGCTTATATTTTATGTGTTTGCCATGCAACAACAACTCCTATACCATTCAATGCGGTCATAGTAGAAGCACCTTTATGGGCACCGCATATTGCATGGATGCCGCATAAACCTTTAAGATGTTTTATGCAGCCGGTATAAACTATATTTCTGCGATATATTTTATTATAATAACATACAGGCCATTGTGTGTAAATAATGCCTGCCGGATAAACCCCACCGCAATATAGGCGGTGGCCATAAAATGTTTAAAACATTGCATTTATGGGGCATCCCTCAGGGCGCTCTATCGGTTTTTTCCTTTTGTATAAAAAGACACTAAAATACACCCCCAAAAATGATGGTCAACTTTGGGGGTGTATGCATTATCAAATATTCGATTCATGTCTTTTATAAGCAAGGGTCTAAGCAAGCCCTAAAGGGTTTATGTAACAGCCATTCGGCTATAGATAAACCCCTGTTTGAGGAGAAAACGCTGTGGTGGCTTGCGAAGCTGCCACCTGAAGATAAAACCCAAAGGGTGATAGTTTAGTGGTGCTGAAAGAAGCCGTATTGCCGCTGATTTGGCAGACACCACTTATCACTTCGCTTCCTCCTTGGCCTTCATGGTTGTTGAAGAAAGTTACTGTGCTGCCGGCGGGAAGGTTATCTTTAAAAGTTACAACAATGGTAATCGGTTCTTGCAAAATTACAGGGGCACCATTTTCATCCACTATAGTGAGATTATAAAAGCCCAAGGGCACCCCGGTTGCACCGTTTTGCAGGAAAAAACTATGAGCACTTGCCGCATCTTCTGCCGTGACAGGCTGCACCAAAAACTGCCAACCCTCATTTAAACCGCTTGCAGACACAGAGATAATTGAGTTAACAACCTGAGGAGACGCGTTTTCGGAAGTGGAACCGGACTGAGAGGTGCTACCGGAGACAGAAGTGGAGCTGGAAACCGGAACAGAAGACGCCGCGCCTTGCTTCCAGTACACCGCAACATGGGCGATGCCTCCCAATGTGACTTTTATATCAAACTGCGCGGCGCCGTTGGCCACACTAATATTCGTTGCATCATAGTAAAAATCGTCCGGTTGATACAAAGCTACGATTTGATCCCCGGCTTTTAGCTCGGGTATTTGAACTTCGATACGCTGGGTAGCTTGTGTGCCGTGCTCAAGCGTCCCCGAAAGTGTTACGGTAACTGCACCCAGATAGGTAAGCCCCTGTCCCTGTACGGATGCGTTGTCTTCTAGCCTTCTTTCTGTGTCTGCTTTATCCCCCGCACTCATGTCGTTTACCTGAAATGAGTATCCTTCCACACTGCCCGAAACCAAACTCGTGCCGGCAGCAGTTATTTCACCGGGTGATGCCAAAACCATAACAGCCCAGGTGGGCACCATCAATCCGACTAAGAAAACAGATAAAAGAATCAGCGCAAATTTCTTTTTTTTCATTATAAACTCCTCTTTTTTTACTCCAAAACATAGTTTATTACTTATTTAAGATTATTCATGATTATACTCTATTTCCTTTCGTTACGTCAAGTGTTTTTAGATAACCAGGCCGTTTTTTTGTGAAACGATACGAGAGAAATGGGCACCAAACGGAGCGGTTGACAAAGTCGACTTCACAAAAACGCTTATCAACACACCCGGTATCGCTTGCGCTTTTTTATCAGGCAAAAATTATACTCTGCTTTTTGCAAAACCTTTGTTTTGCAACCGCCCCTAAACATTCTCTTGCAAGGAATGGAGGCTAGCTTATACAGACAGTGTTGAGAGTTTCCAAAATATAGCTTGTTTCCTTTTAACAACTGTGATATACTAAACGATAGTCGATAAATCTTTTCAAAAAGGCAAGATGCGATGAGGCATCTTGCCTTTTAATGTGAAACAAAGGAGTTTTATGAGCACAACAAGGTTCAGCGAATTATCTCTTCAACCCAGTATTCAAAAAGCCATAGACGAGCGTGGTTTTTACGAGGCAACCGCCGTGCAGGCGAAAACCATCCCCCTAACACGTTCCGGCGTGGATATTTTGGCTCAATCTCAAACGGGCACGGGAAAGACTCTTGCCTTTTCCATCCCGGCGCTGGAGCGCATCCAGCCAGACGCCACGGCCATACAAGTGATGATTCTTTCGCCCACGAGAGAACTTGCCCAGCAATGCGCCGAGGAAGTTCGCAAATTGGCCCCCTACATGCCCCATGTCCGCACGGCAGATATTTTTGGTGGTTCCGACTACCGCGCACAGTTTCGTGCTCTGCGCAAGGCAAATATGGTCATTGGCACCCCCGGCCGCATCATGGATCATATCAGCCGTGGCACCATCAAGCTGCACAACCTTGAGATGATTGTGCTGGACGAAGCAGACGAAATGCTGAACATGGGTTTTAAAGAAGATGTGGAAACCATTTTAAGTGATGCGCCGGAAAACCGCCAAACCGTGTTGTTTTCTGCCACTGTACCCAAAAGTATTTTAGAAATTGCACAGCAGTTCCAAAAAGACCCTGTGCAAATCAACCTAACACAAAACAAAACTGTTTTGGGCGAAATTAAACAACTGTATGTTGAAGCACCAAAACAATATAAAAACAGAGCGCTTACGATGCTGTTGCACCAAGTGCAGCCCAAAAGATCCATTATTTTTGCCAATACCAAAAGCATGGTAGACGAACTGACACAAAACTTGTGCGAAGACGGTTTTTTGGCACAAGGTTTGCACGGAGACATGAAGCAAAGCCAACGCAGCACCGTGATGGCCGGCTTTAAAGGTGGCCATACAGAAATTTTGGTGGCCACGGATGTTGCCGCACGCGGCATCGATGTGCAAGACATCGACTATGTATTCAATTACGATTTGCCTAAAATTGCCGAATACTATGTGCATCGTATTGGACGCACCGGCCGCGCCGGCCGCAGCGGTACTGCCATCAGCCTATGCTGTGGCAAACAGCAATTGGCCACCATAAAGTCTTTGGCAAAAAAGTCTCAGTCTCACATTGAAGAAATGCCCCTGCCCACAAAGCAGAGCATACAAGCACAGCAACAAGAACGCAATATCGAAAAAGTGAAACAAGAACTTACCAGAGAACCCAGCGAGCAAAGCAAGGCCATTTTGGCTCGCCTATTGCAAGAGGGCTATGATGCAAAGGCACTGGCTTGCGCCTTGATGAACATGTCCTTTGAGGCAAACGAGCTACCCTTGGAGGATATCCCGCAAGACAAGCGCAAAAAAAAGCAAGAAACCGTTGCACAGCCAGTTTCCAACAAAAAAACACAAAAGATTCCACCGGCACAAGTTTTGCTGTTTAACATTGGCTCCACATGCAACTGCAACGCCAACCATCTGGTTGGCGCCATAACAGAACATGCCGGGATCTCCTCGAAATGTATTGGAAAAATCATCATCGAAGACAGCCACTCTTTGGTGTCGATACCGGCAGAGTATACACCCGATGTCTTGCAAGCGATGAAGCAAGTGAAAATTTGCGGAAGGCGGGTGCATGTTCTTAATGTAAGTGACGATGCACAAAAGGAAAAATCGTCTCACGGCACCCACCGCAGCAACAAGCCCTCTCATAAAAAACAGGAGAAAAAAAAGAAGGACAAACGAGCACATGGCTCGAACGGCCCTCATTAACACGATAAATTCAAGCGCCAAGTGCTGTGTGGTACACATCTCTTGGCGCTTTTTTAAGGTAATGCCTGCTGAATAAACCCCTGCGGGGGGTTATTCAATCCCACCGCAAAATGCGGTGGCCATAAAAGTGCTCAGAAAAGCACTTTTATGGGGCATACCTTGATGCTTTCCACTGTGTTTTCGCCCCTAAAATAAAAAGGCGAAAACGAAAGTGCAAGGTTTTTGTGTAAAAAAACGGAAAAACCTTGCACTTTTCCAAACAAAAAATTGCATTTTATAATATGTATATGTCTTTTTTATATGTCTTTTTTTGTTTGTTCAGTGGGTATTAAGGTACACACTTCACTTAAGACACCACCCAACAAACACCCCCGATAAGGCTAGGGTGCAAGCGTATAATCTCCGCGTGAAATCAAGCTCCGTTTTCGCATCAGCTCGCTCACAAGCCACGAGACCACGACCGGAACCACAAGGCAAACCACCAAAAGGCCCACATAATCAAACAGGGTGGGCGCAAGGGGCAGCTCCCCTGCCGCCACGGCCTCTGCCGAGGGCGTCACCCAACCCGATAACACCCCTATAGGCCCCACAAGCCCGCATGTGCCCATGCCGGACGCAATGGGAGCGCCATTCATTTTAAGGCCAAAAACCACGGTTGCCAAAGGCCCATTGATGGCAGATGCCACCACCGGCGGTATCCAAAGCACTGGTTTTTTCATTAAATTGGGAATTTGCAGCATGGATGTGCCAAGGCCTTGGCTTGCCAAACCGCCAATCCCATTTTCCCTGTAAGAGGCGGTGGCAAAGCCCACCATATGGGCACAACAACCGGCAAGGGCCGCACCACCGGCCAGCCCCACTAGCCCAAGGGCCGCACAAATGGCCGCACTGCTTATGGGCAAGGTAAGAATAATACCCATAAGCACCGAAATAAGCACCCCCATTATGAAAGGGTGCTGAACCGTTGCCCACATAATTAAGTTTCCCAAAGCAGATGCCGCACTTCCCACCGCCGGTGCAATGGCATAAGACAATAGCACACCGGTGATGATGGTTACGGCCGGGGTGACAATTAAATCAACGGGGGTTCTTTTGGAAACCAATTTGCCGCAAAACACGGAAAGCAATACAATAAAATACACGGCCAATGGCCCACCCGCGCCCCCCATGGCGTTTGCAGCATATCCCACCGTGATGGACGAAAACAACACAAAGGCAGGGGCCCCAAGCGCATAGGCAATGGCGACACCCATGGCCGCGCCTTGTATTTCGCGTGTGAAAACAGCAATTTCGTTAAGCAATGCAATGTTAAACAAATTCCCCACCGTGCCTAAAATTGTGCCAATCAACAGCGAGGCAAACAAACCTTGTGCCATGCCGGACAAGGCCTTCACAACAATTCTATCAAAGCTAAACTCAATATTTTGCTTTTTAAAATACTCTGCCATTTTACACCCCTTGCCTCTGTTTTAAAATTCTCATTCCATAAAATAAGTACTGCCTGCACTCCCCTGTGTTTTCGGCGCTTCTATAAAAAGGCGAAAACGAAAAGCTTTTGCGGTTCCGGGGAAAAACCGGCACCTCGGCAACCTGCAAAGCGACATTCGCCACATAACGGCGCAGATTTGCGTGCTGCAAAGGAAGCCCTCTATCTCCCCCACTTGTTACTTTTCAATACGAAACAAAACCGCATGCCGCTTGCTTATCACAAGCAAGCGATATCCGTTTTACATAATTTCGTTAAAGACCATCTAACAATCTTCGTTCTCGTAGCTGGATATTTCCACCAGGTTCCCGTCAGGGTCACGAAGATATATGGATTTCATCTTCCCACGCACGCCATGTCTTTCCACGATCCCCAATTCAATGTCTAAACCGCTTTGCTGTAGTCTCTGATAAAATTCTTCTATTTCGCCTGTCATTTCAAAACAAATATCACAACTGCCCGTTTGCACATTTTTGGCGTGAGGCGACAACTCTTTGCCCAATGGGTGCACATTGATTTTGAAATCACCGGCATATAGCTCGAACCTATTTCCCCTATCTTTTGCAGCAAAACCAATTTTTTTATAAAAATCAACGGTAGAAGAAATATCTCTGGCTGTAATAACAAAATGATCCACTTTATGTATCATCAAACACCCCGCATTATTTTTCTATATTCCTCTTTCTGAAACCCCTTCAAACAATGGCGCTTCCACATGCAAAACAATACCTCACCCAAACCATCCTGTCAAGATATTCTTTAAGAGGAGAAAACCCGTATTGTCTTTATCCAACAAGGTGACTGAAGATATCTTTTTTGTACTGGTCCGGTCTCACCGTGAACGGCAGTTTCCATAAAAATACTTAAGGTAGTACTTTTATGGGCTTATTTTTATAGAGCGGTTGACAATGTCAACCTTATAAATTAATGCCTACTGAATAAACTCTGCATGGGTTTATTCAGTAGGCATTAATTAAATTGCTCTTAGCCGCGAAAACATGTATAATACCAATATCTATAAAAAAATGGTTTATTGCAATAATTTTACATTGTGTGGTGATATAATGCGCGGGAAATACCAAAAATTAATCACAAGTGTGTCTATTTTTTTAATTTTCGCCCTCGTTTTAACAAGCTTTATCCTGTTTAGCCGTGGCGTTAGCTCACAACTTGAATATTCAACAGCTCAAACCTTAGGCGAAATATCCGGGCAACAACAATTCACCTTTAATTCAGAGCTAGTCAATGAGCGCAACGCCCTAAACAGCATTGCGGAAACACTGGTTATCATGGGAAACAATGAGGACCAAATTGTAGAATACCTCAACAGCTTGATAGAACACCATGGATTTGCCGCATTAATCGTCAGTGATTTGTCCGGTATCGGGGTGCATTCCAGTGGAGAAATCGTTGATATATCAAAACAATCGTATTTTTCCGCTGCGCTGCAAGGCGAATTTATTTTGTCCGAACCCGGCCCTGCTGTTTCCTCGGATGATGTGGTGTTAACAGCCGCAGCACCCATTTACGAAAATGGTGAGATTGCGGGCGTAGTGGCAACGGAATATACCGATGCTTATTTAAGAGCCTTTCTAAGCGAAGCATTCGATGGCGCCAGCTACACCGTTGTTGTAAACCAAGAGGGCGTTATTATGCTTGAATCGGCGCCGGTGCACGGTGTGGGCGCAACGCTTGAAAATATTTTAGTGTCGGCCACCATCGAAAATAATCGCTCTGTAGACGAGGTGCAACAAGACATTTTAGAGGGTGAATCCGGCGCTGTTGAATACACCTATGACGGGGTTGCCAAACTGTGCGATTATCGGCCTGTGGAGCTAAACAATTGGTCCATCATCACCATTGTTCCCATAGAAGTTATAGACGAAACCATGAATTCTATTTTGTTTAGCATGCTCAAAGTGGCCTTGGTTATTTTTATATGTTTCCTTTTGTTTTTAGCCTATCTTTTATATTTAGAACGAAAGAACTATAAAACCATAGAACAACTTGCATACTTTGATGACCTTACCGGCATGTACAATGTTAGCAAGCTCAAAATAGAAGCCCAGAAACAACTTCTTAACAACCCAAACACAGCCTTTGTGATGGTAAAGTTCGACTTTGTAAATTTCAAAACCATCAACGAACTGTTCTCGTTTAAAAAAGGCGACGAATTATTAAAAACCG
The DNA here is from genome assembly GCA_964370295.1 of uncultured Oscillospiraceae bacterium. Taxonomy (GTDB): domain Bacteria; phylum Bacillota; class Clostridia; order Oscillospirales; family Ruminococcaceae; genus JAAYCI01. The sequence goes on from CAYJIR010000005.1 coordinate 55,216, forward strand.
CAAAAAAAGTGAGCGATACCATCCAGGATCCCTCTTTCATCATTGCGCGTGTTGGAACCGATGAATTTATGTTTTTTGGAAAACTTTCCCTGTTTGAAAACTTTGAAGTGCAGCATTTTTATTTCGAACAAATGTACAGGGATATGATAGAGGATTTAGGAAATTATCAGCTTGCCTTCCGGTATGGACGATATATCATCCCTAAAGGCAGCACCGATATTATAGAAATTGTAAACCGCGTAAACCTTGCACATTCCAACACCAAAATAGATGGCTATGGTTTATTTTGCGACTATGACGAAAACTACACAAGCAAACTATTGCGTGAAACAGAAATTACAAATAAAATGAATGACGCTTTGGCCGGCAACGAGTTTAAGGTATATTTGCAACCTAAATTTAGTGTGCAGGAAAAGAGGCTTGTGGGCGCCGAAGCCCTGGTGCGTTGGGAAGAAAAAGACGGAAACATGCTTTTCCCCGGTGATTTCATTCCTTTGTTTGAAAAAAACGGCTTCATTGCAAAGCTGGATAAATATGTGCTGGAACAAACTTGCAAATTAATACAAAATTGGCATAGCCAAGGATATGGGCACCTAAAAATTTCGGTTAATCTTTCGCGCAGAAATCTATCAAACCCAACGATCATCGAAGAAATTGTGTCTGTGGTAGACACATACAAGGTGCCACATGAATACGTTGAAATTGAGCTCACCGAATCTGTCGCTATTGAAAACGAGGAAGCCTTGTCGAAATTTTTCTCGGAACTTCATAGAAACGGCATCAAAACCTCTATCGATGATTTTGGCGTGGGTTATTCCTCGCTTAGCATGCTGAAAACCTTGCATGTTGATACTTTAAAAATGGACAGAAGTTTCTTTGTGGGCGGCGAACTTGCATTGCGAAGCGACAGGCTGATCGATGGCATTGTTAAATTGTCGCATAGCATGGGGCTTTATGTTGTGGCAGAAGGCATAGAAACCTCCGATCAAATCGAAATTCTTAAAGCGGTAAAATGTGATGCGGTTCAGGGCTATTTCTACTCAAAGCCCCTGCCCGCCTGCGAATTTGAAAAAAAATATCTGCAAAGCACCACCAACAGTCAATAAGCCTTCTTTATTTCGCGTGTCATCGCCACAAAATAAGCAAAGCAAGTAATGTCCAAAAGGAAATTTACATGGAAACGGCAAAAAAAAATTGTATCTCATGCGGTGCTTGCACAAAAAACTGTATTTTTCTTGCAAAATATGGCCTAGACTTTAGCAAAGAAAACGAGCTTAAACAGCTTGCACATCATTGTATGCTTTGTGGCAAATGCTCGCGTGTTTGCCCTATCAAAATAGACGGCCGCAAGCGCATGTTGAACATGCGCTTGCAAAATGTGCAGGAAAGACACGGAAAACTGAATGGCTATTCCTTATTGCGCTTAGAAAAAAACAACTATCTTTTTAAAAACCACAAAAAGGCACAGAAAAAAAGCGTGCTTTTTCCCGGTTGCAACTATCCCTCTTTGTATCCAAAAACACTGGATGTTTTAATCTCTCTTTTGCAAAAAAAAGGGATGGGTATCATGTTTGATTGTTGTGGAAAACCCATAGCTGAACTTGGGCTGAAAAAAAAAGAAGAAGCCATTACTGCGCGGCTAAACCAGGTGATACAAGCAGAAGGAATAGAAGAAATTGTGGTGCTTTGCCCCAATTGTTACTATCATTTGGCCGGCAAAATACATGTACCCATTGTTTCTGTATACGAAAAATTGCTACAGTTTGGCCTAGGCGAAGCCATAACAACAAACGAAGAAGAACTGCACCTGTTTTTACCTTGCCCGGATAAGGCCGGCAAACATTTTTTAAACAGCATTCGCAATTTTTTACCCGACAAACTATGCGAAATACAAACACCGCAATGTTGTGGCCTTGGCGGCGTAGCCGTCGCTAAAGAGCCAAGCTATCCTGCTGTTTTGGCCTCGCAATTGCAAAGCTATCAAAAAGACAATCATGACGAAAACATTTATGTATACTGCGCTTCTTGCGCGGGCAGTTTTAAAAAGAAAGGTGTGCAAGGCGTGCATCATGTTTTAAGCAAAATATTAAACACACAGGAGGCCCCCGATATTTATCGGTCTTTATACAACCGCGTAAAATATAAATGGAAATAGCTTCCCTGCTCATCATTCCTATTCATTCCCAAAACCCAGGATAGACTCATAGAAAAAATCTATATCAAACCTATTTGTTATTGCTATTTTTAATTGGCATTTCGCGACAAAGTTTGATAGGATAAAACAGGTTTATCACTATTTTATTTTGGGGGATGAAAATGAAAAGAGCACTCTTTGCATTATTTATGGTAGCCATTCTTGTATTTAGCGGCTGCAGCACAGGCGGCACCACACAACTGGAACCACCCGTTTTCGAAGGCGAGTACATGGTGTCTCCTCAGTATGTAGCAGACAATTTAGACGACATCATTCTAATTGATGCACGCGGTGAGGCCGCCCAGTCCGAAACTATAAAAGGCGCCACCATTTTAGCCTGGCAATATCTTGCCACCTGTGAAGATGGTGCCCCGGGCGATGAAAACTGGGGTGTGATTTTAGACACCCAACGTCTTAGCGAGCGTTTAGGCGAAAAGGGCATAGATCCTGCAAAAGAAATTGTTATTTTTGCCTCTTCGCAAGATGGCTGGGGCGATGACGGACGCATCGCCTGGGAACTGTTGGCGGCAGGCTATGAAAATGTCAAGCTGGTAGACGGTGGTTTTGATATGCTGAAGGCCGCCGGCTTGGAAACCCAAGAGGGCGAAACTGTGTATGATCCCGTGGAGGTAAACATAGAAACCATTGATGAAGAACATGTTATCAACACAGATGAACTTTTGGAGATTTACGACGAAGTAAAGATAGTGGATGTGCGCGCCCTAGAAGAATATGAAGGGGCCACCTTATATGGAGAAGCAAACGGCGGGCATTTACCCGGCGCCATTCATATCGATTTTGTCGACTTATTTCAAGAAAACGGCAACTTAAAATCGAACGCCGAACTGGAAGAGCTTTTTGCGCAGGCCGGGCTCTCTAAAGACGACGAAATTGTATGCTATTGCACCGCCGGCATACGCTCGGCCTATATGCAATTGGTTTTAGAGATGTTGGGCTATGAAAACACCCAAAATTATGACGAATCTTTTTATCGCTGGTGTGTAGAACAAGAAGTGCAGGTATAGGTGAAAACATGAACAAAACAAAAGTGACAAAATGGGCTAGAATTATTTTGCTGGCTTTGCTGCTAGCCACTGTGGCAAGCTATTTTCTGATACCCAGTGTCAACTCCATGTTAAACAGGGTATTTATGATTTTCAGCTCGCTCAGTGTAGAAAACGTGATTGGCTTTATCCGCTCTTTTGGTGTGTGGGCGGTTGTGGTTTCGTTTATGCTTATGGTATTTCAATCTGTGGCGGCACCACTGCCTGCATTTTTAATCACCTTTGCCAATGCCGCTGTCTTTGGTTGGTGGCAAGGTGCCATCTTATCTTGGACAAGCTCTATGGTGGGTGCCATACTTTGTTTTTACATTGCGCGCCTGGCCGGCCGCGACGTGGTGGAAAAACTAAGCTCCAAGTTGGCACTAAACAATGTGGATGAATACTTCGAGAAATACGGAAAATATGCCATCCTCATTTGTCGCCTGCTTCCGTTTGTCTCCTTTGATTTTGTAAGCTATGGAGCCGGTTTAACCGCCATGGGTATTTTCCCCTTTGTTTTGGCCACCGGCCTGGGCCAACTACCCGCCACGTTGGTATATTCTTATGTGGGTGGAATGCTAACCGGGGGCACACAAGTGATGGTTACTGCCCTGCTTATCATCTTTGCCTTGTTCACCGGTGTGTTGCTGTTTAAAAAAATATACCAAGACCGTAACAAAAAACGCTCTGCCCCCTAGAAGCCGTAAAGCATTTGCATTGTATAAAAACACATCTATTCTTACAATAAATATTCCCCGGCTAAGCCGGGGAATATTTATTATCCACTGAACAAACCAAAAGTGATATATGCAAATTTAAAACTGTCGTTTTTGGTTTGGCAGGCATTCTCCTACAGCGGTCCCTCACCCTGCCCGCCAAAAACACAAGAACAGCGTTTCTTCTCTTCGTCTCCCTTTGCAAGGCCGGAGCCCACCACCACACAACCACAAGTTTTTCCCTCGTGATCTTTGCTGCCGCCACCGCCCACAATACACATACAATGCTTATAGCCACCCATCACGGCGGCAAGCTCCTCTTCGTCCAGTTCTCCCTCTTGTGGCGCAAAATCTTGCGCTTGCAAGGAATAGCCGGCCTCGTTTGCCAACACCACCACGGCTTCTATCACCACTTGTTCGTTTGTTTCCGTTTTCAGCGCCTCCATCTTTTGGAACAGCGCCTCCTCATTTTGCACTTCTTGCAAAAATTGTTTTGCTCTCTCAGTCATACTGCCTCCCTAGCTGCCTTTGCTTGCTGCCTTTGCTTGCTGCCTTTGCTTGCTGCCTTTGCTTTCCCCACTATAACAATATTATATATAGGGTTGCACAACACGGGGCTGTTGAAAAACAAAGGCTTTGCACTTTTCCAAACAAAAAAATACATTTCATAATATGTATATGTCTTTTTTTGTTTGTTCAGTGGGCATTAAGCAAGAGTTGCAAAGCAAACTCTACATAAATAATACGTTGTTGTTCTGCTTTTGTTAGTTTGTAGCACCATTTAATTTAGATTGTAGGAGATTCCACCCCAATAGTCAAGCTGGTGCACATTTAAAAAACGACAATATGAAATCAACAGCAGATGACTTGAGCATACTTTTTTATAATTTCTTTTGATAAATATTTGATATTACCACTTGCCAAAAGACGAGTTTATCTGTATACTTAAAATACTATGTTTGCAACCAAAAATTGGAGGAATTCTATATGATGAAAGTGAAAAAGAGCCAAATACTCGCCTTGGTACTTGCGGTTATCATGGCAACTATGTTGCTTGTGCCCATGGGTGTTTTGGCGGCACCAGGTGATATGTCGGCCGTTTATGGCGAAGTGATTGGAGACGCAACAAAAGCACAATTCACAATATCTTATACAGCAGCTAGCGGTCAAATTTTTTCACCAGATCATGAACAGCTATTTTACACCATCACCCCAGCGGGTGGAACGCCCGGGGCTAGAACGGCTATCCCCCTGGTGGCTAGTTTATTTCCGGCTGGTTCCACAGGTGAAACTGAAGTCACCGTAATTGTGCCAAGGGTAGCCGGTGCCACTTATGTATTTGATAACAACTATACCGCAGACCCCACCTATGGTGACGGCAAAGGCGATACCACCACCCCTGTAACCATCCCTGCCGACCCCGTAGACCCCACCCCCTTTCCCATGAAAGCCACCATTTCAACGGAGAATTATGTAGACAATGACTTTATCATTTATGTGTCTTCCACCGAAGGTGATTCCAGCTTCGACGACGGCGAAATGCGTGTTTCCAATAATGTCGATTCTGATGTTGTCACGGCAACGTTGGCTAAAGGTGCTTTTTACGAATATACTATTCCAAGCGCTCACCTCTCTAAAGATGTAACCTATACTTTCGAATTCACCCCTGATTCTGACATGTATCACACAAAAGGTGAACTCTCTGTCACCTACACCGGCAGCAACATGGTAGCCATTCCGGCAGACCCCTCGGCTTCCAGCGGATATGAAATCTCGACATCGGGCATCAGCCTTTCGCCCGTTCCTGCCGGATATACTTTCGAAGCCAATGAATATAGCCAAAACAATTACTCCCCCGCCGTGCAATTCAACATGGGCCGTCTCTATAGAGAACAAGATGTCGCAACCAAAATGGCCGGAAAAGAATTGATTGGTTATTTTTCAGCCCGACTATTCCGCACCGACGAGCCCAGTATCCCTTATCATTACCAAGATCCTTTCACCTTGAGAGTGCCTATAAGCGGGCTTGAAAACGGCACCACAGTAAGCGCAGTGCACTGGATTGGTGCCGGCGAATTAAACACCAGTATTGAAACCATCGATTTGGAAATACTGGAAGGCACTGTGCAAAATGGTGTAGTCACCTTCACCCTCACAAAAGGCATGTCTCCCTTTGCTCTTTATGTGACACCGGCGGCTACCCCATCGTCTTCATCAACCCCGTCCTCTTCTTCGTCTTCGTCCTCTTCTTCTACTACAGTACCGACTACCGCTGTCACCACAGCCATCAGCCCCTTAACCGGTGTGTACTAAAACCGCTACATAGCACATATTAATTTCAGCGACACTTGCACATTTGTGTGTTGATGGGTACTACAAAACCAAAAGAGCTACCCTAGCGTACCATCATGTGAAATTTTTAAAAACAAAGATACGAGCTGCTTTCGGCCATAACTGCATTGCTGTTATGGGGTAAAGCAGCTCGTATTTAATTCTCGGCAAACAAAATCGGCCTCTTTTATTTGGAAAGGCACAAGCTTCTTTCCAAATGTCATATAGAAAGCTTGCAAGCTGGTGATGGCCATGCAAGCTTTAAAACCGACGACGGCCAACCGCTTTGTTGTTTTTATTGTAAAAAACCTTTTGTTCAAAATCCATCTTCTGCACAAAACAGCACCTCTTGCCACAGGCTATGTCGCCCTATAGCAAGAGGTGTTTGTATTGCTATCCCTCTGTATTCCTTGCCGAAGATGATATAAAAATAGAAACCATTTTCAAAATATACTGCACTGTGTTAATTTCTTTTTCGCTCCAAACGCGATGCTCGTGATAATCGTCGAGCCCCAACACCAACCGCGCATGCCCTCTCCCCTTGGTTTGTACCAATAGATACGACAAAGCACTTTCAAAACCGGGTAATTGTTTGGCATCCGTTTTTGTAACAATGTCTATATCACGATTATACATAACACCATTTTGTTCCAGCTCTGCAAAAAAATCCTTAATATCTCCTGTGGATATATTTTGAAATTCTATTTTTTTCGACGCTATTTGCCCCGCTCTCCATTCATAGGTCATACTGTAGCTATCGCCCTTGTCAAATGTTTGGGCCACGTAACAACGGTCTACCCCCATATGGGTGCCCAAAAGACGTAGCACGGTATCCATAGAGGTGGAAACATCCTCGGCCAGATACATTAAATCAAACACCATCGATGTGATACCGCTATCGAAAAAGTTATTCACAGGCTTGTTGGCATTGTCTACCTCTGTTAATGTTTTGGTGTTGGCATCTGCTAGTTCATCCGAGTATATGGTGTAGCGATCTTTGCCGGCCAACTTCGAGCTGTACAATGCTTTATCGGCACATTTGTAAAGCCCCTCATATGAATCTGCATGCGCCGGGTACAAAGCCACACCGATACTTCCGGACACCTTATAGTCTTTCTTTTCGCCCGAATAACTGTTTTTAAAGGCATTGGCAATGGCCTCTGCCTTGCTTTGTATCACGCGCATATCCGATATATCTTTTACGAACACTAAAAATTCGTCGCCACCGATGCGACCGATAATGTCAACCCCTCTAAAATTGGCATATAGGTTTTTGGCTATATCGCTTAAAGTAATATCGCCAAAATAATGGCCTAATTGGTCATTCACAGATTTAAAATCGTCTACATCTATTAAAAATAAGGCATGGGAGGAAGACGGAGAATTAAGCAAAGTATCTTTTATAATATTTTCCGTGGTTATTTTATTTAAACAATTGGTAAGCAAATCGGTTTTAGAAAGCACTTCCAACCTTTTCTGTTTGTCTATATCATAAGTTTTCCCAATGGAGAACATGGGACGCCCATCTTGATTATAGGTTGTTTTATAGGTAATTCTATAATATTTAGAAATTCCACTCGGTTGAATAAACCGCACCTCTACAGGCTCTTCCACACCTATTTTTAAGTTATTATCAAACGCTAAAAAAGTGTCTAAGTCGTCGGGATACACCATACCCGCGTTTACCACATAACTTGGGAATGGTTGTTTTTCTGAGGCAAGGCCTAGTATTTCGCGACCTTTCCCAAAAAATTGTATGGTTGCCATGTTCACATCGTATATCCAAAACCACTCTTCGGCAAGCTCTGCCACCGTATTAAACAAGGCCTTGTAGGTGATGCGATTGTGGTAATATTCGTCATGCGTCGTGTCTTCATCATCACCTGCCAACTGTGGGCTTAAATCTTGCATGACGCTTACCATCAACCCATTCCCATTCTCGTCCCGCACATTAAGCCGATATATGCTGATGTAAAGGGGAAGTTCTTCGCCGGTATATTTCGTGTCCAACCAGTTGAAATGTGTTTCACCCTTCTGCTTGGCTATCTCAATATACTCGCAAAAAGCCACTTCCGAGCTTTTGCCGTTTGGTTGATTTTGCGGTGTCAATTTATAAAAATTTTCTAAGTATTTTTCCTTGCTCCCTATATTGTATAAATTCACAGTAAACGCATTGCAATAAAGGCTTTCTGCCTTATCGTTTAACACATTAATACAAAGCGGAATGTGATCCATCATAGCAAAAACTTGTTCTAGCGTTAAATGCACACTTTGATGCACAAAGTTTTGTATCTCAGCGCCATATTCTTTAGCCATATCGTTCACAGCGAAGCCCCCATTTCATTTTGTCAACTCAGAAACTTTTATTGCGTTTGCTCTAAATACTTTTGTTCAAATTCTTCAATACAGATGGGTTTGCTAAAGTAGTATCCCTGCCCTTTTTGGCAGTTCAATTTTTTCAAGATGTCGAATTGCTCTTTTGTTTCGATGCCCTCCGCCACAGAAACCATATTCTTAAACTCTTGGCATAAATTAAGCGCCACCTTGGTAAGTATTTTCGATTTATCTTCTACATGAATGGCCTTTGTAAGCCCCATGTCAATTTTTATTTCGTCGAAATCTGAAACTTGCAGCGAAACCAGGTTGGAGTGGCCGGTTCCAAAATCGTCTAACGAAACACAAAAACCTGCACTTTTTAAAGATGAAATAACATAAGAGAACATCTTGTCGTCTGTGTGGCTAATGGTTTCTGTTATCTCCACAACAAACATAGATTTGCTGATATTATATTTTTCGCAAATGGCACACAACCTATTCACCATGTTTTTTCCCATAATGGTTGACCTTGAACAGTTTACCGAAAATTTAATTTTTATGTCCATACCACGCTTGCGCCAGGAAGAAATAAGGCGACAAAGCGTTTCAAATACATAGAAATCTATTTGGGAAATCATACCTTCTTTCTCGTAAAACGGCACAAAGGATGCCGGTGATTGCACATTGCCGCTGGCGTCCAACCGGCGAATTAATGCCTCGGCACCGTCTAATTTTCCGGTTTCAAAATTGATTTGTGGCTGTAGGTATACGTGGTATTTTCCACATTTAATTTCGTTGTCCAAGTTTTTGCTTAGTATGGCCGTGTAATTTCTGCTGTCTCGAACTGTGTTATATTCGTCTGTATTATCATGCAAAGGTTCGCCAATATCTGTATTCCATGTAAAACCAATGGATGCTTTTATTTCTCCATCTTCCATAATGACGTTTCTTAAATTGTTGATTTTACCCTCAAATTCTAACTCATCCACATTTTTTTCAAGAACAACAAATTCGTCTCCGCCCACCCGGAAAACATCTTCGTCAAAAATACCCGATAGCAAACGCGACATCCGCTTGATGACTTCGTCTCCATATCGTGTACCTTTTTCTTCGTTTATTCTGGCAAGCCCCGTAATGTCGATATAGGCTACCCCCAAAGAAGACACATTGCCCTCATCTATTTCCTGCAAGGCCTGCCTATAGCTGTGACGATTTTTCACTTTTGTTAGGCTGTCATAGTAGCTTAGCTGCTCCAGCGAATAAATCAACCTGTTTTTCTCCAAGAAATCAGAAATAAAGCCGGAAAGCGAGGCCAGCAACCAATATTTGTCTATGTTTTTGGCTGGATTATCTAAAGCAAACATGCCAATAAAATTGCCGCTTGTATCTAAGATAGGCGCGCAACTGAAACTGCTAACCTTGCGGCTATACATAATATTCAAAATTTCTGATTCATGCTTAAACTCTTCTTGAATATCTGTGATATACATCACATCTTTTGTGCGCAGCCTTTCAAAAAACGCTTGTAGAATATCAATGGGCAAATTTTGCAAGCGGTGTTTGCCGGATTCTACATTCCCGTTTGTCCATTCATGTGTATTGTTTACCATTCTGCCATCCGGTGAAATCTGTAAAATTACACCTCTGGACGCTTCAAAGAATGTACAAACAAAATTCAAGATTTCCACGATGGAGTCATCGGGCGTCCCACCCGTATGCAGCATTTTGATGCAGTTTAATAGTAAACTTTGTTCTATAAGTTTATTCTTTAGTTCTTCTTCCAAAGACACTATCTTGGTGATGTCTGTGGCCACCTGAAATTTTACCAGTTTCCCTCCTAAATGCACCAGCTTATCTTTAAATAGATAAGTTTTATTAAATCTTGGGTTGTAGTAGCTCCATTCGTAGAATTCATTTTCTGTTACATTGCAGTTGGTACAAAACTCGCACGGCTCAGATTTTTCGTGCAACAAATCGTAGCACTTTTTGTTCCTCCACACTTCTTCGCTGGGGTTGTTATACATCATCAGAGCTTTTTTATTCATGTGCAAAATATCGTAGGTGTCGGGGTCTACAATATAGATAAAGTTGTCTGTGTTATCTCCTATAAAGGCGGAAACTTTGCTGTATTCGCTAAGGATTTTGACCTCTTCGTGTAGATACTTGCCTTGCAACACAACCGAAAAAACCCGCGCCATATAGTGCAGGGTGTTAATTTCAACATCGGCCCACTTGCGTGTTTTCTTGCAATCTTCCACACCAATAAAAAACGAAACGACATTATCCTTTTTTATCTGGGCATGTAGAAAAGACTTTGTGCCGCTTTCGGCTATGCAGGAAAAAAGCTCGCCTTGCAAGCAACATGTGGCGATGTCTTCACACGCAAACACACCATTTCTTGCCACGCTGTCTATCAATACAGAGAGCAACTCTTTGGAAAAAGTATTTTGCCCTTGCATATGCGCTGCAAGACCATGGCTGCACCATTCGTAGGTGAAATGATAGTTGGCACCATTGTCGAAAGACTCCACAATAAAACAGCGGCCGGCATTGTAGTATTGGCCCAAATATTGCAAGGCAGCATTGATGGCCGCTTTTTCGTTGTTTCGCTCGTACAAGATATTGAAAATGGTAGAGGTTACCGAATAGTCCATGTTTAAACCGGAAATCTTTTCGGCTTTATTCTTTTTTTTCAGCACCGACGCGGCATCGTCTTCATAGCTATCTTCATAATACAGCCAGCGATTCTCCTCGGAGAGTTTTGCCATAAACAACGCCTTGTCTGCACGGCTGATACATTGCTCGTATGAGATAATACTGTCTTTGTAAAGGGCCACGCCCGCGCTGACGCCAATATTTGCATTTGTATCGTATATGGAATAGCTCTCGTTCAATTGGAAAAGCAAATCGTCCAGGCGCTTTCCAAACTGTTCTTTGCTTTGTATATTGGCCACATACACTATAAATTCATCGCCGCCGATACGACCCACAATGTCGGCCTCAGCACTCCACTTTTTTATTCTTGCGGCCAATTGTCGCAACACTTCGTCTCCATGATAGTGGCCGCTTTGTTCGTTATACGTTTTAAAATTATCTACATCCACAAAAACCAAGCCACAGTTCTCACACTTGCCGGCAGACAGGCGCTCGGCTATCATAGCCTCTATATTCACCTTGCTAAAACACTTGGTTAAAAAATCGAACTTGTATTGTTGCTCTAGCATCATTTGCTCGTGCACATCCACGCCTTTTCCAATCACAATGATGGGACGACCATTTTTGTCGTGCAAAAAGCGGTATATCACACGGTGATAGCGATAGCTGCCATCGGGTTGTAAAAAACGCAATGTGTATGTTTTGCTAATGCCCGCTGCCATATTTTGCACAAGTTCTTGGTATGTGTCTCTGTCGTCCTCATGCACATGTCCAACGGCATATCCTGCTTCGGCAACACTTTTTCTGTATTGCCCCTGTGGAGATTTTTGCGCCGATTTCCCCAAAAAACGTATGGTGTTTGTTCTTCTGTCTATAACAAAAAACATGTCGTCGGATATTTCCGACATCTTGCTTAGCAAGGTTTTTTCGGGCAACCTGTTGTGGAAATAGTAGTCATCCTCATCGTCTTGTGCATCACGTTCGAACTCCGGACGCAAATCGCGCACAAAGCTCACAATATGTTCTTCACCCTTTGTAAGCTCCATTTTGGAAAGGGTGACTTCTGCCGGCAGTTCTTGCCCCTCGTTGTCGAGGTGCAACCACTTAAAGCAATGAACACCCTCCCGCTTTGCAATTTCCATATTCTCTTTAAACATTTCGTCCGAAAGGATTCCATTGGGCTGATATTGTGGGGAAAACTTTTGAAAATTACTTAAAAATTCCGACTCGTTTTCTAGCCCAAATATTCGAAGCGCCTGTTTGTTGCACACCAGGTTGTTCATTTTCGAATCCCAAACATTCAAGGCAAGCGGGGTAGTATTCACAATGGCTTTTAATGTCTCGGCAAAAAAATCGTCCATTTTAGGTTGCGAAACCGCACCGCCAACACCATGCAAAAACAACACAAGGTAGGGCTCGTCTTCCGCCACACCAAAATGCACACTGATTATGTTTGCCTCCACAATATATGTGTTTTCGTTTTTATCTGCAACGGTCCATTCTACCTCATAAAACCCCTGCTCAAAAGCACCCTTTGCCACTTCAGCAAATTTCACCTTATGTGCTGTTCCCACTTTTTGAAACACGGCTACATCGTCCTTTAGGAAACGAGAACATGCTTCCTCGTTTGCAAAGCCTAAAAAATCCAGAACGGTTTTGCTACATTGCACCACCTGTAACCGGCTGTCTACCAACACCGTATTGTCCGGAAGTGCGCTAAAAAAAGACAGAAGAAATTCTTGTTTTTCCACTGCCGCCACAATATCACGCACACCATCGGTTTCGTTCTCTTGCGAAAACACCTTGTCATATCCCATGAATGATTCTCCTATAAAAACGCCATTTGCAGTTTTATAGCCTTTTCACACCTGAATTTCATCGCAAAATAAACCCACAAATTTTACTTTCAAACAATATATATACCTATTTATCATTTTACCACATTTTTCACAAATTTCAAATATATTTATAGTGATAAAGAGTAAACAATGATTGTCGGCTTTACTCTATCATGGTACAATACGGATACAATAAAACCGCACAAGGAAAGCTGCAAAAAATCAATCCGTAAAGTGTTAACCTTTGCGTTTATTCGTTCGATATGAAGGTGTGTAAGTATGAAAATCATCATAGCCTCCGACTCGTTTAAAGGCTCTTTAGATGCCATCCAAATCGGAAAAATAGGCGCCAAAGTGGCGCAGCAAGTGTTTTCCGGCTGTCAAGTAGAACAAATACCCATGGCAGACGGCGGCGAGGGCACCGTGGATTGCCTGCTAGAAGCCATGCATGGGCAAAAAGTTTTTTGCCCGGTTCACGATCCTCTTTTACGTTTAAAAGAAGCCTACTACGGCCGCAGTGGTCAAACGGCAATTATGGAAATGGCCGCGGCCTCGGGCCTTGGCTTGGTGGAGGACACCCATAGGGACCTTATGCATCAAAACACCTATGGCACCGGTGAGCTTTTGTTGCATGCCTTGCAAAACGGCTGCACAAAAATATATATGGGCATTGGTGGCAGCGCCACAAACGACGGCGGCATCGGCTTTGCTGCGGCCTTAGGAGCACGTTTTTTAGATGCAAGAGGACAAGAACTAAAGGCACTGCCCGTACATTTTGAAGACATCGCAAAAGTAGACCTTAGCACATTAAACCCTCTTTTAAAAAAGGCACATATTGTGGTGATGAGTGATGTAAACAACCTTTTGCTTGGAAAACAAGGGGCCAGCTATATTTTTGGGCCACAAAAAGGCGCCACGCCCGACTTATGCAAGAAACTGGAGCAAGGCATGGCGCACTACTTAAAAGTGGTAGAAGATGCTTTGGGGTGCACAGTAGAAGATGCACCGGGCTTTGGCGCCGCTGGTGGCCTGGGTGCCGCGCTTTGCCTGTTTGCCAAGGCCGAATTGCGCTCGGGCGTGGATACGATTTTAGAGCTTTTGCAGGTGCGCGAGAAAATTAAGCAGGCAAATCTTGTGGTGACCGGAGAGGGCATGATGGACCACCAAAGCACCTTGGGGAAAGTGCCCGCCGGCATTGGAAAGCTGTGCAAAGAAGAAAACATCCCCTGTTTTGCAGTGGTGGGCTCTATGGGAGAACACGCCGAGGAAATGCTAAATTTCGGCATAAAAAGCATCGTGCCCACGGTAAACAACATCATGTCCTTGCCAGATGCCCTTGCCAGCGCAGAAGAACTTTATGAAAGTGCATTAAAAAGAGCTTTGTTCCTGATCAAAATGGGGATGGAAATGCCAAAAACGCAGGGGTTTATTCAGCAGGCATTACAATATAAGGGAAGAGAATCATGAGTGTTCCGGCCATAAACGCAAAAAACGCATATGCTTGATAGAATAATTTCGATTCTTTGCCGCATTCCTTGTGATGAATCATCGCTTTTTGTACTATTTCACCCTAAAAAGCAGTAGAATACAATTTGCTGATGTGCCGCTGTCTCATCTGCATAACAAAAAAGCCCGGCCCTTTGTTTGCTATATCGTAACCATGTTGCCGTTTTCTTTCCCATGGCTCCATTGGTCTATGGACAAAAAAGATTCCCCTTGCAAAACTTTTTTCTGTCTGCCAATATAAAGCGGCAAGCGCAGCAGGCTAAAAACCACAAAAAATTGAAAATCACAGCAAAATATGCTATACTTTACACATCTAACCGTCCTATGCAAGGAGGTTCTTTTATGAAGAAAATTTTTCTACTATGCTTGGTTTTTATGCTAAGCTTCAGCCTTTCGGCTTGTAGCCTTAACGCCTTTCCCTTCCTTGGCAACAATTTTGAGAATGTCTTTGGCAATATTTTGCGTGAAAATTCTGCCAGTGCAGAGGATGCTTCTGTTGCAAGCCATGCAAAAGAGGACGAAAACGCATCGCTTGAAACGGATGGCTTTCTATTGGTTAATGAAAGCAAAGAGACCATTTCATATGCCTATATAGCCAAAAGCGGTTCCGATGCATGGAGCGAGGATTTATTTGGCAACAAAGTTTTAGGCGGATTTGAAGAGGTTTCCCTTGTAATGCCTACCACAAGCGGCCTCTACGACTTTCGTTTGCACAGCGAGGCCGGAAAAGTATATGAATTTAAAAATCTTGTTTTAGAAGCGAATGAAACCCTGGTGTTCACCGATAAAAACGGCGGAACCATTGAGCATTACAATGCAAATGGAGATTTATTTGCCGAATTGACGTCTGATTCCGAAACCATTGCCCCCGAAATCGAGCAAGAAGAAGGTGCGTATATCAATTTTGAAAACGGGCTCACTGCAAATGTGCCACGCCTTTACATGAGCCCCAGTGATGACCCAAGCTGGGGCGACAACCATTTAAACGAAACCTTATTTGCCGATGATAGCATAACCCTTGCCATAGAGGACAATGTGTCCTATGACTTAATGCTTGAGTTTGAAGATGACACCGTCGCCGAATTTTACGACATGACATTATACAGTGCAAATACGCTCTCCTTAACACAAAGTGGCAGTGGCTATATTGTGGAAATGACCGATGCAAACGGAAATTTCAGCGAAGAATTTTATGATACAAGCTCAGAATTTTACACTGCAGAATCCTTTAATACCCCCTCCTATGCCCCCGGCTGATAGCATGTTTATACGGCCATGGCATGGCCGCAAGAGTTACAGCAGAACCAACGTGCACCTTTTTCAGCCAGCAAATATTCCCGCCAATATGGGCACCCAAAACTTCTATTGAAACTTTGGGTGCCCATATTTTCATTTTATCACCGCGTTGGGCCTCTTTGGCACATGCATTTTTTCCGGGCCTAAAAACAGCGCTGTCAAGATTCATCCGCAAATTATCCTTGCAAGACAATTCTTCGCTGCCGAGCAAACACCTGAGGTTTGCCCCGTGGCCATGAATTCTTAACAGCACCTGACCTTCCCCTTTTACTCTCCCTGTGAATGCGAACAACAAGAACTTTGTGGGGGAATTTTTCGGAACTTTTTGCAAAACCTCTTTGTCAAGCTTATTGCCAGCAAAATGGCAAACCCTACCGCCACCACCGTCATATACACAGGGTGCCCATCTTCGCTTGCGCTTGCAATTATTTCGTTTAGCCCGCTATAGTTACTTATTTGGATGATATAATCCAGCAGTAAACCAAACAATATAGAACAAACCGCAGCACAAGCCAAATAGATAGCAACCACTTTTTTGCCCAAGGCTTTATATAGTATGGTTAATGATGCAATGTTGGTGATTGGCCCTGCAAATAAAAACACAAACGCCGCACCCGGGGATAGGCCTTTCATAATTAAAGACAGCGCAATGGGAATAGAGGCGGTGGAACAGATATACATTGGAATGCCTATGATAAGCATAATCACCATGCTTATGATTGGGTTTGTAAAACTTGCCAGCCATTGTTCCGGTATTACGGTGCTAATAAGTGCTGCTATTATCAAACCAATTACAAAATGCAGTGCAATTTCATCTAAAAATTCGCCAAAACCATAGCTGAAAACACTTTTTAGCTTTGCGGTGAACGAGGGGTCCTCTTCCTGTGTTTTTGTAGCTGAAGCACAGCTTTCGCCTTCACAAGCACAAGAGCAACTTTCCGGCAAATCTGTGTGTATTTTCTCGTCATTTTTGCAAAAAATATTTGTGGCAATGCCGGAAACAATGCCGGAGGCAAAAGCCGCCAGCGCCCTATAAACGGCAAACAATGGCCCCATAAGCCCGTAAGTTGCCACGATGCTGTCCACGCCGGTTTGTGGCGTGGATGTTAAAAAGCTGACCACAGCCCCTTTAGACCCACCACTTTTCCCAAGGTATATGGCGGTGGGAACAACACCACAAGAACACAGTGGCAGTGGCACACCCAAAACCGAGGCTTTAACCACCGAGGAAGTATTTTGTTTGCCAATGTGTTTTAAAATCACATCTTTTTTAACAAACGCATGCAGTATCCCGGTAAACAACAACCCGATGGATATATAAAAAGACATGTCAACAAACAATTCCCATAAATTATGTAAAAACATTATGCCCCTCCAAAACTATGATTAATATGGCTTAACCCCATGTTCAATATCTCTTGGATATGAACATCGTCTAGGCTGTAAAAAATGTTGTTTTTATCTTTTCTCGCTTTGACTATATGATTTAATTTTAGCAATTTTAGCTGATTGGACACCCTGGGCTGGGAAACATCCAACAGGATCGCCAAGTCTTTTACACATATTTCGTTGTGCAGCATCGCAAACAATATTTTAATACGGATGGGCTCGCTAAATGTTTTAAAAAAGAAAGATAAATTTTCTGATACATCTTCGCTATCAATTAATTTTCTAACATTTTCCGGCGTACTGCAACATAATTTTTTTTCCATCATCATCACCTCTATATAACTATATCATGATGTAATTATATAGTCAAGTTTTTTAACACACATTCGATATCCAAACAAACACAATCGCTCTCTTCTATATTGGCTACTATAGGTCTTTCTCCCATCCAATTTTCGCCTTGATGTTTAGGCGCGTAATTTTTGATGTTCAGAAAACAAAACCATATTTTTTATCGCAGTTTTTGCTTTTATATTAAATTGAATTCTTCATTATTCTAAAAATGGGTGCTATACTATGAAAAGCATAATGATGGATACAAAAGAAAACGCATCGTTTGTGCCAATTTTAAAACTTGCACACAAACCCATCTATGGTATTTTCATAATATCCACCCGTATATCAAAAAGATTTGAGAGGTGTTCTCATGATTCAATTTACAGCGACCATTCACAAGAGCGAGGGCGGCGGTGCCTTTGTGCCCGTGCCTTTTGACATAAGAAAAGAATTTGGCAAGGGTCGACTTAAAGTAAACGCAAGCTTTGACGGCGAGCCATACAGCGGCAGCATCGTCAATATGGGCTTTAAAAACGAAGACGGCAGCACTTGCTACGTTCTTGGCATCCTAAAGGCGATAAGAACAAAAATCGGCAAAGATATTGGTGATTTGGTGGAAGTGACCATTGAAATTGCAGATGGAAAATAAGCACCATGGCTTATGATTTTCTAAAAGAATAAAAATAATTTTACGACACATAGGATAAGCTCGCTATTGTATAGGTGCCAAAAACAAACATTGTTTGCGTTAGGACATAATAATATGTTATAATTCATAGTAAGAATATATAGAGGAAGAGAACTATGTCAATTTATTTTCCGGATCTTATGGCCTTAGGTATGTTTTTTATCTATCAGTTAGAAATTTTTAAATATGCCGGGGAAATTCTTACGGACGCAAGAATCCATGCCATAAAATTATACTTTTTCGCACTTGTCAATTGCTTATTGTTGATTATATGCATTGACTTGCCTGTTCGTCATGCCTATATTTATGGAATCATAGTCATTGTATTGGCCATTGAGTTTAAACTGCTTACAAAAGCCCGTTGGCTTCAAGTTTTTTGTGGCTCATCTATTTTCGCCATGAACATTGCCGCCATCACTTTGCCAGTTGTTGCCATCGCAGGGCGTCTTACCAGCGTTGCTCCGGCCGATATTTTCCAAAGCGCACAATATCGTGGCATCGTTATTTTCTGCATTTGTTTCATTTTGCCGTATATAATAATGCCAATTGTTAAAAAGTTTTTTAGCACCCTTGCCATTCGGCATGTAACCGATACAGGTAAATATTCTTTTCTTTTGCTTGTATCGGTTTTGGGTATTGTTCTGTTCGAATCTGTTTTTGTTGCCACCATTTTTGGCGACATACAATATGATGCGCAACTGCTGCTTGCCATTTTCACCTCGGCCTTTGTTCTTGTGTCGTTCTACTATCTTTTTGGCTACAGTTGCACCTTATTAAATTCCACGTATTACCAAAAACAGTCTGCTGCACTTGTGCATGAAACGCAACGGCTTGAAGACACAAAAGCAGTGCTGAACGAAAAAATGGAGCGAGATGCGCTTACCGGGCTTTACAACCGCCGTTATATTATTTCTTTTTTAGAAGAGTTGATTGAAAACAAAAACGATGGTTTTACCGTTTTATTTGTTGATATCAATGCTTTAAAAGCAACCAATGATTACCATGGGCATGCTGCAGGAGACCGGCTTATTGGCCGGGTAGCCCATGTTTTATCCACCGTGGTAAGAGAGCAGGATGCCGTGGCACGTGTGGGTGGTGACGAATTTGTGGTAGTGCTTACCAGCGAAACCCCTGATACTGCCGAAAAAATATTAACCCGCATCAATATCTGCCTTGAAAAAGAAACACAAGAGGAAGAGTTTTCTGTATCGGCAAGTGTCGGTGCGCTTTATGCAGACAGCTCGATACAATCAAAAGGTGTTGACTATATTTTATCTAGAGCAGATGAAGAAATGCGCATAAATAAGAAGCAATTTTATTCCTAAGGAGAGGGTGATGTAGATTATGTTGGTTTGGTACATTCTTTTGGCCCTTATTTATGGAATTTATCATGTTGTGTTCTTTTCATATGCAGCTCATATTTTTAACTACAGTAAGAATCAAGTGCCATGGTGCTTGCTTAGCTATGCAATTAATCTTGCCTTTTGGATTTTAAGCATCCGCTTGTATAACACGAAATACGAAGCCGTTATATCTTTTTTGTTTATCTGTTTATTGCTGGCAGAGTTCCTTATGATTTTCCGTTTAAATTTTCAAAACGCATTATATATAGCGCTTACTTTTTCGTTGAATCTTTTGGCCAAACGCCTTGCATTGATTGGCACCATAACCCTTTTTGTAGGCGGAACGGTTGAAGAAATGATGCGCCGGGAATTTCTACAAATTGTTGTGATGATGATTGCCAGCGGGCTTTCCATAAACACCATTACCCTTGCCAGAAAAACCCTTTCAAAAATTTATCTAGACACCATCTTGTCCGACAAAAAGAACATTCGATTTTTAACGGGCATATTTGCCATCATCAATTTGGGAGTCATTGTAATCGATAGCACGTTTACGGCGACAGACGGCGGGAATGGACTTTTGTATTTCTATGCTTTTGCCGGAATTTCTTTTATAATTTCTTTTGCGGGGTTCATGATCTATGCCTATCAATTGGCGCGTTTAAGGCTTATGGCCCATACGGTGGAAGAAACACAGGCGCGCAATAGAACACAGCGTCAGCTTGTAAGCAAGCTAAAACAAGAAGCTGAAAGAGATATGCTAACCGGCCTGCTGGACCGTGAAACCATCGTGTCAATTCTTGAAAAAAAGATTTCGAATAAAGAACAATTTTTTCTTGTGTTTTTAGATATAGATGGGCTCAAATATGCCAATGATACATTTGGACACAATGAGGGCGATTTCTATATCACGCAAGCGGCAGAAATTGTGCAAGCCTCATTTGCAGAAGATTCGGTTGGCCGTTACGGTGGAGACGAAATACTGGTGGTGGGCTCTTACACAGAGGAGATCACGGTAAACGCCAAAGTGGTTCGTTGTTACAGCACTGTAGAGCGTATTTCTACCCTGCATAACAAACCATATCCCACCTCAATAAGCTATGGAATTGTATTTTCCGGAAATGATAGCCAAACCTCTTTGGCAGAGGTTATCTCCCTTGGCGATCAACGCATGTATTCAATGAAAAAAATGCAAAAGAAACATCGTAAATCAGTTTTGCCTAAAAACGTATAAAATACCCTGGGGTTCAGTTTTAGAGAATTTGAATACGTTGTCACTTATTTAAAGCCACGGTTTTCATCCTTGAAAACCGTGGCTTTTTAACAGTCTAAATCGGGTTTGACAACACGATTTCCCTTTTGTGTCACTGAATAGGTGTTTGTGATGAAAGTAGCCAAGAGACCCTTTGCCACATGCTAGCTTGCACCCCTGTGCGGCAACCATCCCCCATATTCTTTTATTGTATTTTGAGCACTTAAAATGAGAAATTAATATGAAAAACCTTCCGCCTCACAAGTCTATCAAATTTTTATACAATACTAAACCATACCCAAGCGGATAGCAACACGCAAATTTTTATTTGAATTGTATGCACTTATCTAGCTAAAACCAATGGGAGGCTTTGCCCAAAAAATAGGGAGCCAACAATGAGAAAGGAAAGCTTTAGCAATGCAAAATACGTTTAAACGATTCGAATTAAAATATATACTCAGCCACACACAATACACCCACTTATGCACGTGTATGAAAGAGCATATGCACTTAGACAGCTATGGAAAGCATAAAATCTCCAACATATATTTCGACACAAACGATTATAAAATCATCCGACATTCCCTAGAAAAACCACGATATAAAGAAAAACTAAGGCTTCGTGTTTATGGTGAACCACAAGAAAACGGCCTTGCCTTTATTGAACTAAAGAAAAAGTTCGACGGTGTGGTTTACAAAAGAAGAATCCCCTATTCACAAGGAAATGCTTTGTCTTATCTATGCGATGAACAAGCGCACGAAGAACTATGCCAAATTGGAAAAGAAGTGAAATATTTTCAACAAATTTATAAGGGGCTTATTCCAAAAGTATACCTTTCTTACGAACGCGAGGCATACTTTTGCCCAAACGATGAACACTTTAGGATGACCTTTGATTTTAATATCAAAATGAGAGACAGCCATCTCTCGCTGTTTGACCATGATATCGACAAAAAAATCGTCGATGATAACACCATTTTGCTGGAAGTAAAAACGGTGGAAGGCCTGCCGTTTTGGTTTCTTGATTTCCTCAACCAAAATCGACTGTATAAAACATCTTTTTCTAAGTATGGCACCGCTTACAACCTGTTTATTCTGCCTAAATTTGTAAAAGAACTCAAGGAGCGCAAGTATGCTTAACGAAGTATTTGCAGGAATTTTCGAATCGACAACCACCCTAAATTTAACACTTGGCGATTTTTTCTTATGTATGGTATCGGCCATTTTTTTAGGGATTTTTATGGCCAAAATGTACTCTTATAAAACACGATGCACAAAAGGCTTCTTGTGCACCTTGGCACTGCTTCCTCTTGCCATTTCTATGGTTATTATTATGGTAAACGGAAATATCGGCGCCGGCGTTGCCGTGGCGGGTGCTTTTAGTCTGGTGCGTTTTCGCTCGGTGCCAGGCACAGCAAAAGAAATTGGTGCTATTTTTACGGCTATGTGCACAGGGCTTACCATTGGAATGGGGTATATCGCCTTTGCCGTGCTTTTTTCTATTATAGCCTGTGTATTTGCTCTTTTGCTGAATGCCATCAATTTTGGAGAACAAAAAAACTTAAATCGCACACTTCACATCACCATTCCGGAACATATGAACTACAGCAATGTTTTTGATGATATTCTATCAGAATACACGCACTCGGCAAATTTAATGGCCTCCAAAACAACAAATATGGGTAGTTTATTTAAGCTGAGTTATGAAATCGAACTTAAAGATGAAACACAGGAAAAATTATTGATAGATGAGCTTCGTACACGAAATGGAAACCTTGAAATCATCATTACGAAGCAAGAGTTCCTCATCAATTCCCTGTAAACGCAAGAGGTGCTTCTATATGTCGAAAGCTTCTAAAATATGGAAAGTTTGTGCCACTTTATTTCTTACTGCTTATGTGGCATTCACTTTATTAAACCGCTTTGTGATGCCACAAAATATAGTACTTATGGAAAACGCTGACACTTCTGTATCAAGCAGTGCTCCTTCTGAGCCAAGCAATGCTACAGAAGCAACATCCGAACAAGCAACGGAAACCATCCAATCCCCCATCATCACAGACACAAGCTATACCAGCGAAAACATACAAATCACCCTGGAAACCATTCGCCAATACAATACAGATATCTATATCGCCGAGATCATTGTTTCTGATAGTTCTTTTTTAAAAACAGGGCTGGCAGAAAATTCTTTTGGCACAAATGTGAAGGAAAAAACCTCTGTCATTGCCGAGGAACATAATGCAATTCTTGCTATCAACGGTGATTACTATGGGTTTAGAGATAGTGGCTATGTCATGCGAAATGGCTATTTATACCGTGATATACAAGCAGATAACGGAAATGATGATTTGGTAATCTATCAGGATGGAAGCTGGGAAATTATAGAAGAGCAAAACATTTCCGCGCAGGAATTGGCGGAAATGGGTGCCATGCAAATTTTTTCGTTTGGCCCGGGCTTGATAGCAGATGGCAACATTCTGGTAGATGAAAACAGCCAAGTGGACCGCGAAGACCCAAGCAACCCCAGAACAGCCGTTGGCATGATAGATTCCGGCCACTATATTTTTATGGTGGCCGACGGCAGAACCGAAGAAAACGAGGGATTATCGCTACAGGAGATGGCCGAGGTTCTCGATGCTTACGATTGTGATGTGGCCTACAATTTAGATGGCGGTGGTTCCTCTACCATGGTTTTTATGGGAGAAGTTGTAAATAATCCCACTACAAACGGGCGAGACGTACAAGAAAGGAGCGTGAGTGACATTGTCTACATCGGAGAATCATAAAAGCGTGCGAAAACTTTACTTTTTCAAAAGGGTTCTTCCCTATTTGCTTGTCACTTTTCTGTGTTTGATGTTTTCCTTTATTTACGCCCAATTTTCGCACGGGGTTCACTCGCCACATATGACCTACTTATTTTTATACCCTTTGTGTTTGGGTGTTGGAACCGGCACACTGTGCATGTTTTTTTCAAAAGAAAAACCCCTTTTTCTTGCAAGCCATTTATACCACACAGGCGTTGCCGCGCTGATACTAAGCTCTCTATTGCATGGAATATTTGATATTGCGGGCACCGCTTCGCCCTATCAAACCGCATTAACAATACTGGGGCTTGTTATGATTTTAGTTGCAGGCCTACACCTATTTATAAAAAAACTCTATCTTAAAAATTTCACAGGAGACACTGCAAAATGAAAAAATATATTGTCATTGCGCTAGCCATGATGCTTTTTATATTTACTGGCTGTAATGAAATGTTCTTTGGCGAAACAAGTGGAATCGATATAAAAAGTACCAGTGCACTAAACCAAACTTCGATATCGGGTTTTGCAAGTTCCATCACAGAAAACATGGATGGTGATGCTACCGTTTTGCTGCAAGACACAGATGTTTTAATTGAGGAAAGTGGCACTTATGAATTATCGGGAGATTATACAAGTGTCACGGTGAATGTTGACAAAAACATAGACGAAGACCCTGTATATCTCATATTAAACAACGCAAATATTGAAAACATACAGGGAACGCCCCTTCATGTCATGGAGGCTGAGCATTTTGTGTTGGTGCTTCAAGAGGGAACCACAAACACGGTATCACAAGGAGCCATCACAACCAGTGACGAAGAATTTCCTTCGTCGGCCATTTATTCAAGAGCCGATACCACTATAACCGGAAACGGTAGCTTAGAGCTTAGCACGCTTTATCAGGATGGAATCAACAGTCGGGACGATCTTATCATTGAGGGGGGTACCATCTTGGTAAATGCCATCGAAGATGGCATTGTGGGTAAGGATTTATTGGCCATTCGCGATGCAACTATTACGGTGAAATGTGGAAATGATGGGCTTAAGTCCTCCAACAGCGAAGATAGCACCCTTGGGAATATCCTCATAGCAAACGGAGAGTTCATCATTGATGCTAACAATGATGCCATCAGCGCAGAACAAACCGTGCAAATTGAAGATGGAAACTTTATGCTTACTTCCGGTGGCGGATTTGTGGAGGTTTTAAATGATATTACAAGGGGTGAAGGATCTGCCGGCGTTGTGCAGCCCAGCAGTTTGCTAGAAGAAAGCATGAAAGGTATAAAAGGTTTACATCTGGTGTTAAACGGAGGCACCTTTAATATCTCCTCTTATGAGGATGCTGTGCACGCAGACGATAGTTTAACAATAAACGGCGGAGTATACGAAATTATATCCGGAGATGACGCGCTTCACGCAGAAACTGATTTGCTTATCAACGACATCGAACTAAGGGTTAAAAATGCCTATGAAGGACTAGAAGGTGCCACAGTTACAATCAATGGCGGCGAAATGCATGTAGCCGTTTTAGATGATGCAATAAACGCGAGCAGCGACACCGGATTTGTGCACATTACAAATGGAACCATCTATCTTACTTCACAAGGCGACGGCATCGATTCCAATGGAGATTTAACCATTGATGGAGGCGAAATTGTGATTGATGTAAATGCAGTTTATGCAGGTGGAGACAGCGAGCTGGATGTTGGTGGTGAGTTTAATATTTCGGCAGGCACTGTAACCGATGAAAATGGGAATGCAGTGCAGCCTACTGCTACAGTGCCTGGAAATCTTCCCCGCCGAGTAAACCCATGATAAACGAAAAAAAAGGCTTTGCAGCATTTCCACAAAGCCCTAGTAAAAGTGCGCTTACCTAGGCACTAAAAATCGGTGTTTGTTCCCTTTTGATAAATACCCTGAACTGCCCCATTTTCGATGCAAAATAGGGGCAGTTTAATTTTTTTACGACAGCTATCCCTCAAGCTATCCAAAAACAATTTTATCCCACTACGTACGCATTAGGTACGGCGACATTTTTTATTGAGATTTTTAAGTTATGAGTTTAAGCAAGAATATATTTTGCAGCAAAAATATATCGATATAACAAAAAACCACCAACATAAGTTGATGGTTTTTCTGGTGGAGATGAGGGGGATCGAACCCCTTACCTCTTGACTGCCAGTCAAGCGCTCTCCCAGGTGAGCTACACCCCCACATAAATAGCGTGCGTCTCACAATTTTCAGACGCACGACTATTTTATCAAATAATTCAGCACTTGTCAAGGTTTATCTGAATTAAATTTGAATTTATCAAATTTAATTTTGTGTTTGTTAAAACTGCATTTTTTATTGCATTCTATCGATTTGTACAAATATACCCTGCACCCTTATGCCACGGTTTGCCAAATTAAAATGCCGCTTACACTGCAAAGAAGCACCACCACCGCCACGATAGACGGCGCAACACTGCGTTTTCTTTTCTCCAGCGTTATCTTGCCGCTTGCCGGCAATGCGTCCTTTGGCAAGTATCCACTGCGCGATAACGCCGCAAACAGCGGTTTGTATAGTAGCAAGGCCAAAGCCGCATTCAATGCCCCTTTTATCAGGTTAAACGGCAAAAATACGGGCAATAACATGGCCGCCACGGCCTCGCGTGGCATGCCGGTGTAGATGGGCGTTAAAAAATAATTCCATAATAGCATCATGCCTGTCATGCACAATGTGCCAAGGGCAAGCCCCGCAAACAATCTCGTCGTTGTATTCTTCTTTCGATATAACAAAACAGCCGGGCACACAAAAGAAAAAGAGGCAACCACACTCATCACAAGGCCAATAATACCCGATTCGCTCACCGTGACCATTTCTACCGATGCCACCACCACCGAAATGGCAAACGCCGCCCATGGACCGTATAAAAAACCGGATGTCAAAAGTATAACATCTTTCGGGTCGTACTTTAGATAGGATGCTGCGGGTACAAACGAAATTCGCGCCACCAAGGTTACCACCAGGGCAATGGCCGCAAGCACCGCCAAGGTAACCATTTTTCGGGTTTGTTCTCTTGCCATTTCAATCACTCCTAAAAAAAATAATACACCTGAAAAGCTGATGGACTTCTAGGTGTATCGGCAAGCAAAACCACCCCGGTTTCGCTTGTATCTTCTTCCATCCAGACTGTACTGTCGGTATTGGATTTGCACCAATTCGGCATTGCTTTGCAACAATGTTCGCGGACTATCACCGCCGGTCGGGAATTTCACCCTGCCCTGAAGACATCAATATTCAGTTGTTATATTTAGCTTACCATGTTCTGTTGTCTTTTGCAAGAGGTAATTTTGTGCATCTTAGCCATGCAAAGGACACTCGGCCTGTGGCATGTTATCGGGCGCATAATACCCCGTGGCAGCGGGGCAAGCCACCCCGGCAAGGGCTCCGCTTTCGGTGCAATAGGCCAATTCCTGCACCTGTGCACTAACCGGGAATTCGTCATAAGGCAGCCCCTGCTGCGCTTCACTCATCACATTGCGCCATGCCAATGTGGGTGGATGGGCACTATTATTCACAATAAGCGGTGTGTTGTCGTCATATCCATACCAGCTAGCGGTAACATAATAGGGTGTGAGGCCAATAAACCAATGGTCTCTATTATCACTGGTGGTGCCGGTTTTCCCCACACTGTCCATCTCGCCCGGCACGCGCTTACCTGCCGCCGTGCCCACACCTTGCATCACCTCGGACAACAGACGGTTCATAATATAGGCCGTGTTCTCGCTTAATACCTGCTGAGCTTGTGGCTCATTTTGTAAAATAGTTTCTCCCGTCCCCTTGGTTACTGCTGTGTAGCTGTGTGCTTCTACCACATGGCCGCCATTGCCAAACATGGCATAGGCACGTGCCATGTCCAGTGGCGTAATCCCATAGGTGCTGCTGCCCAAAACAAGCGGCCCAAGGTCTCTATCTTCGGGCACAAAACTCTCTATGCCCAAATCATTGCTGACAAAATTATACATGCGGCGCGTTCCCACCTCTTCCCCCACACGTACTGCCACGGTATTAACGCTAACCGCAAAGGCCTGCGGCACCATAATTTCTTCTTCCGTGTACACATTGTCTACATTAGACGGCCATGGTTCGTTTTGGCCTGTTTCTTCATTTTCTTCTTCGCTTACCGCTGCATCCAAAAAAGCAGATGACCATGTGATATCTTCGTCTTCTATGGCCAACGGGTAAGGCGCAATCCCCTTCATCGTGCTGCCCACCTGTCGCACGGCGTCGGTGCCTCGGTTAAATCCGCGGCTTATCTCTTTTTCGCCAAGACCACCCACCACAGCACAAATGCCGCCCTCATAATCTAGGCTTATCATGGCAGCTTGGGCATATTCTTGCACATCCCCTATCACTTCGTCGCCGTTTTCGTCCAAAATCGCGTTACCCTCATCATCCTGTAATGGCCCTTGCACCGTGTGCGAAGGTCTTGGATAACTAACGGCATTTTCCATTTCATACTCCATGGCCTCTTGCAATTCCGGCACCACTGTGGTGTGTATACGCAGGCCTCCATTGTACAAAAGATGGCTTGCCTCTCCACGTGTCAAACCACGTTCCGCCACCAATTGTTCCATCAACTCATCGATAACCGCATCCGTAAAATAACTTGTCACTTCCGTTTCACGCACAGACTCCTCAAGGGCCATCAGTTGCAGCGGTGTTGCCAATGCTTCGTTATATTCTACCTCGGTGATATAACCCTCTTCCAGCATCTGCCCCAAAATATAATCTCGACGATCTAAGTGTCTCTCGGGGTTTGTGTGTGGGTTGTAGCTTGCCGGGCTTCTCACAATGGTAGCCAAACTGGCGCACTCGGCCAAGCTTAAATCTTCCACATTCTTTCCAAACAATTTTTGGCTTTCCGCTTGCACCCCTGCCGTGTTGCCTGTGAAACTGATGGTATTCAAATAAGCTGTGAGGATTTCGTCTTTTGTATAGCTATCGTCCATCACCCAAGCGCGATATATTTCCCGCAGTTTCCGTAGATAACCATCCAAACCGCTATCCTCGTCATCACGCAATAGATTTTTAACAAGCTGTTGATTGATGGTGGATGCCCCTTGGCGCAGGCCATCGTCCCCTCCAATAAAACTGCCCGTTAACAAATACTTCAACTCATTGATACTTACATAAACCGTGCGCATCAAGTCTACACCGCTGTGCTCATAAAACGCTTGATCTTCCACAGCCACAAAAGCATTTTTCAAATTCTGCGGTATCAAATCTCCACTTACATACTCTTTTTCCTGCGTGTTTTGCAACACAGCATATACCTGACTTTCTCCTGTCTGTACATCTGTATAGTACAAGATGGTCTCTTCGTTGTAGGGTATTTGATGTAAATCCAGAAATAAATCATCATTTCTGGTGCTATACTGCCAATATCCCCACACAGCCCCCATACCGCCTATAGCCAAAGCCAAAAAACACACCAGCATTGTTTTTGCCACAAAAAAAACTTTACCCCTGCGTGTTTTTGCGCGAAACCCCTCTTTCACATTTTTGCATTTTTCGCCAAAAGCCTTCCAAAACTTAAGCAGTATATTCTGTCTTTTGGGTTTTTGTTTTCTATTATTATGTTTTTTTTGCTTTTTCCCATCCACTGTCACTGCGGTATTTGCAAAATCTGTGTTTGCTTTTCCCTCAACTGCCAACTCCCACACAGAAGGCGGTGCAGTCGTGTTCTGTGGTGGCACGGCGCTTGCGTTTTCGCCGCCCAGCTCCCACACCGATGGCGGTGCAGTCGTGTTCTGTGGGGGCA
>CAYJIR010000005.1:84834-94061 GCA_964370295.1 uncultured Oscillospiraceae bacterium
TTTTCGCCGCCCAGCTCCCACACCGATGGCGGTGCAGTCGTGTTCTGTGGGGGCACAGCGCTTGCATTTTCGCCGCCCAGCTCCCACACCGATGGCGGTGCAGTCGTGTTCTGTGGTGGCCTGGCGCTTGCGTTTTCGCCGCCCAGCTCCCACACCGATGGAGACGGTATAGTAGGGGGCGCGCTCTGCGACACACTTTCACCGTAGGATATATTTTGCCCTTGCGATTCGCTATGCTCTATTTCCTGTATCGATGTATTGCGGCGCCGTATCCGACCGGCTTGCCGCATTGGTTTTTGCTCTTCACCTTGCTGTGGCATTCTTTTGTCGTCCATGTCTGTGCTCGCCCCCTTCCCTAATACATTTTACACCTTTTGACAGTATACCGTATCAAAGCACACAACACAACCGCAGTCGTTCATTTTTAATCAAATCTTCACATTTTCTTTGTGCCTCTCCACAAAAAAACACATGCCTACAGTTGGCATGTGTCAGCGTGTCAAAAAATACAGGGCGGAAAGAAAGTGCCCAGTGCTAGGAGCCCGACTCGCCCAAGTGCCGCCTTCGGCGGTTGGCGCGCTGGACTCGCTCTGCGGAGCTTGCAAAACATGCCGCAAAAAGGCGCATATAGTTGATAGGTTCTGCAGCGGCATTTTGCAGCCTGACGACGCAATTGGTGCTTTATTGACGGCCTGAAACAAAAGCACCGCTCTATTGGCCATCTGACAAGGCAATAAGAACATCGTCCGCTTCAATAATTTCATTCGGTTTCACCGGAAAAATCCTCTTATTTTGACGAATAATCGCCAAAACAGACGTTTGGTATCGATTTCTTATATCCGATTCTTTCACCGATTTCCCCACCCATTCTGCCATGGGAAGCATTTCGGATATTTGATAGCTCTCTGAATCTTCTAAAACATCCAACACATTGGGCCGCACCAAACGATGCGCCAGTTTAATGCCCATTTCCTGCTCGGGTATCACCACATAGTGGGCCCCTATGCTTTCCAGCAACTTTTTCTCGCGCAGGCTATAGCCCTTCACCACTATGTGTTTCGCACCGCATTCTTTGGCGGTCATTGTTGCCATGATAGATGCATCTAAATCCGTTTCGCCCATAGCAATGATAACTGCATCAAAATTTCCAAGCCCTAATTTCCCCATGGCTTCCTCGTCGGTAGCATCCACTTTCACCATATGGGTGGCGTAGCCGGTCACCGCATGCAGCTTCTCCTCTGTTGTATCGCACGCAAGGATATATACCCCATATTCTGCCAAAGAGCGCACCACGCTTTGGCCAAACCCACTAAGCCCCAACACGGCAAATTGTGTTGCCACATTTTTATTATCTTTCATAAACCACTTTCCTTTCTATCCCATAATCACGCGTTCTTTTGGATATTCCATGCCTTGCGTGCTATGGTTCAAATGCATATGCAAAGCAACCAGCGCTGTAATTGGCCCAATTCTTCCCACAAACATACACAAGGCCACCACTATTTTACCCGCCGAAGACAAGTAGGGCGTGATGCCTGTGGTAAGCCCCACTGTGCCCGCTGCTGAAGTGGTTTCAAACCACAGGTCGAGTATGGTATGCGGAAACGGCGAATTCATTTCTGTATAGTGTAGAATAATGGTGGCAAGCAATGCCAGCATCACCAAGGCCACGGATACCGTTAATGCCTTTTGTAACAAATCCAGCGGGATGGAACGCCCAAAAGCCTCTATCTGTTTACGTCCACGTAGCACAGAGGCCATGGCACAAAACACCACACTGATTGTCACCGTTTTAATGCCACCCGCCGTGCCGGAGGGAGAGCCCCCAATGAGCATAAACACACTGCTTATCAGCTGTGATGGTTCGTTTAAAGAGCCTTGGTCTATGCCGGCAAAACCACTGGTGCGCAAAGTTACAGATTGAAAAAGTGCTGCTTGCAATTTTTGCGGAATATTCATAGGTTCCAAGGTACCGGGGTTATTCCACTCAAACATCAAAAACAAACCCATGCCAAGCAAAATCAAAACAGCAGTGCTTACCACAGCCAATTTGCTGTGCAAAGATAAATAAACCCAGCGCATTGGTATTTTTTGTTCTTTACTGCGTTTTTTCAATCCAATCACATCACCAAAAACAACAAAACCCAAACCACCGGAAACGATCAAAATTATAAGAACAGCATTTATATAGTAATTTCCTTGATAGGGCACGAGACTATCCGCACCAATTATATCAAACCCTGCATTACAAAAAGCGGATACCGCGTGGAAAACCCCCATCCCTACCGCCTGTGGCAAACTTTTGCCGGGGGCAGAAAAATAGAACCCCAAACTAAGCAACAATGCCCCGATGCTCTCTACCAACAAGGTTATTTTAATGATGTTCTTCGTCAAACGAAGCATGCCACCCACATTATCCTGATTAAACGAGGCCTGTATTAAAATTCTTCTTTCCAGCGATATATTCCTGCGCAAAAAAATCAGCCCAATGGTCATCACAGTAAAAAAACCAAGACCACCCAGTTGAATGAGTATCAAAATTACAACTTTCCCAAACAAAGACCATTGTGTCAAAGTATTTGCCACAACAAGACCCGTTACACAATTTGCCGAAACAGCCGTGAAAAAAGCATCCAACAAGCCAATGCTTTGCCTGTCTTGGCTTGCTATGGGCAACGCAAGCAAAACCGTGCCCACAAAAATCATGGCGGCAAAACTCAATGCAATGGCTTGTGACGGCGAAAACTGAAGCCACGGATCTTTCCAAAATATTATTTTCCTCATAACACCTACCAATATCACTTTGTAAATAGGCATGGCACCGACGATGCCTGTCTCTCAACACTGCAACCCCATCCGCATAAAGCAAAAAAGCCGTTTGTGAGGCGCTTATAGAGAATCTGCTTTGCAACGCTTCTGTATAAAGACCGTAAAATATATCCCACAAAACATGCGCTGTGAAGCGAAAAACAGGCAAAACGACAAACATCACCTTGTTTGCATGGTTTTTTCGGCCTTTTGGAAAAGCCTTGCATAAAGGCATCATGCAAAGCCACCTCAACCACATAGTAAAGCATTTTCATACCACAAAGGAAACCCTCTATACCCATAGAGTTGTCCTGTGGTGCTGTATAATACCAAAAGATATCCTGCAAACACGATCTTCATGCCCACCGGACAAAGCAAAATCGACATAGATAACATTATCGCTTTTGTGTTTTAAAAAGCGCAAAGTTTTTTCGTGTTTTGCAAAAAAACCTTGCACCTTCGTTTTCGTCTTTACAGCTAAAGGGCGAACATACAGTGGCGTGCACCAAGCTATGCCCCCTGAACGTGCTGCTTCATCTACTTTTTTGGGCCACCGCCTATTGCAAAAAGACTAAATGAACCCCGCGAAATTTATTCAGCAGGCATTATATATCATACTGTTATTATCAATAAAAAGCAAGCCCATTTTTGGCTTGTAAAAAACATTGCATCATCCGTTACAAAAAAATTCCATGCCCAGCCATTCTATCTACAACCTTCCCACTATTTTGCATCGCTCGTATCTTTTTCTAAAAATGGGAACTTTTCGTCTAGCTGTTTTTGGGCAAACTTGCAAACATTGTCATATATTTCTTCAAAGGCAACCAGTACTTGTTTTCCCTCGCTCGTCAATTTGGTATTTCCATGCTGATTACCGCCTTTTTCAGATATCACCACGGCAAAGCCTAATTCCTCTTCCATAATATGTATCATTCGAATTGCCTTGGTATAAGACATTCCCATTTCTTGGGTTGCTTTTTTAATGGAAGCATATTTCTCTATATTCTGCAACAATTCCATGGGTCCAACAGAAAAAAAAGCCCGTTTATTGCCAATTTTAAGCCTTGTAATTATCCACATATATATCTCCTTGTTTTACGTGGCTTGCAC
The DNA here is from genome assembly GCA_964370295.1 of uncultured Oscillospiraceae bacterium. Taxonomy (GTDB): domain Bacteria; phylum Bacillota; class Clostridia; order Oscillospirales; family Ruminococcaceae; genus JAAYCI01. The sequence goes on from CAYJIR010000005.1 coordinate 88,753, forward strand.
ATGTTGGCTTTGCCATGATATACTCATACCTATACAAGTAAACGGAGGTAAAGCCATGTCGCACTTTATTGAATTTCAAGCTGTGTCAAAAATTTACAAAACCGGCGAAGTGGAAACCCCTGCTCTGCTCCAAGCCGATTTTTTTGTGGAACCGGGAGAATTTTGTGTTGTGGTTGGCCCTTCCGGCGCCGGCAAAACTACTATTTTAAATATCTTAGGAGGCATGGATTCGCCCACAGATGGTCGCGTATTCATAGACGGTGCCTCTATTTCCGATTACACCCAAAAGCAACTGACTGCATATCGTCGTTTTGACGTTGGTTTTGTGTTTCAATTTTACAATCTGGTACAAAACTTAACCGCCCACGAAAATGTGGAGCTAGCCAGCGATATCAGCAAGAACCCACTCAACGTAAAACAAGTGTTGCACGATGTGGGGCTAGCCCATCGCATGGATAACTTTCCGGCACAACTTTCCGGCGGAGAGCAGCAACGCGTGGCCATTGCAAGAGCACTTGCCAAAAACCCAAAACTGCTTTTATGCGACGAGCCCACCGGCGCTTTAGACGACAACACCGGTGTGCAAATACTTTCCCTGTTACACAACACCTGCAAAAAAACCGGCACCACCGTTATTGTCATCACACACAACAGCAATATCACCAAAATGGCCGACCGTGTTATTAAAGTGAAAAACGGGCACATCAGTGCCATTCTAACACAGGAAAATCCACTTTCCGCCGAAGAAATAGACTGGTAAACCCATCGTTTATCTCTCACTATGTTTATTTTTCGCACAATATTGCCACTCTTAATTTTAGCAAATTTTGCAAATCCTGCGGTTTCATTTCAATGTGTGTACCACGTTTCCCGGCGCTAAAATAAATGGTTTCGAATGTTAAAGCACTTGCCTCTAAAACCGTGGGCAGTGCTTTTTTCATGCCAATTGGCGAGCACCCCCCATGCACATAACCCGTCAAAGGAAAGAGTTCGCGTTGCAACACCAGCTCTATAGATTTTTCCCCCACGGCCGATGCCGCCATTTTTAAATGCAACGATTTTTCCACCGGGATTACAAACACATAAAGCGTTCCACTTTTCCCGCGCGATACCAGTGTTTTAAAAAGACGTGCCGATGAAACTTGCAAAAGAGATGCTACCTCTATACCAGAACTTGTCTTTCCCGGCACATGGCTATGGGTTTGATACAAAATCCCTTCTGCATCTAAAATTCGCATGGCATTGGTTTTCTTGCACATATAATGTTCTGCCTACTTTGCCTGTTTTTTTCGCTTTTTGGGAATTGGCACCACAGCTTCCAGCACCAAAGCTACATCCTTTGCCAGCTCGGTATTTTCGATGTCTAAAATAAAATGTTCTTTGGCATTTGCATATGGCACACCAAGCTCTGCCTCTCCCAGCAAGGCCTGCACTTCTTCTCTTTTTTTAATGTATACACAGGCGTCACAAACCAAAAAAATAGGTTTGTCGTTTACATACACCATGTATTCGCCAAACATCTTTTTGTATCTCACATCACCCACATCACGAATTTGCTCGCATACAAAATCTACATATTCTTGAGACGTCGCCATTTTTTCTCCTTACAATGTTTTTTACAAAGCCACTTTGGCCATGCTCGACCAAAAGCAAGCACCCCCTATAAATCCCCCGTATATTTTTCGCAGTAAGGGGCATGGTTGTTCATGATGCCAACCGCCTCTAAATAAGAAAAACAGGTCACTGTACCCATAAAACGAAATCCACGTTTTTTTAAATCTTTCGAAACCATATCTGATAATTCATTGTGTGTTGTTGTTCCATCAAATGGATGATACACCACATGCCCTCCACTGAAAGCCCATAGATAACTTGCAAAACTTCCCATTTCTTCCACCACCTGCAAATATGCTTTGGCATTTTGTATGGTGGCTAAAATTTTCGCTTTATTGCGTACTATATCTTTGTTTTCTAATAGTTCAGCTATTTTGTTTTCATCATATTGTGCAATTTTTTTTGCATCAAATCCATCAAAAGCCATCCGAAACGCTTCGCGTTTTTTTAAGATCAAAAGCCATGATAACCCACAATGAAAACTTTCTAGCACAAACATTTCAAAGAGATAGGCATCGTCGTGTGAGGGCACTGCCCATTCGTTGTCGTGATATTCTATATAAATTTGCGATTTTTCTAAATTGGGCCATTTGCATCTTTGCAAGGGATCCACTTTCCTTTATAATTGTATATTGTATGATTTTTCCGTTTTGAGTATCTCTAAAAAATCACTTTCACTCATGGGTTTTTCAAAATAGTACCCCTGTGCATAGTCACAGCCTATTTCTTTTAGCCAAAGCGCCTGCGCATAGGTTTCTACACCCTCTGCAACCACCTTCATATTTAGGTGGTTTGCCATTGTGATAACATCCGCCACCACGCTTGCACTTTTAGAGCCTTGTTCTCTTATATCGAAAAATGCCTTATCTAATTTTAGCACATCTGCCTCCACTGCGGAAAGCCTATTTAAAGAAGAAACCCCTGCGCCAAAATCATCGATAGAAATTAAGAACCCCAGCTTCTTAAACCGTTTGACGGTCTCTAGAAATTTAGCGGTGTCTGTTTCTATTGCACTTTCGGTAAGTTCCAGCTCGATTTTCCCAGGCGAAATCCCATGCAAGGACACAATATCGGATATACGGGTAACAATATTGTTAGACAGCACGGTATGTGCCGATAAGTTCACAGAAATGCGAGACATGTTCAGCGATTTACATTTTCCTTTTATAAATTGGCACACCTCATCTAGCACATATAGATCCAGATAAGAGATAAAGCCGTTTGCTTCGAATATAGGTATAAAGCTGTCTGGGTATATCTTATCTCCAAGTTTCGGCTGCCATCTTACCAAGGCCTCCGAACCGCCCACCTTTAATGTGCGAAAATCGATTTTGGGCTGATATTCAACAAAAAATTCCTTATCTTTCAGAGCCTGTTCCATTCTAAAAGTGATATTAATTTTATCTTCATATTGCTTGCGCATATCTTTATCAAACGTAATAAAAGTGGTTTTATGCGTGTCTTTGCCATGTTTTCTGGCCGTATCGACTTGCCCAATAATGGCAGATATTTTTTCCGTTGTGTCCTCAACAATCATATTCCCAAACGAGAGCGAAACATTGTATTTTTCACTAACGTTTTCATGGATGGCTGGCATGATATAATTATTATATATCTGCCGCATTGTACCACCGTCATCCACGCGTCTAACAATTAAAAACTGATCGGCCGACCTTCGACACAAAACAGCCGATGTGTCCTCAAAGGCTTTTTTAAGCGCCTCGGATATGGCCACAATGATGGCCGTTCCTCTATCTGTGCTAAAATGCGTATTGATAGTTTTGAACATATCCACATCAAATGATATCACTTCATATTCATTCGGCTGTGCCTTTAACATCAGCTCTTCTAATGTTATTATAAACTTATTAAAAGACATCAGCCCGGTTAGTGTATCTGTGTTATATGCATTCAGCAAAGCCATTTTTTTCTTGATAAGGCCATGCGCATAAATACCCACAAAACATGCAGCAATCACCACCATCATAATAACAAAATAATACCAATTTTCTGCCACATATTCCAAAAGCCCCATTTGTGTGTTTGGCAAATAATCGTTAGCATTTTCTTCCAATATTGCCTCATACTCCCTGTCTTCTATCCTATCTATCATCACGTTAAAAACAGGCACATATTCATCTGCAATCTCTTTATTGATAAAGTATTGCATCGGTACCTCGACATCTAATTGCAAACTGACCATGTGCATATCTTCTAAATACAATTTAGCAAAGGTGGTCGCGCTCTCTGTGCACACCAGCATATCGAGTTTGCCAGCTTCAAAATCGTCGAGCAGTTCATACCAGTCATGATAATAAACGAAGTCAATGTTTGGATACTGCTGCAGTAAAGGTGACAAATCCAATGTTTGATAAGGCAATATGCCAATAGAAATCTCTTGCGAGAGTATCTCCTCGATTTCTATGGTTCCCAACCTATCTAGGTTTACTTGTGCATATAGGGGGATGTCATAATATGGCTCGGAGGTGACATAATACTCCCAGTCATGCCCACCCTCGCCATATAAGCTAAGTAAGATATCATAATCTTGGTGCTCCTCGGGGGGATCATCTAGGCTGTATGCGTGATAATTCACTTCAAAGCCATAACGCTGTGCAAAATAATCCAGTGTCTCCACCATCGCACCGTCGGGCTCTCCCTGTTCATTTCTAAAACAGATGGGATTATAATCGGCTATATACCCCACTTCCAGTGGCCGCTGCTGTAAGATAGCAATCTCACTGGGCAGCAAACCTCTGTGGGTAAATTCCACATTGGAAGCCATATATTTTTCTTCTAGTTCCAAAAAGAAGTTGCCCTCTGTAACGGCAATATCATAAAAAACAGCATCAATTCGTTCCATCATATCACGATTATCATAGTTGGAAACCAAAAAAAGGCTGTAAACACCCACATCTAAAACATTGTTTAGAGCCTCCACCCCTTCTAAAGAAGAAAATGCCAGATAAAAATCTGCCTCGATATCCATATAGTCGTTTGCATCACCATAAATATACTCCACCGTAAACCCAAGATTTTCACAAAGAAAATCAAGACGCTCATTCCCAATATTATCCTCGTAGGTGGCCACGGTTTTTCCATCTATACTGTCAAAATCTGCATACAAAAAATCCATGTCCTCTGTCATCAAGGAAACATAAGCCTTTCCATATTGCATTTGAGAGAATAAATATTCTTCTTCTCTTTCCGAACTCTTGGTATGAAAAGCCAACAAATCAATATCACCGTTATCCAATGCAACTGTGGGGTCTCCTTCCACAGGAACATACTCAAACTCAAAATTGCTAATTTCTTGTATTTTGTTAAAAATATCAACACCATAGCCCTTGTTGTTTAGGCTATCAATATCGCTAACAAACTCTGTATAGTTTGGATAATAGCCCACCCTAATCACATTATCCGTATCAAAAGAAACAATCGGCGCTACTACTTCCTCTTCGTTCGGTTCTTCTGAAGGGGAAGACTCTATCGGCACAAACGCAAACGCATCGATGCTAAACAAAATAAATCCAAAAACAAAAAACATACCCACTCTATTTATAATATTTTTCATTTTAGTTATGATTACCTCACTATGTCACTCTGTATTAATAGAATCAACCTAGTATGATACCACCGAAATTATTTCTACTATTATAGATTTTTTTGTAAAAAAAGTCAATATAAACCGATTA